>JAUYBU010000498.1 GCA_030693045.1 Bryobacterales bacterium | reverse complement strand
CGCTCCGGGGTTTGTGCCGGACGTCGCGCCGAGCGTCGTGCCGGTTGTCGCTCGGGACGTCGCGCCGGACGTTGCGCCGGTCATCGCGCGGGCTATCGCTCGGGTTGTTGCGCCAGACGTCGCGCCGGTTATCGCTCCGGGGTTTGCGCCGGACGTCGCGCCGGTCGTTGCGCCGGGCATCGCGCGGGCTATCGCTCAGGACGTCGCGCCGGCCATCGCGCGGGTTGTTCCGCCGGACGTCGCGCCGAGTGTCGTGCCGGTTGTCGTTCGGGGTGGCGCGCCGGACGTCGTGCCGGTTATCGCTCCCGGGTCCGTGCCGGAGTTCGCGCCGGTTATCGCTCCGGGGTTTGTGCCGGACGTCGCGCCGAGCGTCGTGCCGGTTGTCGCTCGGGACGTCGCGCCGGACGTTGCGCCGGTCATCGCGCGGGCTATCGCTCGGGTTGTTGCGCCGGACGTCGCGCCGGTTATCGCTCCGGGGTTTGTGCCGGACGTCGCGCCGAGTGTCGTGCCGGTTGTCGTTCGGGGCGTCGCGCCGGACGTCGTGCCCAAAGAGACTCCCATAGCGCCGGCTAGCCGGGCGGCCTGGGATTGGCAACCAGTTGCGGCGACCATGCACGCGCCGCCGGCGGCGGTGCATTCGAATGGATCTGTCCCGCCCCTGGAAGCCCCCCCGCTCACCCCACCCGTTTCCCCAGAACCCGGTCAGCCGGATCAGTTACCGGCGACCGCGTGGCAGCCGGAGACCTCGAAACGGGAGCCTCCTTTCCTCTCGGAAGCGAAGCCCGCTGAGGCACCCATGTTCGAAACGCGCCCCGCACCGGAAGCGGCTGGGAGCGTGCCTGTCGAACTCACCGCGGCGACGCCTCCACCGCGACCGAGCCCGGTGGAAAAGCCGGGTACGGTGACCGACGCGCCGAACCCGCCGGAACCAGCGCCTCCGACCGGACCAACGACGAGACCTCACGCCGAACTGGCCTTCGCCGCACGCATCGTCGCAGGTGCCCGTCCGGAGCCCGTCACGCCGGTGACGGCAGCGCCGCCCCAAGATCCCGCGACCAGTCCGGTGCCCCGGCAGAACCCTCCGGTCGCCGCCGCGGCGGCAAGTGAGCGGAGCGTCCCCGCGCCGGCCACGGGAATCGCCCCCGAGGGTGCGTCCCCGGCCGCACCAACACAACCAGCAGCCCCCAAGGCAGTCGCTGAGCAGACCGTCCCCGCGCCGGCCACGGGAATCGCCCCCGAGGGTGGGTCCCCGGCTGCCGCCCGGGCAGTCAGTGAGCGGAGCGTCCCTTCGCCGGCCACGGGAATCGCCCCCGAGGGTAGGTCCCCGGCCGCACCAACACAACCAGCCGCCGCCCAGGCAGTCGCTGAGCCGAGCGTCCCCGCGCCGGCCACGGGAATCGCCCCCGAGGGTAGGTCCCCAGCCGCACCAACACAACCAGCCGCCGCCCAGGCAGTCGCTGGGCAGAGCGTCCCCGCGCCGGTTTTGGGAATCGCCCCCGAGGGTAGGTCCCCGGCCGCGCCAACACCACCAGCCGCCGCCCAGGCAGTCGCTGAGCCGAGCGTCCCCGCGCCAGTCTTGAGAATCGCCCCCGAGAGTGGGCTGCCGGCAGCTTCGACCAGCCCCGCTCCTCGGCCGACCCCCCCGGCCGCGTCAACACAACCCGTCGCCGCCCAGGCAGTCGCTGAGCGAACCGCTCCCGCGCCGGCTGTGGGAACCGCCACCGAGAGTGAGCCGCCGCCCGCCTCGCCCCGGAATCCTCCGCCCGCCAGCGCTCCCGCGCCAGAGGCTGCGAGCATGCCCCGGCAGAACCCCCCGGCCGCGTCGACACATCCCGCCGCCAAGGCAGCCATTGAGCGGAGCGTTCCAGCGCCAGCTCTAGGAACCTCCACCGAGGGTGAGTCAACGCCCGATTCTCCCCCCGGTCAGACCTCGAAGAGCTCGCGCGTCCTGAGTGAAAAGGCGCTTCAATCGGGCGACGCTCAGAACGACCAGCCACCCCGGCTGCAGGAAGTAATGCCCGGCCGCTCGAACTCGCAGCCGGGTCTGTCCCATACGTCGGCGGGAGCCTCGACCGGCCCCGGCGCGGCGGCCTCGTCGAGCCCTCGCCAGCCCCTTCCTACGGCGGCACAAGCTCTGACGCCTGCCGAGCCGCCGGCTGCACCGCCGGCCCCCAAGCCGACCGGCGAAATGCACTTGCGCCTGCCTAACGCCGGGCGCGAATCGAATGTCGATGTCTGGGCGAAGGAGCAGACCGGCGAATTGCGCGTCGCCGTCCGTACTTCGAACCCGGAACTGTCCCAGTCGCTCCGGGAAAAACTGCCGGAGTTGGTCGAGCAGTTGGGCCAGAAGGGCTTTGAGACCCAGACCTGGAGGCCGGCGGGCGCCGACGCCCGCGCCCAGGCCCAACCGCGCGGCGTTGTGCCGCAGGAAGCGGACTTGTCCGGAGGGACGCGCGACCATGGCCGTTCCGGACAGGATCAGGCAGGTTCCGGGGAACACCGGCAATCCGACCAGGAAGACCGTTCATCCGGCTGGACCGAGGAGTGGGAAAAGAGCTTCGGCCTGCCGGCAGATCAAACCAACAGGAGTGGATCGCGATGGCATCAATCATAAATGGACTCACAGGGACCGACCCTTCTCAGACCGCCTACGGGGCGTCGACTGGCTCCGCCGTCAAGACTGAAAAAGACCTCGTCGGCAAGGACGATTTTCTTAGACTGCTGGTAGCCCAGATCAGAAACCAGAATCCGCTGAGTCCCGCCGACGGCGTTGAGTTTCTGACCCAACTGGCGCAGTTCACCTCGCTCGAGCAGTTGATCGGCATCCGCACCCAATTGGAGGCCCTCGCCGCGGGCGGAGCGATCCAGCCGGCCCCCGCCGATGGGTCGGAGGGCTCCGGGACGGCCGGGGCCGTATAACAAAAGACTAAGGACAGACAGGAGAACATTATGGCTTTCACGGCATTCGCAACCGCGCTATCTTCACTGAGCGCGCACGCCACCGCGGTAGACGTGGTAGGCAACAACCTGGCCAATCTGAACACGCCGGGATACAAAAGCAACAGCGTGGTATTTCGCGATCTGGTGGCCCAGTCGCTGGGCCTGGGCGAGACCCAGGTGGGCGTTGGAGTCACTCGCCCATACACCGTCCGCCAGTTCGCGCAGGGTTCGGTGCAATCGACTGGAGGCGCCCTGGATGCCGCCATACAGGGCGACGGGTTCTTCGTGCTCCGCGACGCGGCCGGCAGCCAACTGTTCAGCCGCGCCGGGAACTTCAAGACCGACGCCGCGGGCAATCTGTTGACTCTCACCGGAGAGCGCGTACAGGGCTGGACGGCGGTCGACGGGGTGGTGAACACGAACACCGCGGTCAGCAACATTGTTGTTCCGGTCGGAGCCCTGCGGGCCCCGCGCGCGACAACCTCTTTCGCCTTCAGTATGAACCTGAACGCCAGCGGCGTCGTGGGCGAATCCACGGGCACGTTTTCGACCCCAATGGAAGTGGTGGACTCCCTGGGCGTTCCTCATGTGCTGACCATAACAGCCACAAAAACGGGCGCCAACGAATGGGATTACGAGGTGACGATTCCGGGCGCCGAGATAAGCGGCGGAGCCCCCCCGGATCCGTTTAGCCTCGGGACCGGGACGCTCAGCTTCGATAGTCTAGGAAAGCTCTCGGCTCCCGCCGTGGACCCGGGCCTTGTGTCGCTAGCCATCCCCGGACTCACCAGCGGCGCCGCGGATTTGGCGATCGACTGGCACCTCTATTCGGACGATGGAACGCCCACCATAAGCCAGTACGCCCAGCCTTCGGCCATGGCGGCGATCTCGCAGGACGGCATACTTCCCTCGCAGTTGGTAAAAGTGACCTTGGCGGACGGCGGCCGGCTCCTGGCCACGTACTCCAACGGCGGCGTGGTAGCGGTCGGCCAACTCGCCATCGCTTCCGTCCGCAACCCGGATTCCCTTATGGCGGTCGGCAACAATAACCTGCAGGCCACCACGCTCACCTCGGCGGCGGCCATCGGAGTGCCGCAGACCGGCGGCAGGGGCAAGGTGCTAGGGAGTTCCGTCGAAGCCTCGACGGTGGACATCGCCCTGGAATTCGCCACCCTGATCGTACTGCAGCGGGGCTACCAGGCCAACGCCCGCGTGGTTACGACGGTCGATGACATCAGCCAGGAAACCATCAACATGAAGCGGTAAGGATCCGTGCTGAAAGTCGTTCCAACGGGGCTGCGTGTGGGGCGGCGGGGCGCCCCCTGGGCCGGGCCGCGGCCGGGCTTCAGCCCGGCCATTGCGAGGCCCGGCCCAGAGGGCGCCCCCCTCGCGCGGGCTGAAGCCCGCCCCACTTCGATGGCCGCCGGGAGGTGATGCGCTATGACGCCGATGGAGGAGATCGCCAAGCTGGCCGACGTGCCGGTGCTGATCGAAGTGGAGATCGGCCGGCCGATGCTGAAGCTCGGCGATATTCTGGCGCTGGAAGAGGGGAGCGTGGTAGCGCTGCCCCGGTCGGCGGGGGAGAACATCGACATCCGCGTCGGCGGAGCGCTGGTCTGCTACGGCGAGGTCATCGTGATGGAAAACTCGGTGGGTGTGCGCATCACGAGTTTTAGGGGCGAGTAGAGGCCGGGCAGGCCGAACTCCCGCCGCCGGCCGGGAAGACGAATCGGGCACAGATGAATTGGACGGAACAGATGTTGGCGGTGGGGCTGGTCGCCGTTCTTCTTGCGGGGACCCTGCTATGGCTCCGCCGCAAGGGCTTCGCGGGCGCGGCGGCGAACCTGCTGGGCGTCCGCCGGCCTCGCCGGCTCGAAATGCTGGACCGCCTGTCGCTGACTCCGCAGCACTCGCTGCACCTGGTGCGGCTGGGAAACCGGACCCTCCTGCTCGGCCGCTCTCCCTCGGGTCTGGCATTGCTGGACACCGCCGAGGGGCGAAGCGACAACCCGGAGGAGGCCGCCCGATGAAACTGCTGCGAGCGGCCGGACTGCTCTCTCTCTCCGCGATCGCCTGCCAGGCGGCCGCGGCTCCCACTCCGCTTTTCCAGATCGCCGCGCCGGGAGGCAAAGCCGGCGCAACGCTCAGCATGCCGCTGCAGATTGTTGTAATGCTGACGTTGCTGACCCTGCTTCCGGCGGTAGTGGTCTCGGTGACCCCTTTCCTGCGAATCACGATCGTGCTGCACTTCCTGCGTCAGGCGCTGGGGACTCAATCGACTCCTTCCAACCAGGTGTTGGTGGGATTGGCCCTGTTCCTGACCATTCTGATCATGCAACCGGTGGGCATGGAACTCTACGAAAAGGCCTGGGCCCCGCTCGAGAACAACCAGATCACCCTGTCGCAGGCCCTCGACGAAGGCGCCAAGCCGATGCGGACTTTCCTGCTCCGCTTCGCCAGGGAAAAGGACATCGCCCTGTTTCTGGAGATCTCGAAAACGCCCGCTCCGCGCAAGGCTGCCGACCTCGACTTGAAGATCCTGTTCCCGGCCTACATCCTTTCGGAACTCAAGACGGGCTTCCAGATCGGGGCCGTGCTGTTCCTGCCATTCTTGGTGATCGACCTGGTGATCGCCTCGGTGCTGCTGTCGGTGGGCATGGTCCAACTACCGCCGGTGATGATCTCGGCGCCTTTCAAGATCCTGTTGTTCGTTCTGGTGGACGGCTGGAACCTGACGGTGGGTTCACTGGTCAAGAGCTTCTATTAAGGAAGCCGGCATTTCAAGGTGGATGGCTGAAATATGACTCCCGAATTGGCAGTTGAAGTTCTGCGGCGGACGCTGATCGAGACTTTCTGGTTGGGCGCCCCTCTGCTCGCCATCGGTTTTGTGGCGGGCATCGTGGTCAGCTTCGTCCAAATCATTACTTCCATCCAGGACACCGCCTTCGGCGCCGTCCCGCGGCTGGTTGCGTTCCTGGTGGGGCTCCTGCTTCTGATGCCGTGGATGTTCAAGAGCGCATCCGCCTTCACCATCTCCATCCTGGGAGACCTGGGACGGTATGCACACTGAGCTGACGCTGTCCCTCGCCACGCTCTACGGCTTCCTTCTGGTGCTGGCGCGCGTGGCCGCGGCGCTGACCTTTGTCCCGCTGCCGGGCGTGCGGCAAGGTCCCGCGGTCGCGCGCGTGGTACTGAGTCTGGCGGTGACCGTGGTTCTTTTCCCGCAATGGCCCAGCGTGCCGGAGCAGTTCTCGATGGGCCGGCTGCTGGGCTGGTTGCTGCTCGACGCCGGCCTCGGGATTCTGATCGGCATCGGAGTGGCCTTCGTGACCGAGGCGTTTCAGATCGCGGCCCAGGCGGTGGGATTGCAGGCGGGTTTCGCCTACGCCTCCATGGTCGATCCCCAGACCCAGGCGGATTCCGGCGTGCTGCTGATATTCGCCCAACTGGCGGCCGGCTTGATCTTTTTCGCCCTGGGGCTGGACCGGGAGGTGGTGAGGATCTTCGCGCGGAGCCTGGAAACGTTCCCGCCGGGCGCCGCCGTTGCTTCCGGGCCGGCGGTGGAGATGATCCTGCGGCTGGGCACGGGGATGTTCAGCACCGGGCTGAGACTGGCGCTTCCCGCCCTGGCATTGCTGACGCTGATGGATCTGGCACTGGCCCTGTTGGGCCGGTTGAACGCCCAATTGCAGTTGCTGACGCTGTCATTCCCCGTGAAGCTGCTGGCGTCGGTCGCGATTCTGGCCTGGATCGTTCCGATGTTTCCGCGGATGCTCGGCGCCTACGGGGGGCAGGTCTTCAGGGGCCTGCGGGCGGTAATCGAGAACCCCTGAGGCACCCCGAGGCCGCATGAAGACGCATGTCGGACAAGTCCCAAAAAACCGAGCAACCCACCCAGCGGCGGGTCGAGAAAGCCCGCACCGAGGGGAACTTCTCTTCGTCGAAGGAATTCGTCAGCGCGGTCCAGTTCCTGGCGTTCGTGTGGATTCTGTCGAAATGGGGGGGAACATGGCTGGCCCAGACCAAGCGCACCACCCACATGCTGATCGAGCGGGCTTTCCGGCAGGAGGCAAGACCCGCCGAACTGGCCAAACTCTGCCAGGAAGCGCTGTGGAGTTGCCTGATCCCGCTGCTCACGCTGGGAGGAGTGCTTCTGGCCGTGAGCCTGGCGGCCCAGTTGAGCATGACCCGTCTGGGCTTCAGCCTGAACAAGCTCATGCCGGACCTGAAACGCCTGAGCCCGATGTCACGGCTTCCGGAGATGTTACGGCAAAACAGTTTTGCGCTGGTCAAGGCCGTATTCATGCTGCCGTTGTTCAGCATGGTGGTCTACTACATAATCCAGGACAATCTTGCCATCTACATTGCCATGCCGCTGGCGAGCGTGGAAGGCGGGCTGCAGCGGCTGACCGGCTCCCTCATGGGGCTGCTGTGGAAAGCCGCGAGCGTGTTCCTGGTTCTGGGCGTGATCGATTTCGTCAAGCAGCGGCGCCGTTATACGCAGGACCTGCGCATGAGCAAGCAGGACCTTCGCGACGAAGGCAAGGAGCAGGAAGGGAACCCGCAGATCAAGGCCCAAATCCGGCGGCTGCAACGCGACATGGCGCGCCGCCAGATGATGCAGGAAGTCAAGACCGCCTCCGCCGTGATCGTCAACCCCACCCACTATGCGGTGGCCATCCGCTACCAGATGGAATCCATGGCGGCGCCTCTGGTGGTGGCGAAGGGCAAGAACTACATGGCGCGGCGGATTCGGGAGATCGCCATCGAGCACCAGGTGCCGCTGGTCGAGAACCCGCTGCTGGCGCAAGCGCTCTATAAGAACGTCGCGGTCGGGCAGGAGATCCCGGTCCATTTGTACCGGGCGGTAGCCGAGATTCTGGCCTACATCTACCGGCTGATGCACGGCCGGACGCCGGGGTAAGGGTCTGTCGTGAAAGGGCCGCTCCCTGACGGTCGCGGCTCGGAAACGCCTACCGAGCCGCGCGCGTGAGCAAGCGGTACAGGATGCCGGGGTAAAAGGAATAAGCGGATGGCACAAACCAAAGCGATCGCGGCGCCCGGCGGATGGAAGCTGTCCGACGTCCTCTCGACGGCGCAAATGGCCGATCTGGCCGTGCCGATGGCGGTACTGGGGATCATCGTGGCCCTGGTGGTCCCGCTGCCGGGCTTCCTGTTGGACATACTGATCTCCGTCGACATCACGATGTCGGTCATCGTGATGATGGTAGCGATGTACATCAAGCGTCCGGTGGATTTCAGCGTCTTCCCCACCACGCTGCTGCTGCTCACGCTGTTCCGGCTGGCGTTGAACATATCCTCTTCGCGGCTGATTCTGCTTAACGGCCACACCGGCACGTCTGCCGCGGGCCATGTGATCGAGGCCTTCGGCAATTTCGTGGTTGGGGGCAGCTACATCATCGGCGCCGTAATATTCCTGATGCTGATCGCCATCCAATACGTGGTCATCAATCACGGCGCGGTGCGCATCTCGGAGGTCACCGCCCGCTTCACGCTGGACGCGATGCCCGGCAAGCAGATGTCGATCGACGCGGACCTGCACGCCGGCATCATGGACGAGGCCGAGGCGCGCGACCGGCGCAAGCAACTGGCCGCCGAGGCCGAGTTCTATGGCGCCATGGACGGCGCCTCCAGGTTCACCCAGCGCGACGCCGTGGCCAGCCTTCTGATCACCTGCATCAACATCGTGGCCGGCTTCCTGATCGGCCTCCTTCAGCACGGCATGGACTTCCGGCGCGCGGTGGAAACTTACACCGTGCTCACCATCGGCGACGGCCTGGTGACCGTGATCCCGGCCCTGATGATCTCGATTTCGGGCGGCCTGATCGTCACCCGCGCCAGCACCGACGCCCGGCTGGGCGCCGACTTCCGCCGGCAGGTCTTCGGGGAGGCCGAACCGCTGCTGCTCGCCAGCGGCGTGCTGGTCGCGCTGGCGGCGTTCCCGGGATTGCCCAAGATCCCGTTCCTGCTGCTGGGCGGCGGCCTGGGAATTACCGCCTGGAAAATGCGCCAGCGGAATCTCGCGGCGCTCCAGCAGCCGGCCGCCGCGGCCAAACCCGCGCAGGCGCGCGATAACCTGGAAACACTCCTCAAAGTCGAACCCCTGGCCCTGGAAGTCGGCCTGGGACTGGTGCGGTTGGTCGAGGGCGGCGCCGACTCCCCGCTGTTGCGCAAAATCGCCGGCATCCGGAAGCAGATCGCGAGCGAACTCGGATATCTTCTCCCGGCCGTCCGGGTGACCGACAACTTGTCGCTCGGCTCCCGGGAATACGCGGTCCTGCTGAAGGGTGAGCGGCTGGCGCGATACGAGTTGTATCTGGACCAGGACCTGGCCATCCCCGCGGGCAAGGCGGAACCCCTTAAGGACGGCCAGCCCACGCGCGAGCCGGCCTTCGGCATGCCCGCCTGGTGGGTCTCCCGGGATCGTGCGGATCTGGCCCGGTCGGCCGGCTACACGGTGGTCGATGCCGTGACCGTACTCGGCACCCATCTGGCGGAACTGGTCCGCCGCCACGCGCACGAGCTGTTTTCGCGGCAGGACGCCAAGAAACTCGTCGAGCGGGTGGCGACCGACAACCCCAAGGTGGTCGAGGACCTGGTGCCCAAACTGCTCACGCTCGCCACCGTGCAGCGGGTCATGCAGAACCTGCTGCGCGAACGGGTCTCGGTGCGCGACGGAGTCACGATCCTGGAGGCGCTCGGCGAGGGCGCCGGCCTCACCCGGAATCCCGTGTTGCTGACCGAATACGTGCGCCAGGTCATCCGGCGGACGGTGGTGAAACCGTATCTCAACACGGCCGGCGATCTGCCCGCCTACTTCGTCGAGCCCTCCATCGAGCAAAGCGTGGAGTCGGCGGTCGAGCACAGCGAGCAGAATAGCCACGTGGCGCTGGCGCCCCAGTCCATCCAGGACATCCTGAAGCGCATCGGAAGCCGGATCGGGGCGCCCGGGACACCCCTGATCGCCGTGACCAATTCCGGAGCGCGATATTTCCTGCGGCAAATTGTGGAAGCCTCGCTGCCGAACGTGTTCTTCCTGTCGCACAGCGAAGTGCCCCCGGGCATCAAGGTGGTTTCGCTGGGGGTGATCCAGTAGAGGAAGACCGACCTCCGGTGAATACGAGGCGGTCGCGGGGTCTGTTGCCGGGGATGCGACTTCAGTCGCGCCCCGGCCGGAACCCATGCGCGGAAAATGGCGCGAGGATTGGGCCGAATGTGCCGATCAGACTAATGTGTAGGTCCGCGTGGAGATATTTCGGCCACCCAGGCCGGCAGGCGCCGGGAGATCTTAAAGGGGTCGCCAAGGACCAGGCGGTCGAAGTGGTGTTGCTGGAGAACTCCGGCTAGCGAGCCTTCGCCGCCGGAGACGATTGCGGACGGGAATCCCGTCTGAGCCATGGATTCTTACGTCACAACCGAGGAAGCCTCCGCCGAGCGAGAGCGCCTGATCCTGGAGCGCCTGCCGCAGGTCCGCCTGATTGCCAGGCGGATACACGAGCGGTTGCCCGACAGCATCAGCCTGGATGACCTCATCTCGACGGGGATCATCGGGCTGATTGCAGCGGTCGACAGGTTCGATCCTTCTCGGAACGTCAAACTGTGCACCTACGCCGAGCACAAAATCCGGGGGGCGATCCTGGACAGCCTGCGGGGACTGGGCTGGGCTTCGCGGGACCAGCGGCGGAGGTCCAAGCTGATCGAGGCGGCCATTTCGCACGCCGAGCAGAAGTTAGGACGGGCGGCGACCGAAGAGGAAATCGCCGCCGAGTTGCACCTGGATTTGGAAGAGTACCGGGAATGGCTCCTGGATGTCCGCGGCGTTACGCTCAGAAGTCTGGACTACGGCTTCGAGCGCGAGGACGGCAGAAACCTGCTGGAGATGGTGGCCGACAGTGAAGAGAATTGGCCTTCGCGGTTGATCGAGGCTTCCGAATTGGAGAAGCTGCTGGCGGGGGCGATCGAGAAGATGCCGGCGGTGGAACGCACGGTGTTGAGCCTTTACTATCAGGAAGAACTGACCCTGCGGGAGATCGCCCAGGTGATGAAATTTCACTTTTCGCGCATCTCCCAGTTGAAGTCGCAGGCCGTTCTCCGGCTGCGAGCGTATCTTGAGAAGCGCTGGCCTGTCGAGCGTGGGAGGTAGCGGCAATGGAACCACACAATCAAGCCGGCGCGGAAGCGGCGGGCCAGTGGCTGGGGCAAACCTGGGCGGCGGCGCTGGCCGGCGCGCTGGACTCCATGACCGGAGAGGTCTCCTCGGTGGAATGGATGTCGGAGCCCGTCGACGCGGACTCGCCAGCGCCCGCCGGCCAGATGCTGTGGTGGGAACAGGGATTCGATCTCACGCCGGAACCCGCCGTTTGGGTGGGAATACCGGAAGAGACCTGGACCGAGATGGCCCGGCGGGCGTTGCGCGCCGCCGGGGTGGAGGAACCCCCGCCCGAGGAAGCCCGACGCACTTGTCTGGAGATTCTGAGCCAGTCCTTTTCGGCCCTGGCTCAGGCCATGGGCCAACGCACGAAGCGCACCGTGATTGCCGGCACGGGACGGGAGCTGGAGCAACCGCCGGACGGAACCCGGTTTGGCACGGTCCGGCTCGACGGCGCCGATACCGCCCTGGCGCCCATCCTGGCCGCATTCGGGGAACTGCTCGCCGAAGCCCTGGAGGAACCGGCCGCGGAGTCTGCCCCGGCCTCCGGCCCGGATGCCGGCGGCGCCGGCAAGCGCGACCGCGAAGCGCGGGACTCCCAAACCCTGGACTTGCTCCGGGGCGTCGAGCTGCCCGTGAGCGTCTCCTTCGGGCGTACTCGAATGCCCCTGCAGGACGTCTTGAGGTTGACCCCGGGCTCGGTCGTCGAACTGGACCGTTCCATCGACGAGCCTGTCGAACTGATCGTCAATGACACGGTCGTGGCACTCGGCGAAGTCGTCGTGATCGAAGGCAACTACGGGTTGAGGATCCAGCGCATCATGGGCCGGGAGAAGCTCCTGCGGTCGAACCCCTTGACTTGAGGGCGCCCCCCGGTCCCACCGAAAAAGGCGAGCGTCCGGGCCTCGCCGCCCAGCGCGGCGCTACCCTCAGGCGGGCTACTACCGCGTGCAAACCGTCCGCGAATCCAGGCTCCGCAACTTGGCCGAAAGCGTGGTCCGCTTCATGTGAAGCATGTCGGCGGCCCGCTGCTTGTTGCCGCCCGCTTTCCGAAGAGCCTGATCCAGGGTATTGCGCTCGATGTTTCGCATTGTCCCCTCGAAGTCCAGCCCATGGTCGGGTATCGCGATGATGAGCGAGTTTGCCGTGCGGACGGGCTTGGCGTGGACGCTGGGAGAGCTCGGGAAATCGCTCGAATACAGGACCTCCCGGTCCCCGCTTAGGGCGATGGCCATCTCGACCGAATTCTCCAACTGGCGGACGTTGCCGGGCCAGGCCAGGCAGCATAGGCGATCCAGCGTTTCTTTTCGGATCGCTTTTCGAGGCAGCCCCTCCTGCCAGCAGACCTTCTGGATGAAGTGCTCCACCAGCAAAGGTACGTCGCTGAGGCGTTCGCGCAGGGAGGGCATGGTGATGGGAACGACGTTTAGCCGGTAGTAAAGATCCTCCCGGAACTTCCCCTGCTTCACTTTCTCGGGCAAATCGCAGTTCGACGCGGCCACCACCCGGATGTCCACCCGGATCGTTTCCGAGCTGCCCAGACGCTGGAATTCACGCTCCTGAAGCACCCGCAGGAGCTTGACCTGAAGATCCAGGGGCATGTCTCCGATCTCATCCAGGAACAGGGTGCCGCCATCGGCCTGCTCGAACCGTCCGATGCGGTTGTTGATGGCCCCGGTGAAGGCCCCCTTTACATGGCCGAATAACTCGGCTTCAAGGAGGTGTTCGGGAAGGGCGCTGCAACTCACGGTTACCAGCGGCCGCTGAGCCCGGGGCCCCGCCATGTGCAGAGCTCGCGCCGCCATCTCCTTGCCCGTGCCGGTCTCCCCGGTGATCAGAACCGTGCAGCGCCGCGCTCCGACCAGGCGGATCACCTCGACGACATTCTCGATCGCCCGGCTCTCCCCCACCAGCAGGTTCTTCCAGGCCCCCCCGGAAAGCGCCGCACCCAGGTGTTTCAGGTCCCGCGAGCGGGCCTGCTCGACGGCCGCCTCCAGGCGCTGGGCGAGGTCGCTCGGATCGAGTGGGCCGTCGAAGAAATAATAGGCGCCCATGCCACCCAGGCGAAAGGCGTCGGCAGCGGTCGCTTCGGGGTCGTGGATCAGGACCGGAGTCCTGGGGTCCACGCGCTGGATCTCCTCCAAGAATTCGGCCGGAGTCCAGTCCGGCAGCGGGAAACTGGCCAGAATCGCGTCCGCACCCGCGGATTTCAGGTGCGCCAGGGCATCCAGGGGCGCGGCAATCAGTTCGCAGGAACAGCCAGTAAGAGCTTTGGATAGTAGAGGCGACTCCGGATCCGGCAGCGCGACCGACACCCAAATGAGACGCATTATTGGCGGCATCCGGACCTGTTAACGGTAGTATGGCAACTACTTGAACGAGCTGAAAGATCCTATAATAGCTTGGCTTTTCTATAGTTTACAGGTGTAAGACGTCAATTCTGACTTGTCACCTGGAGGAGCGGGTTCAAGCACTCTATTCCCACCCTTCGCATTTCATATCGACCAAAAATATATTTCATATCGGCAAAAAATCGACTAATTCTAGGGAATTGTCCGGAACCGAACTCTATGGCCCTTCAACGCGCCGGTCGTGGCCGGCGGCCCCGGTTGCGCCTCATCGGAAAGGCGGAAGTCAGGATGGGGGAGCCAAAACGTTAGAGGAGCGAGGGTAACAGGCGGAGGAAGTCGGTTGCGGGGGACTGCAACGCTCCGAACGCGCTGCTGATTTCGTTCCGGCTGAACTTGCGCGACCATGCATAGGCTTACCGCCGCCGTTGTGCAGTCGGATGCCAAGCCAGGGCCCTTCTCTTATTCTACCTTAATGGGGTAGAATGGTGTAGTGAGCCTGAACTTAAAGAATCCTCGTGCCCACGAGCTGGCGACCCGGCTCTCGGAGCTGACCGGGGAGACCCTCACCACGGCCGTGATCCGCGCGCTTGAAGAGAGGCTGAAACAGGAACGCCAAAAGAAGGGGCAAAAGACGACAACCGAAAGAATTCTGGGTTTCGCGGACCGATTTGCCCGCGGCATGCCGCCGGAATGCGCTTCTAGCGATCATGCCGACCTGCTTTATGGCGACGACGGTTTACCCCGATGATTCTGGACACCTCCGCGTTGCTCGCAATCTTGTTGCAGGAAACCGAAGCGGCCGCCTTTGCCAAGGCCATCGAGGACGCCGACACGGTCCGCATGTCAGTGGCCGGTTACCTGGAGGCGGCTATCTTCGTGGACCGTCACGGGGATGAAGTTCGGCGCGCCATGCTGGATACTTTTCTGGAGGAGTTCTCGATTCGGCTGGAGCCGGTAACGGTGCAGCAGATTCGGCTGGCTCGGCAGGCTTTCCGCTCATTCGGCAAAGGGATCCATCCGGCCGGCTTGAACTTCGGCGACTGCTTCACGTACGCGTTAGCCAAGGCGCTGCGCGAACCCGTGTTGTTCAAAGGGATCGACTTCAGCAAGACGGACCTGCTTCCCGCCATCGAAGAGTAAGCGGCAGTGGCAGACCGGGATTTCGGTCTTGGTTGCGGGGGACTGCAACGCTTCGAACGCACTGGTGGTCCCCTTCAGGGTTCATCTCGACGCCAAACCTGCAGCCGCGGCCCGATGCTCTCCGTTGGGGCGATCACGGGCGCCTTCCTGCTGCGCGGTCGCGGTGCTCACGTGCTAACGACTTGGACGCGATCGTTTGATCGCTACCCCTGCCCGTGATATTCTGCCGTTGGTTGATAAGCTTGAATTCCAGGGAGGTTATGCCAATGATGCGTTTCGTGAGAGTCCTTGTCGTGCCGGTGCTTTTGTGCGGCTTGTGGACCGCAATCGCAGCGGAGGATTGCGGAGGTGCGCTGAGGGCGTGCAAGATGGCGAATGACTGCGGGAAGAAGCCAGGCTCAAAAGAGTGCAAAGCGTGCCAAGCCGCGTACGATAGCTGCTATGCAAGGAACCAGAAGGCGAAAAAGCCAACGCCGCCCGGGCCATCCGGGAAGAAGGGGGCGTAGGCTCCGGGCGGCCGGTCCGCGAGTGTCCGGGACCAGAAGAGCTTGAGATGTGCGAGAGATGCGGTGATGAGACGTTTTCCCAGGATTCTCATACTGCCGCGCTTCTTGCGGCATTTGGGTGGCGACAGCAGCGAATGGATGCCAGGTCGAGCTGGCGTCCTGCGTGAAGACTGATAACTGCGCGAAAAAGGCGAATTCGAGAGAGCGCAAAGCGTTCAAAGCCGCCTGCGACACCTGCGCCGCGAAGGAGACGGAACTGCGGGCCACCAAAAAGATCGGTTCGAAGGCCCTTCAGTCGGGAGAGTTGGTTGCGGGGGAGGGATTTGAACCCTCGACCTTTGGGTTATGAGCCCAACGAGCTACCAGACTGCTCCACCCCGCACTCTTATCCTAGCGCGAGGCAGCCGTCAGGTCAAGGCCAGGTAGGGACAGAGGCACCCTGGAATGGCGAGGGTAGTACCCCCATGCGCCAGAGAGGGTGCCTCTGTCCCTATCTGTCGATTACCAGGTAGGGACAGAGGCACCCTGGAA
>JAUYBU010000490.1 GCA_030693045.1 Bryobacterales bacterium | reverse complement strand
GAACGCCGAGCCTGAGCCGGAGCCGGAAGCCGAGGCCGTGCCACCGCCGGCGCTGCCCGCCGTCTCGGCTTTCCCGCTGCCCCACTCCGGGTTTTTCGGTTTCACCGACAACCCGTTCTCGGCCACTCCGTCGTCGGGAGTGCTCTTCTGGACCCCCCAGTCCAAGGAAATCCTCGCCAGCCTGATTCATGGCGTGGAGGGCCGCCGGGGCCTGGCGGTTCTGACCGGCGAGGCCGGCGCTGGCAAGACCACTGTGCTCAAGTGCCTGGCCGAGCATCTCTACAGAGAATCCGTCGAATTCGCCTTCCTGGTCCATTCCCGAGTCTCGGTCGACGAGTTCTACCAGATGCTGGAATACGACCTGGCCCTCAACTGTCCGCAGGGGTCGAAAGCGGAAATCCAGACGGCGCTGAATCGCCTGCTGTTCGAGCAGGCCGCGCGCGGGAAAACCACCGCCCTGATCATCGACGAAGCGCAAAATCTCGGCCCGGAGGTTCTCGAGGAAATCCAATTGCTGGACAACCTGCACAGCCGCCGCCAGAAACTGCTTCAGGTCGTCCTGGCGGGCCAACCGGAGCTGGATCGCAACCTGGAAGCCGGGAGCCTGCGCTCGTTGCGGCAGCAGATCATGCGCCGCTGTTTCCTGAAGCCGTTCACCGTGAAGGCGACCTTCGATTACATTGCGCACCGTTTCGCATGCGCGGGCTTGCCGCGGCAGGAGATCTTCCCGCCGCCGCTGTTGGCCGAGATTCACCGGCGCTGCCAGGGAATCCCCGGCGCCATCAACATCGTGTGCGACAACCTGCTGCGGATCTGCTCCGCCAGTGGTTCCAGGGCGGCCACGCCGGAGATGCTCGAGCGCGTGAGCGAAGATCTGTATCTGACCGCGGCCGGGGGGGCCTGATGCCAAGCCTCCGAACGGCTCTGCTGGCCCTCTGGCCCCTGATGATCGCCGCGGTGATCGTGCTCTCCGTGCTGCCTGGCTCGATGATCCCGCGGATGCCGCTGAGCGACAAACAGGAGCACTTCTCCGCTTACGTCGGCCTCGCGCTGGTCCCCGCGGCGGCGATCAAACGTCGCGGCCGGGTCCTGGTCGCGGTGCTCTCGATGGCCTGCCTGGGCGTGGCGCTGGAGTTCTTCCAACTCCGAATCCCGGGCCGGGCCTTCGAGTGGCACGACATTCTGTCCAACTGCGCCGGCACGCTGGGCGGGACGCTGGCCGGGTTACCCTTGCGCCGGCCGGTGATTCGGTCGGAATCGTAGAGTCGGCAGGCTGGTGCGGCGGGGAGCGGTCGCTACAGTTGTTTCGTCACGGGTGGTAACCTGCGTCAAAGGAGATCCGAAGTGAGACGTCGATTCGCCATACCGTTTTTCGCGGCGGCGGCAGCGCTCAGTCTGCTGGTCTGGCAGCGGGGCGCGCTGTTTTCGCAATCCAGGGACCCCGGCCCGGCCGCGGTGGACGATTCCACCGTGTCGCTGCTGGTGCGCTTCGGCGTCGCCGACACCGAGGCGCTGCCCTGGGATGGCTCGCTGAGCATAGCCAATGGCGAGGTACTCGCACTGCGGAATTGGCACCCGCGCCCCGCCGACAGGATCGTCGGGAAATCGGAATGGCGCCTCGCCACGCTGAAGGGACCGAACTTCGTGCGGCGGCCGATCGAGGAGGAGCAGATCGAGCCGCCGGAGCCGTATCTGCTCCAGGCCGGGCTGATCGTGGATGTCAAGGCCACGGCCACCACCAGGATCGACTTCGGCACCAAGCAGGGCGCCTTCCAGGTGACGCCCGCCGAAATCCGCGCCGGCGCTTCGGCTTCCTTTCTCGGCGGGCGCGTGGTGGTGGACCGCGTGGCGGCCGCGCGAATGCTCTCGTCCCAGGACCACCAGGGCGACTTCGCCACCATGCTGAGCGGATCCAATGGCGAAGTCTGGCTGAGCTGGGTGGCCTACCGTGACAAGGCCAACCAGGTGCTGGCGCGGCGCTACGATGGGCGCAACTGGGGCCCGGTTCAGACGGTCACCGAAGCCCCCTCGGACGTTTTCCTGGTGAAGATGGGCCGCGACGGCAAGGGGCGGCCGTGGGCCGTGTGGTCGGCCCAGGTGAACGGCAACTGGGACCTCTACGGCAGGCGCTTCGACGGCGCCGCCTGGTCCGCGGTTCAGCGACTGACCGAAGATGCCGGCCCGGATGTGTTCCCCAATCTCGCCACCGATTCGAGCGGAAATCTCTGGCTGGCGTGGCAGGGATTCCGCAACGGCCAGTCGGACATCTTCGCGCGGCGTTATGACGGCTCGTCCTGGTCCGAGCCGGAACTGGTGGCCACATCGCGCGCCAACGAGTGGGAACCGGCCATCGCCGCCGACCGCATCGGAAACGTGTACGTCGCCTGGGACACATACGAAAAGGGCAACTACGACATCCGCATGCGGAAATTCGGCAACGGCAAGTGGTCCGAGCCCATCCCGGTGGCCGAGACCCTCAAGTTCGAGGCCCATGCCAGCTTGGCTTGCGACCGGGAAAACCGTCTCTGGGCGGCCTGGAACGAGAGCGGCTTCCAGTGGGGAAAGGACGTCGGGTTTCTGCTGACGCGGCAGGCTACGGCGCTGTACCGCTCGCGCTGGATGGCCGTGGCGGTCTACACGGGAGCGCGCTGGGAGGAGCCGGTGGCGGACATCGAGAAGTCCCTGCCGGCCCAGATGCAGGGCTACAACGACCTGCCCGTGTTGCAGGCCGACGCCGGCGGACGCGTGTGGGCCTTCTTCCGCCACCGCGTCCAGCGCTTTGCCGATACCCCGTCCACTTCCATCGCCCACCGCGCGGCTTGGGAAATCTGGGGCGTGGCCTATGAAGGCGGCCGCTGGAGCGAGCCGCTGTTCCTGCCCTTCAGCCAGGGCCGCACCGACGCCCGTGGCGGGTTCGCCTCCGACGGCCAGGGCCGGATGTACGCCGCCTGGTCCACCGACAACCGCGACTTCGACCAATTCCTCTTCCAGCGGTCCGACGTTTACGCCGGGGCGCTGCCGAGGATTTCGCGGCCGGCCGCCGAACCGAAACTGAAGCCGCGGACGACGCCCAAGTTGAACACCTGGTCCACCCACGCCGACGAGGCGGCCGACCTGGCGCGCATCCGCGGCTATGCCGTCCAGTCGGGCTCGGCCACCTACCGCATCTACCGCGGCGATACGCACCGCCACACCGAGTTTTCATTCGACGGCCACAACGACGGCAGCCTGCTGGACGGCTACCGGTACGCGCTCGACGCCGCGTCTCTGGACTTTCTCGGCATATCCGATCACAACAACCTTTCGGGGCCGGATCTGGAGTACGTCAACTGGCTCGAGCAGCAGGCCGCCGACGTCTTCATGCTGCGGGGGGCCTTCGTCCCGCTGTGCGCCTACGAGCGGGCGGTCTCCTATCCCAACGGCCACCGCAACGTGTTGTTCGCGGTGCGCGGCAACCCCACCCTGCCCACTCCGCGAGAGGAGGCTACCGGCAAAACCGGCGCGCGGTCGCTCTACGACTACCTGCGGCGGCTGAAAGCCATCGCCATCCCGCACACCTCCGCCGGCAACATGGGCACCGACTGGCGGGACAACGGTCAGGAAGTCGAACCGCTGGTCGAAATCTATCAGGGCGACCGCGTGTCGGCCGAGTATGAAGGCGCGCCCAAAGCGGCCTATGAGGGCAACCCCACCATGCAGCCCGGCGGCTTCCGCCCGCTGGGCTACGTCTGGAACGCCTGGGAGAAAGGGTACAAGCTGGGGGTCCAGGCCAGCTCGGACCACATTTCCACGCACATTTCCTACGCCTGCACGCTGGCCCAGGACTTCTCGCGGCAGGGCCTGATCGACGCCATGCAGAAGCGCCACTCCTACGGCGCAACCGACAACATCATCCTCGACTATCGCCTCCAGACCGGCAACGTCGAGTACATTCAGGGTGACATCGGCGAGGCCGCCGGGCCCGTCAGGCTGGTCGTCAAGGCGATCGGCACGCGGCCCATCCGCCAGATCGATATCATCAAGAACAATACCTTCGTTCACACCCGGCAGCCCATGGCGAAGGATGTGAGCTTCACTTTCGCCGACAACGTGCCGGCGGGCCCGAAAGAGAGCTACTACTACGTCCGCCTGATCCAGATCGACGATCAGATGGCCTGGTCGTCGCCCATCTGGATCCGGCGCAACTGAGAAAATGCGTCAGCCTGGTATGGTCCATTTATTTCGGGACACTCTCGAAAATCGCCCACCTGCCGGCTGCTCCGAGGCCTGTCTCGCACACAGGCGCCTTTCGAAAAGCCGTGAGATAATCTGGTTCCATGGAAGACAAGGATTGGATCGACCTCGGTCCGGTTCAAGCGTTCCCGGAAGGATCGCTGACGGAGGCCGCGATTGGCCGCGCGAAGATTGCCGTTTCGCACCAGGACGGGCGGTTCGGAGTGGTCTCCGGGATCTGTAATCACGCCGCCGGTCCGCTGGGAAAGGGCCGCTTGGACGGCGACTACATTGTCTGTCCCTGGCACAACTGGAAGTTCCATCGGGTTACAGGGGAGAGCGAGCCGGGTTACGAAGACGACGCCGTGCCGCGCCACGACATCACGGTCGCAGACGGACGGTTGTGGGTCCGCGGGGAGCCGGCCACCGGGCGGCACAAGAAGCCGCATGAGCGTCACCGGCTGGCGCGGCCGGTTCACCGCGAGGCCGGCCCGATTCGCGTCGCGGGCTTGTCCACAACCGCGATGGATGCCGCGAATCCGAGGTATTCAACCTCCGAAGCCCTGCTGGAAGTGGCCGTCCGGCAGGCCGGCGAACAGGGGTGCGAAACCAGGCTCATCAAATTGAACGATCTCCACTTTCGGCCATGCGAAGGCTACTATTCCAAGAGCGCCCAGGCTTGTACCTGGCCCTGCTCGATTACGCAGATGGACCCGAGCGATCAGTTGGAGCAGGTCTACGAAGCGCTGGTGCATTGGGCCGATGTAATCATCGTTGCCACCCCGATTCGATGGGGCGCCGCCAGCTCTCTGTACTTTAAGATGGCCGAGCGGCTCAACTGTGTTCAGAACCAGATCACCATCCGGGACAGCGTTCTGATTCGCGATAAGGTGGCGGGCTTTATCATCACCGGAGGTCAGGACAACGTCCAGGCGGTTGCCGGCCAGATGCTGGCGTTCTTCGCGGAACTCGGCTACTGCTTTCCGCAGTTTCCCTTCATCGCTCACTCGCGCGGCTGGTCGGCCGAGGAAAGGGAGCGCGCGAGCTGGCGGACCGGTCGATCGCGCTGGCCAAGTTACTTCTCGGACGGTCGCAATCGGCGGCGAAGACCGCGGGCGGCGGAAGAAAGGCCCACCAGTTGGACCTGACGGAAAAGGGGACCCACTTGTGACTACTCGATCCGCACGGCAATGCTAGCCGATGCCGTCTCCGTGCCTTCGGCCAGTAACCGCGCCGTCAGCCGGTAGGCGCCCGCGGGAAAGGGCTGGTTCGGCTGCGCATAGAGCGGCAGTTGGTATTGGATGACATCGTCCGGGCGCGCCGGGGCCGGCACCGAGACGCGCGTCGCCACGCGCTCGCGATCATCCACCAGCGCCAGTTCGAGAACCCCCGCCGGCTGCCGCTCCAGGCCCACCCGCACCCGGAAACACGGCTTGTAAGTTCCCGGCGGATCGGAGCCGCCGGCGATACCGCAGGCGACGAAGTAACAGGGCACGGCGCAGTTAGCGACGCGTTTGGCAGTGACTTCCAGGACTGTGCTCTCCACGGCCAACTCCAGGGCCGGCGCCGGCTGCCGGAACCAGAGCCGCCCGCCGATGCGCGCCTCGACCAGTTCGGCCGAGTTGGAGAAACCGCCCGAGGAGCCGGCGACGATGTTACTCGTGGAAGAGACCAGCCCGAGGCCCGCAACGTAAGTGCCGCGCTCAAAAAGAAGTGGTTGCATGCGGTTGTAGTCCACCGCGGCTGGAAACCAGCCGAAGGCCGTGGCCGTGGGGCCCCGCCTGGATTCCACTTTGAGCAGCGCTTCCGGGCGCGGCGCCGGATGGGGGTCGAGGAGCAGTTCTTCGCCGCCCGCCCAACGGAAGATGCGGCCCTCGGCATCGGTGCGGTACATGATTTCGGAATCGCCCACGGCGGCGACGTACCAGGTCTCGCCGCCGCGCTCCTCGCTACGGACGATGGTCTGAGTCGTGTAAGTGGAAGTGGCGACGCGGCTGTTGTTGCGGTAGACCCAGCGGTTGCCCACCTGCAAGGGCAAGTAACCCAGGCGTTCCAAACCCTGGCCCAGGAGCGGCAGCGCGGAGCCGCAATCCACGCGCGCGACGGCTTCCGCGTAGGGCACGCCGCTCGCGGAGACGAGGGCGAACTTCATGCCGTCGCCGACCCAGTCCCCGGTGGCCGCCGACCCTTCCGCCGGCTCGATGCCCGTGAAGGGCGGGCCGGATGCGCCTCCGACGCGCACTTCAACCGGTTCCGGCGCCCGCCAGGAAAGAACCGCGTGGCCCACACCGCCCCGGCACTCGGTGATCACCGGCGGCGCAATCGTCAGCGTCGCCACCTGCGCGGACAGTACCCCGCCCAGTAGCATCGAGGCACGAACTAACCACCCCACACGGTTCCCCCTCGCCGTACCCGCTACCTCGGCGGCTGCCACTTTGCGCATCATAGCATGGGCTGACAAGCCACCATGTTGGCGTTGGCGTCGTTGGCGCCACGATCCGCCTCCCGGGCGGTAACCTACCAATCGCGCCGGCCTGCAACTTCGCCGGCCCGCTCGACCACGGTGAAGTCCGAATCCTGGTAGCACAATTGCTACACGATCACGCCGGTTTTGGCGCGGATGTCCGCGCCGAAGTTCTCGCGCCGGCGGCCGCCGGTCAGGAGGCCGCGCGCCGGCGGGCTCCAGGGTTTGAGGGCAATGCCTTCCTGGCGCCGCATTGGGATCGTATCCCGCTTTCCCTCGCCGCACATCCGATTGTGGTGGTTTCGCATGGCCGCCAAGCAGGTCAGCCAGATCGTGGTTCCGTTCTTGGATCTTCGCGGCCGGCAATCGGAACTTCCATCTCCCGCAACCTGGCGCGGCCTGGGGCCCCCAAAGCCGGTTTTCAACGCCCCCGAAAGAAAAAACGGCGATTGCCCTCAAGTCGAGAGTGCGCCCGCCGATACGATGAGAGTATTGACTGGGACCGTACACAATCTGTTGTACGGTGTTGGTCGGTGAAGTGGAAGCCGAGGTGGTTCGCCGAGGCTGAAGCGCCGGCCGAGGGCCTTGCCCGGAAAGCCGTCCTGGGACTCACAAGGCCGAAGGTCTGTTACGCCGAGCCCGGAACGCCGGTTCATCGCCCCGCTCAAGACGCTCGCCCCGGTCCAAGGCCGGATGCCGTTCGCCCCCGGCCAATCCAGCCCTCCTCCACCGCCGCACGACCGTAACCGCGCTCCAACCAACCGCCGGACCTGGAACCGCCACCCCCACCGGCCTCCCGATCTGGCGGCGGTAGCCGTTGCCCGGCCATCCAATGAGAGTTCATGCCCAAAGAGACTAAAGCCCTGATAGAAGCGCCGGCCGTGACTGCGCCCGACCTGTTGCGTGCGCTCTCCTGGGGGCCTCCGCCCCAGCCCGACGTGGAAGCCGAAGAGGCTTCGGTTCCCCTGGCTCATTACTTGTGGGTGCTCAGACGGCACCGCTGGAAGATCCTCGGTTTCATAGTCGCTTCGACGCTGGCCACGCTGGTGGTGTCCAGCCGGATCACGCCGGTCTTCGAGGCCACCGCGACGGTCGACATCGACCGGCAAACGCCGTCCGGAGTTATCGGTCAGGAAGCTTCGCGCAGCGTGCTGAACGACTCCGACCAGTTTCTGGCGACCCAGATCAAGTTGATTCAGTCCGACTCCGTGCTCCGGCCGGTGGCGCTACGCTACAACCTGCTCGAGCACGAACGGCAGTTTCAGGACATGGATCCGGGCCGGCGCGCGAGTCTCGAGAATGCCCCCGTGCTGCTGAAGAGACTCAAGATCTCGCGGCCCCCGAACACCTACCTGCTGCTGGCCAGCTACCGTTCGACGAATCCGCAACTGGCCGCCGACGTGGCCAACGCGATCTCCCAGTCCTATCTCGAGCACACCTACAACATCCGCATCCGCTCCTCGGCCAGCCTGGCGTCTTTCATGGAGAAACAGCTCGACGAACTGCGCGCCAAGATGGAGCGGTCCAGCCAGGCTCTGATGCAATTCGAACGCGAGCTGAACGTCATCAACCCCGAGGAGAAGACCAGCATCCTCTCGGCCCGGCTGCTGCAGTTGAACACCGAGTTCACCAACTCCCAGGGGGACCGGGTTCGTAAGGAGGCGGCTTTCAACTCCTCCCGGGGTGGGACCCTGGAGGCGGCCCTGGTGTCCAGCCAGGGCGAAGCGCTCAAGCGGCTGACCGAGCGGCTCAACGACACCCAGGAGCGGTTTGCCGAAGCCAAGGCGCACTACGGGACCAACCATCCGGAATTCCGGAAGCTGGCGGCGCAAGCGGCCGAGTTGCAGCGCCAACTGGACGCGACCCGGCTGGTCATCGCCCGCCGCACCGAGATTGAATACCGGGAAGCGCAGAACCGCGAGTCGATGCTCGAGAAGGCGGTCCGGGAGACCAAGACCGAGTTCGACCGCCTGAACGCGCGGTCGTTCGAATACCAGTCCCTGAAACGCGAGGCCGAGGCCGACAAGAAGCTGTACGAGGAACTGATTCGCAAGATCCGGGAAGCGGGCATCAACGCGGGCTTCCAGAACTCGACCATCCGGATTGCGGACCCGGCGCGGCCTCCCATCAATCCGGTCTTTCCGAACCTCCGGCTGAATCTGGCGCTGGCGCTACTGCTGTCCAGTCTGCTGGCGGTGGGCGTGGCCCTGATCACGGACGTGCTGGACAACACCCTGCGGGATTCCGAACAGGTTGCGCGCACGCTCAACACCGAAGTGATCGGCTCGCTTCCGGTGGTCAAGTCCTGGCACGGCCGGCTGGGCCCGGCCTCCGCCGCCAAGACGGCGGCCCTGGTCAAGGCTTCCGACACCGACCATGCGGTGACCAACTTCGACGAAGCCATCCGGACCCTGCGCAACTCGATTCTGTTGTCGGATTTCGACCGCCGGACGAAGTCGCTGCTGATCACCAGCGCGGCGCCCGGCGAAGGAAAGTCGACCATGGCCGCGCACCTGGCCGTGGCTCACGCCGAGCAGGGCCACCGGACGCTGCTCATCGACGGGGACTTGCGCCGGCCCAGCCTGCATCGCCGCTTCAACGTTCCGGGGTCCCTGGGGCTGAGCAACGTGCTGCTGGCCGAGCTGGGATGGCGCGACGCGGTGATCAAGCTCGAACAGCCCCCGGATCTGCACTTCCTGCCCGCCGGTTCCGGGTCGCGGCGCGCCTCGGATCTGATCGGCCGCGGACTGGTCGAGATGCTGGACGAGGCGTCGCTTGAGTACGACCTGGTGATCCTGGACGCTCCGCCCATGCTCGGATTCGCCGAGCCGCTTCAGATGGCCACCGCGGTCGACGGCGTGCTGGTGGTCGCGCGCGCCGGCGAGACCCCGCTCACCGCCGTCCGAGGCGTGATAGCGACGCTCAACCGCCTGCGCGCCAAGGTTGTGGGAGTGGTTCTGAACGAGGTTCACAGCGAGACCAGCCGCTACTACTACTACTACGGCAACTACCACAAGTACTATGGCGCCGGCCACGGAAAGCCCCGCGCATGATGCCGCCCCGAAGCCGGCGCCGGCCCCCGCCCGCCCTCCCGGCGCAACCGCTTTCGTGCCAAGGCGCGCATAATGCGGTTGCCCGCCCGTGCGCCCGCCAAGGCTTGCGGCCGCACGCAGCCGTCCGGCGAAGTGACCTCTAGACGCCGATGAGCCTGAACTCGAATATCGAATGGAAGAGGTGGGCCAAGGCCGACCCGCTGTGGGCCGTCTCCGCGTGGCCGAACAAGGCGAAAGGAGCCGTCGCACCCTGGAGCGACGACGAGTTTTACGCTTTTGGAGAAGCCGACTGGCAGGATTTCCACCGCCACTGGCGACAGTACGGAGTGCGTTACGACAGTTGCCTGGAACTGGGTTGCGGCGCGGGCCGGCTTACCAGACCGCTTGCCGTCGCCTTCGACAAGGTGTACGCGGTCGACGTCGCCCAAGACATGCTCGACTACGTCCGCTCGCGACTGGCCGCCGGCAACGTGACGTATTTCCTTACCGACGGGTTGCACTTGCCGCAGAACGACGGTTCCGTGACGGCCGTCTTCTCCACGCATGTATTTCAGCACCTGGATTCCGCGCGTATTGGATTTCTTTACTTCAAGGAAGCCTATCGCGTCCTCGCCGCCGGTGGAACCATCATGGTGCATTTGCCCGTGTATCGGCTCCCCTATCGGGGCCGCGGCGGGGGTATGGTGCTGGCTGGAGCCTACGGGCTGTTGCGACGGGCCGATGACGCGTGGTGCCGGCTTCGTCGCGGCCTGGGCGGCATGATCATGAGGAATACGCAGTATGAAATCGAAGAGCTTTGCGAGCGGTTGATTGGTCTCGGCTACAAGCGCATCGAGGTCCGGGTCGTTCCGACCGCCAGCAATGGGCATTTTCACCCATTTGTCCTGGCCGCAAAGTAGGGGCGCCGGGCAGCGCCCGCCCGGATTCGACCCGCGGGTCGCGCCACGGCGCGCCGGATTCCGTTCAAGTGCGCCGAATTCCCAAAATCGACGGGGATCCGCGCCGTGCCAGCGTGCCCTATCTCCGGCCTGGGCAAACTACGAGAACACTTTCCGGATCGGGAACTCGCGTAAGATCCAAACCGGATCTTGGAAGAGAGCGTTTCCAAATACCATTCACTTCGACGACGGATGTGAGTCCAGCGTCCGTAAGGGCCGCTGACGCGCCTCGGTGTTATCCGCGGAAGCGGAACCCATGATCCGGGACTGGGTAAGGGCTCATCCAACCAGAAGCGCATCCCTGGCGGGTTGGTTTCAGCAACTGGCGGGTATGTTTGGCGCCTTCGTTTCCATACCGTTCGTGCTGAAGTACCTGCCGCCGGACCAGGCCGGGCTGTGGTTCACCTTTCAGGGTTTCCTGGCGGCGGTAGGGTGGACCGATTTTGGATTTAGTTTCGTAACCTCCAGACAGGTGGCATACTCGGTTGCCCGAACGTCCAGTCAGTTGCCCGAAGCGAACGATTTCATACATACGCGGCCGGGATGGGCTGGCATCAACGAAGTCTATCAGGCCAGCCGGGTTCTGTACCTGCGAACTCTCCCGATAGGCTTTGCTGTACTGGTGGCGCTCCACGAACTGGTGATGCCCCGCACGCGGCTGGCCGGGATGAATTCCGCGGGTCTGACCGTTTCCTGGTACCTGCTGGGGATCGCCGCCTTGCTAGCGCTGCAATCCAGACTGAATCAGTCGGTCCTGGACGGGCTCGGTCTCATGTACATTACCAAGGGTGTCAGCGGGACTCTCCTGATCCTGAACGGTCTGGGCACCATAGCCGCGCTGCACTGGTTTCGAACGCTGTGGGCCGCCAGCGTCGCCGTCCTGATCGTAGCCGCGCTTCAGCTTCTTGTGTTTCGGACGATTCTGTTCCGCCACGCGAAAGGTAAACTGCGTCCCACCGGGTCGCCCCCGGATAAGGAAGTTCTCCGGAAGCTGTGGAAGGTGGCGGTTCCCATCGGCATCGTCGGCTCATCGGCATACTGTGTCAGCTCAATCCAGGTTCCTCTTCTCGGCGCCATCCTGGGCCCCGCGGCCGTGGTGCCCTACTACCTGGCCCAACGGATAGGCCAGACCGTCGGTATGTGTGTCGCCCAGTTGTCGCAACCCCAATTGCCCAAATTCACCTCCGAATGCGCGCGGGGAGACTGGCGGGTGGCCGGAAGAAGAATGCAAGACACTATTAGCGCCGTAATGGCGGCGGCGTGCGCGGGATGCCTGGTCTATTTCGTCGCAAGTCCCTCGCTGGTCTCGGTCTGGACCCATTCCGGGCCATATGTATCCCCGCCGGTTCTGGGCCTGATGTCGCTGGAGTACGCCCTGCTTTCCTCGGCCGCGATCTGGGGCCAGTTTCTCCTGGCGGCGGGCTCCAATCCGTTCATGTGGTCGACCCTGATGAACGGTGGATTCAATCTTGCAGGGTCCCTGTTCCTGTGCTACAACTTTGGTACCGTCGGACTGCCTCTGGCCGGCCTCATCTCCGGATCTTGCACAAACTACTGGTATGCCCCGTACCGGGGTCTCCAATTGCGGCACAGGCTTGCGCGCGCCGGGAGTGAAGTGCATGCAACCAAGGGAACATCCCCCAACGCCGGATGACGAAACTCGGCTGGGGCTGTCCCGAGGCGAACACCGCGGTATGTCATTGGGCCGGCCCGTATCGCCGGCTGCCGGGTACTGAAAACCGGACCGGGAGAAATGCCGCTACAGGCGGGTTGTGCCGAACGGGCTTAACGGAATGTCGACGGTGCGGACGTTGAAGACCAGGCTGATTCGCGCGGCCCGGCGGGTATTTGGCCGGCCCAGGCAATCCGGAGACGGGTTTCTGCGAGAGATCGCCGGCGTTATTCATGTGGGCGCCAACACCGGCCAGGAGCGCGACGATTACGCCGCCTTCAACCTTTACGTGGCTTGGATCGAACCCATACCCGAGGTTTACCGGCAACTCCGCTCGCATGTGAGCGCCTTCTCCCGGCAGAAAGCGTACCAGCGCCTCATCACCGAGCACGATCAACGCGAGTACGTGTTTCACGTCGCCGACAACAACGGAGCCTCGTCGTCGATCCTTCCGCTGGCAATGCATACGAAGCTCTGGCCCGAGATCTCCTACTCCCACGACATTAAGCTGACCAGCGCCACGCTCGACGCCTTCGCGAGCCGCGAGCGGCTCGACCTCGATACTTTCGACGCCCTGGTCCTGGATACCCAGGGATCCGAGATGATGGTGCTCCAAGGAGCGGCCGGCATTCTCCAGCGAGTTCGTTTCGTCAAGGTCGAGGCGCCGGATTTCGAGGCCTATACCGGCTGCTGCCTGTTGAGCGAACTGGAGGCCTTTATGACCGCACGGGGCTTTCGTGAACGAGAGCGTCACCCACTTCGATCGGGGTTGGGAATCGGGACCTACTATGACGTACTCTACGAGCGAGCGCCCTCCCGGGATCTCGGATAAGACAGTGAATGCGGCTCCGGAAGGGGATCGTCCCGTGAAGCCGGTGGAGGGCGCGGCCTACTATGACTGCCAGGCGCAAGCCAGAGGCATCGCGACCGTGGCCGATGTCCAGGACCTCGCCCGCGGGCAGGCGCCCGTCTATCGGCGGATCTTGAGAAGATGGCTGCCCGCCTCCCGCGATGCCGCCATCTATGAGGCCGCCTGCGGCCCCGGTATTCTTCTGCACTTCTTGCGGGACGAAGGCTACCGTAACCTGTCGGGCAGCGACTCGTCCGGTCCCGTAATTGCCCTGGCGCGCCAGGCGAAGCTCCCCGTGGCGCTGGCCGACAGCATCGAGGACTTGAGGCGCTACCCGGCCGCGACCTGGGACTGCATCGTTGCGATCGACTTCGTCGAACACCTGCCTAAAGACAGACTCCTGGAGTTCTTCGCCGAAACGGCCCGGACCGTGAAGAGTGGCGGCGTGCTGATTTTGCGCGCGCCCAACGCAGACAGCCCGCTGGTAACGCGAAACCTGTTCAACGACATAACTCATTACTGGGCGTACACCACGGTGGCCACGAGAGCCCTTCTGTCGGCGGCTGGTTTCGGCCGAACCGAGTGTGTTGACGAGTCGCTGGCGGCGGTAACCCGGTTACGGTGGGTGGCATTGCCGGTGATGATGCTATCGCGGGCGCTGATACGCGCGCTGCTGTGGGCGGCGACGCGCGAAAACGTGCGGCATCTTGGGGCCTCGGTCTTCGTCGCCGCGTGGAGATAGGGGATTGCCGGACCAAGGGTCTGCGTCGCCGGGGCTGGAGATGCACGAGGATGTCCGGCCGGCCGGCGCGTCGTCTCCGGGCGAAGAAAACGGGCGGGGCCGCACATCGGGTCTTCCGGATGGTCGCTCAACGTGCCCGGTCTGTAACACCCCCGGCACTCTCGTCAAGCGCCTCAGTCCCGAGTTCATCGGCGCCGGTCTCGAGCGCTACTATTGCGAGCCGGTCCCGGCAGGCCTGGGCTTGCTGGACTATGACGTCCTTCGGTGTACGGAGTGCACCCTGGAGTATGCGTTCCCGATGATCCCGGCCAGTGAGAGCTTCTATTCGTGGATCGCCCAGCGTCCGAACTATTACCCCAACCGCAGGTGGGAGTGGGAACGTGTCGCCGGGCATGCGCGACGGCGAGGCCTGCCCGGCCCGCGCGTGCTCGAGGTGGGTTGCGGGTCCGGGATCTTTCTCGGTTTGCTGCGGAAAGACTTAATGACGGTATCCGCGGTTGGTCTTGACCCCACCGGAAGCTCGGTGGCCAAATGCCTGGAGGCGGGCATCGAAGCCTACCCCGAGACCATTGAAGCGTATGCATCGAATCCACGGCGTCGCCTGAAGACGTTCGATCTGATCGTGGCGTTTCATTGCCTGGAGCATGTTGCGGATCCCAAAGGCTTTCTCCGCTCGATGCTGGCTTTGTCCAACGCCGGAACGAGCATTTTCGTGAGCACTCCCTATTCCCCGATGTACTTTGAGAGGAACTGGCACGATCCGCTCAATCACCCCCCGCATCACCTGACGCGGTGGAACGAGACGGCCTACGCGGCCCTGGCATCGCAACTGCGCCTCAAACTGGAGTTGAGCATGCCCCGTGCGAGGGGCACACTCAGCCGGGCTCTGGCGGCCGCCAAACTGCTCGCTCATGGTCCGAACCACGGCCCTCGGAATGCGGTGTCCACGGTTTTCTCGCACCCGCTGACTTTCGCACGCGAGTTCTTGCAGCAGTCGGCGCGCCACAGGGTGAATGGCATGGTCGCGCCGAATGTGATTCTAGCGCGCTTCCGGAGCCCGGCCTGAGGAGTTCCGGGTCCCGTCAACGCAGAGTCGACGGAGTCGGGAATGAGACCGGGCCAATCCGGAGGTCTTGGCCGCCCTGGACATCCGCGGCCGGCGGCGGGCCGCTTCGTAATGGCCGGGCGCACCAGCCGCCGAAGCGAGCAGGCAGTTTCGGAAAAGGCGCGGCCGGTCCGCGGCGGGCTTCGGGAAACGGTGGCGGGATGGACCGAACAGAGGATAGTCGTGAGTTCCGATCGCTTGCGCTTCACGCTTGGGAGAGGTCGTGACCTGGGTGCTTAGCCGGTTGTTGGCTCGGCTTGAAAGCGAGTGGTGCGGCCGGCGTCAGGCGGCCTACGCACTCGACCTCAGTTTCACGGGCGCCGCCCGGCGCTTTCCGGATCGGAATGAGCTGTACGGGTACATGCACCACTATTTTGCCAATCTCTGCCCCAAACCGGTGCGAAGACATCGCCAATACTATTGCAGGAACAACCGGGGCTTTGGCGAACATGCCTTTCATGCCATGTGGTGGCTCCTGCTTCGGGAATTCAGGCCCGGCCGCTGTTTGGAGATAGGAGTCTACCGTGGGCAGGTGATTTCTCTGTGGGGGCTAATTGGAACCACGCTTCACTTCCCCTGCGAAGTGCACGGCATTTCGCCGTTCTCGGCGACCGGAGACGCGGTCAGCGCATACGACGAGGATATTCCGTATCGTGACGACACACTCGCATCGTTTCGCGCATTCGATCTGGAGGCTCCTACCTTAATTGTGGCCAACTCGAAGGACGCCCGGGCATCGCGGCACATCTCGTCGCTAGCCTGGGACTTAATCTACGTCGACGGGAATCACGATTATGACACTGCCCTTTCCGACTTTAAGCTCAGCCGGGACAACCTGCGGTCCGGCGGCCTGCTGGTGATGGACGACGCCAGCCTGGGAACGTCGTTTCGACCGCCCAGGTTTGCCTTTGCCGGCCACCCCGGGCCGTCGCGCGTGGTTCGCGAAGAAGCGAACTCACAGCTTGAGCACCTCGGGTCGGTAGGTCACAATAACGTGTTTCGCAAAAGATGAACCGAACCACTGGGTTGCCGCTTGTAGTTACAGCCGGGCGGAGCGGCGCCAAACGGACCCGCACCCCGCGGAGTCTGTCGTCTTGCGGGAAGCGAAGGTCATGAGTAACTCCGAAGAGCGGCATACGGCGAATCGACAACCCATCCCCTGCGCGACGCAAATGCCGCGGTACGTGTTCTTGACCGACGCCCCTCCCCGAAGCGAGGGTCATGGCTGCGAAGTGTTGGCCTACAGATTCCTGGAGTTCTTTCCCGCCTCCATGCGGCTGACGATCACACGCCGTCTCCACCGGAGCGTGTCGGCGGCGGCGATCCGCGCGGGCGTTGGCGTCCCAACGCTGGTTTACCCCGGGCTTCTGGCTTCGGTGCCGGCGTGGGCGGAGATCATAAAAAGCCTTTTGAACCTTTTGCTGTTGAGCGTGTGGTTGCCAGTCCGATTACCGAGGAAGAGACTCTCCGGCTGTAATCGCCTATTCGTGTTCTTTGGGGGAAACGGGTGGTTCCTCTTTCACGCGGCATTGGTCCGCAAGTATGTCGGGCTGCCCATGGACGTCTATCTGGTCGACGATCTTGAAGAGTCGTCCCGGCTGGCGGGCCGTAACTTCGCGGCCCGGGTATTCCGCTGGGCCGAGCCGAGGTTGCTCAAAAAGGCGGCCCGCGTGTTTGCGATCAGTCCCGGATACTGTACTCATCTCATGCGGAAATACGGCGTTTCGGCCGAATGGTTGCCCATCGCCGTTCAGGCCGGGCCCTTGCTGTATGCTTCCTATTCGCCGGCGGAGCCCGACGTGAGATCGATCACGTTTCTTGGCGGCGTCAACGAGTTGTATCTGGGCGCGCTTCGAGATCTGTTAACGATTATCCGCGAGTGGAACGAGTCGCCCTCGAGCGCCTTTCGGCTTCGTCTGCTGCTGCTGTCGTATTCGAGCCCCCGGCACCTGGGCCGCGATCTGGGCGACAGCCCGGACGTCCGGCTTGAGCGCACCTTGAGCGCGGCCGCACGCAGGGAGCGTCTGCGGGGGAGTTGGGCGGTCTTCATCCCGTACAGTTTCGAGCCGAAAGTCCGCCTGATGGTGTCAACCTCGTTTCCATCCAAGCTGGCGGAGGCATTCTCCGGAGGACGCCCGCTACTGGTTCACGGGCCCGCGGAAGCCTCGCTTCCGCGGTATTTTTCCGCGCACAACCTGCCGCTCTGTACCAGTACTCTCGGTGAACTGAAAACCGCGGTTCGTGACATCGAATTGCACGATCGGCCGGATCTGATCGGCAGCTACGACCGTTTGGCGCGCGAAGTACACGGTCCGACCGCCCTGGAGAAGCGGCTGAAGGCGGCCTGCGGAGAGGACTCCCAGAGTGACCAAGACGAGGCCGGCGAAGCGACGGCGGGAAATGCGCGGCGAAAGCTTCGCGGTTCGGATGTGAGCGCGTTATGATCTGGCTTCTCTTAATACTCAGTCTGAACGCGGTGATACCGACAAAGTGGCTGCGCGTGGCGGGTGTACCGCTGGGCGATGGCATTAGTATCGCCGTGTACGGGCTGTATCTCATGCGGGCATGCGTCACGCGCCGCCGCGTAGGACAGGTGTATTGGCCTTGGGGCCTGTGCATGATCGTAGTCACGATATCGCCGTTGATTGCGCTACTGGCTAACCGCGACGCCGAGGTGCTGGTGTTGACGCTTCGCCAGACGATGCACTATTTGTTCATCGTTCTTCTTTTCGTTGAGGTCAAGACCTTAAAACACTATAGAGCCCTTCTCTCGATGTATCTGGGTGTCGCCCTGGTGTCGAGCGTGGCGTTGCAGGTCTATCATAAATTTCCCGAGCTTGCGAATCCGCAGTTTGCGGACGCATCGTTTCGCGGTCTGGTCGCGGGGGAACCCAGGATATTCACGTCGGGAGCCGGCTATGTTCTCTTCGCGGCCGTCGGGTTGATGGTGTTGCTGAGTGAAAGCAACCTGTTAAGGGTTGGAAGTGTGGTGGCCACGGAGGCGGTATTACTCAGTGGTTTAGTGTGGACCTTTATTCGAGTGTTCTTCGTGGTTCTGGTGGTGTGCCTGTTCGTGCATGTGACGCTAAGCGTCTTCGGACGGCGGCGTTCGCGACGATTCGCGGTCTCGATGTGCTCGGTAGCGATTGTGTTAGGGCTTGGCGTGCAGTCCAGCAGCAGTGTGGACAGTCTTGTCGTGCGGCTCGGCGGCCTTGATAAGGTGGTGATGGCCTACGAGGAGAATGGTGACACGGTCGCGTGGCGCGTTGCCGAAGCCACGGCGGCCCTTGAGTCGATGCAAGGCCCGCTGGAAGCCGCCTTTGGGAAATTTGCGAGTAGGTTCGGTCACCTGGACTATGTCAGCATCGGTGTTCACATTGGGTGGATCGGCATCTATTACCACTTCGGAGCTGTGGGCGTGGTCGCGTTTGGAATAATGGTGTTTACCCTGATGCGCCGCCTGGTGCGCCAGTACTGGGCCTTGCGGAACTCCGGCGATCGGTTCTTGAGACTCTTGGTGAGAGCTCACCTGCTCCTTTGGATCGCGTTCACGCTGGTGGCGTTTGGCGGAGGCAGCTTCGCTTCGGGCGGCACCATCATTATGCTTGCGATTCTCTGGCATGGAACCTCGCTGATAGAAGTGGAGCGGATGCAGGCGCCGTCGACCGTGCCCTGGCGGATGGGGGAAACGAGGGCGCTGTATTGGAACCCTCGGCCGCGGATCGGAATCGCGGCCGGCCAGCAGTCGTTGTCGTAATCTCTCGGGGGTGTGGGTTTGCATGGATGGCAGGCTGTAAAACGCCACCGGCTTGACGAAATCCAAGTGCGAGGGTGGCAGTCGAATGTGGTGCGCCGGATGGCGCCGCTCCCGAGGACGATGGCCGGGCGGTAAAGGAGCTATCGAAGGGCGAGCGGACATGGGTGCAAAGGCTATCGCAGTGCTGTCGGCCGACAACGGAAAGCTGAATGCGGGTGGTCGGGGGAAGTGGCGGGAGAGTAGCGAAAGCCTGCCGGCGGCCGACGGTCGGATGGTGCGCCGGTATGGAGAACTGCGTTGAGAATCCTCGTCGCGAATAGCTTCGTTGGCAGCGGGGCCGGTGGCCAGGAACGCGTGGCGCTGGACCTGGCCATCGGTCTCAACAAGATGGGACACAGCGTGTCGCTGCTGGGCCCCTACAGCCATTGCGAGGATTTGCGGCGCCGAATCCCGGATTGCATCATGGTGTCCGAGCAGCCATGGGCGAGCCGGAGTCCGGGCCAGGAGTCGGCGGCCGGGCTGTTCCGCGCGGCTTTTCGACTAATCCGGCGCCACCGAATCGACATCGTTTCCGGACACGGACGGATGTTTGGAGTATGGCTGGCGTGCCGGTTGGCCGGAGTGCCGCTAATATGGACTCTGCACGGCGTTTCAACCGCGCTCGTCCGTCGTCGCCGGCTTGATTTTCGAAGGCTCGCGGTCGAAGCCGCCTTCCGGCTCATTTCGCGGGAAAAACGGGCGCGGTTAGTTGCGGTCAGCGAGTTCACGCGAGTCCGCGCTCTGGAGATGCTTCGGCAGGAAAGCAACGGTAACGTCAAAGTCATTCGGAATGGTGTGGCCGCCTTACCGCTGCTCTGCTCCATGCCCGTCCCAACTTTCACTGGGCTGCTGCGACTCGGGTATGTGGGACGGTTTGAAAGCTTCAAAGGAGTATTCGACTTCGCTCCCCTTTGCCGGCGCCTCACGGACCTGGGCGTCCCGTTTAGCCTGAGGATCTACGGGAACGGCTCCGAAGAAGCGGGCCTGAGACGTGCGCTGGCCGACTGGACGAAGAGCGGCGCGGTGTCCTTCTGCGGGTACGAGGGCGATGTGTGGAAGATATATTCGTCATTCGATATTCTGGTTCACCCCGCTCGAGCCGAATGGCTCGGCACGAGTCTCATCGAGAGCCAGGCCGCGGCCCGCGTTCCGATTGCCTATCGGTCCGGCGGTACGCCCGAAATCATAACTCATTCCATTTCCGGTTTCACTCTGCCGGTCGGCGACGTGGAGGGCATTGCATCGGCGATCGAGTCTCTGTACAGGAATCCCGCCTTGGCCGTGCAAACCGCGCTGAATGCAAGAGAGCGGGCGCAAGTCGACTTCTCGCTCGAGCGAATGTGCAAAGACTACGAATCCCTGTTTCGGGAAGTGTTGTGACGAATAGGCCGCACTGTCGAAGGGGTTTCGGCGGTGGTCGGAAAGCGTGGCGGGGCGAACGCCGGCCGAGGGCGGAGGGGACGGCGAAATCGTCGGCGACCCAAGACTCTTGACCAGGTTGGGCGACTCGCCCGGCGGAAGCGGTTCTCCGCCAGAGGCTAGTTGTGTGTACGAATTACCCGGCGCAAATCTAATGAACTCCACCCTTGTAGCCGACGTCGGCCATGGCGGCCACCGGCATCTTCATGTGCGGTTCTTGTTTGACTTCATCTTTAGCAAGGACCGCGAAAGTCTCGCGCGCCTATGGTTCTACCTTCCCGCGGAGACCGCCCGGGCCGTTACCCGAGTGCTCGGGGAAGAGGCGGCCGCGACGTTTAGCGCCCGGGTCATCCAGGCGGATTCCCGCAAGAACGGCTGCTCGCTGAACGGCGTGCTGGCCGCCGTCCGGGAGGTTTCGGCGAGGCAGGTTCTGTTCCTGGACATCGACCGGTTCATTTACAGGCTGACGTGGCAACCGCTGCCGGTAGCCGTCTCGGGCGTCTGGTTCCGCCCGAACTTCCATTATTCCAGCGCCAAGTTCCTGCATGAGGGAGCGTGGCAGCGTGCAATCGGGATTCTGAAAAGAGGTGTCGCCAGGGCTCTGTGCGCCAGAGCCGGAATCCGGCGACTGTTTGTCTTCGACGCCGCGGCCGCCGATTACGCCACTCACCACTTTGGAACGGACAAGGTGCGATATCTTCCGGATCCATTCGCTTTCCCCGCTCAAACCGGGCCGAAGCCGCTCCCGGAACGGAGGGAGCGGATCGTTTTCGCCATTGTTGGATCCATTTCCCGGAGAAAAGGGATCTTTTCCTTTCTGGCCGCGCTGGAGCTCCTTGCTCCGGAGGATCAGCTCAGAATAGAGCTAAGGATCGTCGGGCGCACGGAAGAATCCGAAACCGCCTTACTCACCGAGATCATAACTCGCGCTTCGGAGTCGACCCTCGCCAAAATCACTTACAGGAATGAGTTCGTGTCGGACGAGGCTATCGATCTGGCAATTGTAGAAGCGGACGTGCTCCTGCTTCTGTACCAGCGATTCATAGGGAGCAGCGGGTTAATGATCCGAGCCGCTCTTCTCGGGCGCCCTGTGGTCGCGACGCGGTACGGCCTCATAGGCGCAACGGTCCAGCGCCATTGTCTCGGGCTTACCGTAGATCCTTACGACCAGGCAGAAATCGCTCGAGCCATCACACGGGTGATCGACGGCGGCCCGTTGGGCTACGATGCCGCGGCGGCCCGCCGCTTCGCGGCGATGCACTCCCCCGAGCTCTACGTCAACGGTCTCTACGAACTTATCGCCGACGCCGTTCCCGAAGTTTCTGCGATTGGCCTCGGGGCGGCCGGCGATTCACAAGCGCCGCTCGCGCCGGCCGGCGCCCGCGCCGCGAGCGCACCCGCGCAAAGTCTTCCAGGCTATGTGCCAGCGGAGGGGAGCAGACATGGGTAACACGCAACTGCTGCGCCACAAACGCCTGAAGATCCTCTACGTTACCGGCCGCTCCGACCTCTATGGCGCGAGCAGGTCCCTGCTACGGTTGACGGAAGCGCTTGTAAAAGAGGGTCAGCAGACATGGGTGGTTCTTCCCGAAGGCGGTCCACTGAAGGAGGCATTGCAGGCGCTAGGCGTCGAGGTCATCGTTCAGGGCGATCTTGCCGTGCTGTCCCGGGTGGGCGACAGCCGTCTGATGTCGGCGATGCTACTGGCGATTCGGTGCCTAAGTTCTTCGTGGCGCATGGTGCGGACGATACGCAGGCTGCGCCCCGACATCGTGCACTCGAACACGGCCACCGTCCTGTCGGGCGCGATAGCGGCCCGCCTCACCGGGGTAACGCACGTGTGGCACATCCGCGAGGTGTTCAGCGAATTCCCGATCTTATGGCGATGGTATCGCGAACTCATGAATGTCCTCTCCGCGCGGATCATTTGCGTCTCCCAAGCGGTCGCGGCGCAGTTTCGCGGCTCGGCGGCGGAGAAGAAAGCCCGGGTCATCTATGACGGCCTGCCGGAGCACGACTGCGCGCCTCCGGGCCCGGAGGCTGTGCGTGAGTTCCGCTCGCGGTTCAACATTTCTCCCGACGCTCGCGTGGCGGCGGTAGTCGGCCGGATCAAGTGCGGCGCAAAAGGGCAGGAGACCTTCCTGCAAGCGGCGGCCTCGATTGCGGAGCGAGTTCCCGGCGCCGTCTTTCTGATCATAGGAGAGGCCTTTCCCGGAAATGAAAGGCATGCCTGTCAGTTGAAAGACATGGCCGGCGAACTTCGGATTTCCAGCAGAACCATCTTCACCGGCGAGATCGAGGACATGCGGGTTGCCTACGCGGCAATGGATCTGCTGGTGCTGCCGTCCGGTCATCCGGAGGGTTTCGGATTAGTTCTTATCGAAGCGATGAGCTTCGGCAAACCGGTCATCGGAACGGCGCACGGTGGCGCCATGGAGATCATCGAGGACGGCAAGAGCGGTTATCTTGTGCCGCCACATTGTCCGGAGAAGATGGCTGAAGCCATGGAGCGAGTGCTCACGGACGCGGACTTGAGCCTCAGGCTCGGAAGCAATGGGAGGCGCCGGGTTCTTGAACTGTTTCGCTTCGAAACCTTTTGCCAGAGCCTCCGGTCAACCTATGCCAGCCTGGTGCAACGGCCCGCTCTTGTGGCGGCCGGCGCTCACACGGGAAGCCCGGGACAGGTAAACGGCACGCAGCCGGAAGCGACATCCAAGGGGATAAGGGTTCTGTACGTCCACAGTGGTTCCGACCTTTACGGGGCCAGCCGGTCTCTGCTGCGTCTGGCGAAAGTCTCCGTGGGAGAAGGGCGGCAGTTGTGGGTTGTTCTTCCCGAAAGCGGCCCGCTGCAAGCCGCACTGGAGACGCTAGGTGTCGGAGTCATGGTTCAGCGCGATCTGGCCGTGGTGTCTCGGGCAGACTGCGGTCATCCGCTGTTTCCAGCGCTGCTAGCGCTGCGATGCCTGAGTTCTTCCTGGCGTTTGGCGCGGACCATTCGCCGGCTGCGTCCCGACATCGTCCATTCCAACACGGCGACCGTCATGTCGGGCGCCATAGCGGCTTGGATCGCCAGAGTGCCACACGTGTGGCACATCCGCGAGATATTCGGTGAGTTCCCGATCTTATGGCCATGCTATCGCTGGTTCATGAACGCATGTTCGGCTAAGATCATTTGTATCTCCGCGGCGGTTGCCGCGCAGTTTAACGACTCCCCGGCGAAGCGAAAGGTCAGTGTCATTCATAATGGAGTGGGTGCGGAGGACTTCGAGCCTCCGTGCCCGCGAGCTGTGCGTGAATTTCGGTCCAGGTTCAACATTCCGCCTGCCGCTCGTGTTGCCGCGGTAGTCGGCCGGATCAAATTCGGCAGAAAGGGGCAGGAAACGTTCGTACGGGCGGCGGCCTCGATAGCCGGCCGGGTTCCGAACGCTGTTTTCCTCATTATTGGCACAGCCTTTCCGGGAAAGGAACGCCAGGTTGTCCGGCTGAAGGCGCTCATCGACGAGCTTGGCGTTTCGGATAGAATCGTCTTGACTGGCGAGATCGAGGACATGCGGGTCGCCTACTCCGCAATAGATCTGCTGGTGCTGCCGTCCGGTCTCCCGGAGCCATTCGGATTGGTTCTAATCGAGGCGATGAGCTTCGGCAAGCCAGTCATCGGAACGGCGCACGGCGGAGCGCCGGAAATCATCGAAGACGGCAAGTGCGGTTATCTCGTGCCGCCAAATTGCCCGGAACGGATGGCTGAAGCCATGGAGCGCGTGCTGAGCGACCGCGAGTTGGGCGCAAGGCTCGGAAACAATGGGAAGCGCCGGGTTCTCGATCACTTTCGGTTCGAAGCGTCTTACGCAAGCCTTCAGGCAACCTACTCGGGTCTTATGCAACAACCCGTCCTTCCGACCCCCGGCGTCACCACGCTATCGTGTTTGGATGGCAAGAAGGACGAAGTGGGGGCAACGCGGTGACCCGTCTTCGCCGCGCTGTCCGGCGCGCCAAAACCCCGAACCGGCGCGCCGCTCCGTTTAGCGGTTCGCCTTATCCCATACGGCCCGTGTTTGTGGGTAACTATGACCAGCGTTGCGACTCGCCGCGTCTATATTGATTCCCTCGCGAAAGGGTACGACGCCCCGCTCGAAGAAGGTTTCAAGTTTCTTTCCGAATCCGTTCGGATAACGGCAAACTGCCGGGTCACGATCAAGCCGAACCTGACGTTCCCCGAATACGCGCCGGGGGTCATGACCAGTCCCGAAGCGGTAGAGGCGGTTGTCCGGTATGTCCGTGGGTTCACGAACCGTATCACAATCTGTGAGTCCGATTCCGGCGGATACAACCGGTTTTCCATGACCGAGGTCTTTCACACCACCGGTCTCGACCGGATCGCCGCCGCTCACGACGCCAAGCTGGTCAACCTGTCGTTCGAACCGTCCCGTAATATCGCCGCTCATCCGGGTAAGCGCGAGGTGTCAGTCCCCATGCCCACCCTGCTGCTGGATGAGACCGACCTGTTCATTACCATGCCGGTCCCTAAGATCCACATGAACACTACCGTGAGCGTGGCGATTAAGAATCAGTGGGGAACCATTCAAGATCCCAGCGACCGCCTGCGCCTTCATCCCGACTTTCAGGAAGTCGTATACGCCGTCAATAAGATCCATACCAAGTCGGTCGCGATCGTGGACGGAAAGTATGGGCTCACTCGCACCGGTCCTTTGCGCGGTGACGTCGTAAATCTGAATTGGCTGTTGATGTGCGATGACATTTTCTACACCGACCGGATCGTCTCCAGCCTGATGGGATTCGATTATAGGGAAATCCCGTACCTGCAATACGCCATGGCGATGGAAGGCATCCACCCCTCGACTCCGTGCGAGGCGAATACCGATTGGTCGAAATTCCAAAGCGATAAATTCTACCTTCGCCGGGAGTGGACCGACTACCCGGGCCTGGTGACGTTCAACTCTCGTGCGATGGCCTACATCGGCTACGAATCGGCTTTGGCAAGGCCGTTGCACTGGCTCCTCTACAGATTCCGCCAGCCGTTCTTCTGAACCATGTACCCAGGCCGATCCGGGCCGGGGGACATGCCTTTGTTGGAAAGGGAGGCAACCGCCGATACTGGCGCAAGTTGCTCCCCGACGCATTTCCGAAACAGAAACTTCGAGTCATTTGAATGGGAGCGCTGCTTGGCGGTCTGGGTTGGGATAAGCCTTCTCGGGTCCAGGTGGGCAATCCGAATGCGAGTCAATCGCGAATGAAACCCCGGATAGATCTAGGGCGGATCTACAGCGCGCTGTTCCGGTGTTTCCGGCCCCGGCGGCTGCGGCTGTTCTATGAGCTGTTCGGCGTTCACGGCGGGACGCGGATACTGGATTTGGGCGGCGGCCGGTACTTCTGGGAACTGGTTTTGGCCGAAGGGCTGCCGGTTCCCCGCGTGACAATTGTGAACATCCACGCGCCCCCGGCGGGTGCGGCCGGGTTCGCGTGGGTGGTCGCCGACGGGCGGCGCCTTCCCTTCGCCGACTTGAGCTTCGACGTCGTCTTCTGCAACTCGGTCATTGAGCACTTGGGCGATAGCGAGTCGCAGCGGCAGTTGGCGGCCGAGATCCGGCGCGTCGCGCCGAGGCACTTCGTGCAGACGCCCGATGTCCGGTTCCCGATCGAGCCGCACTACCTGGCCCCTTTCCTCCACTGGCTGCCGAAGAGCTTGCAGCGGCTGGGGCTGCCGTTCACTCCGCGAGCGGCGCTGGAGACGCGAAGCGCGGCGGCGTGGCGGCGGTATGTCGACCACCTGCGGCCGCTGAGCCCGGCCGGGATGCGGGCGCTGTTTCCCGCTTCGCGCGTGATGATCGAACGGCTGCTGGGACTTCCCAAGTCCATCCTTGCGGTGAAGACGGATTGAGAGAGCGAACATGCACAGCGACCCGAGTCAAAACGGCGTTTGGCCGCATCGCGAGATCCTGGGGACCCGCGTCGATGCCACCAGCTACAGCGGCGCCGTCCGGCAGGTTCTCGGCTGGGCCGACGCCAGCGAGTCGCGCTACGTGTGCATTGCCTCGGTAAACAACGTGATGGAGGCCTACGACTCGCCGGACTTCCGGCGGATCATGCGCGCCGCCGACCTGGTGACGCCGGACGGGATGCCCCTGGTGTGGGGGCTTCGGCTGCTCGGCATTTCCTGGGCCACGCGGGTCTATGGCCCGGACCTCACGCCGCAATTGCTGGGCGCCGCCGAAGAAGAGGGAATCCCGGTGGGCTTCTACGGCGGGAGCCGGCAGGTGCTGACGCGCCTGGTCGAAATTGTCGCCGAACGGTATCCGCGGTTGCGGGTGGCTTACGCTTTCTCACCCCCCTTCCGGCCCCTGGACCTTGAAGAAAACCTGCGGATCACGGATGAGATCAACAGTTCCGGAGCGCGGCTTCTGTTTGTCGGCTTGAACACCCCGAAGCAGGATCGCTGGATGGCCGCGCGCCGGGGACACGTCCGGGCCGTGATGCTGGGCGTCGGAGCGGCGTTCGATTTCCTGGCCGGCGCCAAGCCGCAGGCGCCGCGCTGGATGAGGAGCGCCGGCCTGGAGTGGCTGTTTCGGTTGGCCACCGAGCCGCGCCGGCTGTGGAAGCGGTATCTGAAGCACAACCCGCGCTTTGTGGCGCTTTTCGCGTTGCAGTTGCTGGGATTCCGCCACTTCGGTCCGGAAACCAGGAGCTGACCTTATGACCGTACTAGCGCTTTCACGCATAACCCGAATCAGTTTTCGCGCGCGCTCCTGGGCGCCGTGGGCGTTCGTGCTATCCGACGTCCTGTCCCTGGAACTGGCGCTGATCCTGGGCTGCCTGCTGCGCCTGGCCATGTCGGTGTGGTTCCCTTTCGAACTCGGACCGGAGCTGTATCGCGGCCTGGCGATCGGAATCCTCATCATCCCGCTGGTCTTCGGGCTGACCGGCTTGTATCCAGGCTATGGTCTGGGCGCTTTGGAGCGGTTCCGCGGACGGATCTACGCCACGTTCCTGGTATTCGCCGTGCTGATCGGATGGGACTACCTGATCCTCGCGCGGCAGTGGTCCAGAGGCATTCTGCTCGGGACGCTGCTGTTTGCCTTGCTGATCCCGCCGGTGGTTGAGGCCTGGGTCCGCGAGGCTCTGTCGCTCAGAGGCTGGTGGGGGATACCGGTGGCGATTCTCGGCGCGGGGCGCACGGGGCAAACCGTGGCGCGATGCTTGAACCGCGACCGCTCGCTGGGCATGGTGCCGGTGGTGGTTCTGGACGATGACCGAGCCAAGTGGAACCAGGTCCTGGAAGGCGTTCCAGTCTTGGGACCGCTCGACCGGGTCGGCGAGTTGGGCGAGGACGTGAAGGGCATCATCCTGGCCATGCCGGGTCTGGATCGGCCTCGGCTCATGGGCCTGCTGAACGACCTGTCGTTTCCCCACATTATTCTGATTCCGAACCTGTTCGGCGTGCAGAGCCTGTGGGTGTCGGCGCGCGACTTTGGTGGAGTGCTGGGGCTTGAGATCAAGAAGAACCTGCTGGTGCCGTCCAACCGCGTGCTGAAGCGGGCGCTGGACCTGGCCTTCGGCGTTCCCTTGCTCATTTTGTGCGCGCCTCTGCTGGGCCTGCTGGCGCTGTGGATCAAGCTGGTGGACCGCGGTCCGGCTTTCTACGGGCAGTGGCGCGAGGGCGCCGACGGCACGCCGATCCGCGTCTGGAAGCTGCGCACCATGTGCCAGAACACCGAGCCGATGCTCGAACTCTATCTGGCCAAGTATCCGGACGAGCGGGAGCACTGGCAGCAGCACTTCAAACTGCGAAAAGATCCGAGAGTCCTTCCCTGCGTCGGCGCGTTTCTGCGCCGGTCAAGCCTCGACGAGTTGCCTCAGCTCTGGAACGTCGTGCGAGGTGAAATGAGCCTGGTCGGGCCGCGTCCTTTCCCCGACTACCACCTTCAGTCGTTTCCGGCCGAGTTTCGCGGGCTCCGGCGCAGTGTGTTGCCGGGGATCACGGGCTTGTGGCAGGTGTCGGCGCGCAGCGACGGCGACCTCCAGATCCAGCAGTCGCAGGACACCTACTACATCCGCAACTGGTCACTGTGGCTCGATCTGCACATCCTGGTCCGCACGGTCGGAGCGGTTCTGGCCCGGCAAGGGGCCTACTAGGGCCAACAGCGCGAACCACCATACCGCTTGCCCCAGGCGGGCGAACGGATAGTCCACCAGCGCGTGGGCGCAGACCGACATCAGCCCCACCCCCCACACCGAACCCCAGGCCCTGCGCAGGCTCCCGGCCACCAGTAGCCCCAAAGCCGCGACAAAGGGGACCCCGCCCTCCACCGCCCACTCGGCCCAATCGTTGTGCGCGCGGTTGGCGAACACCCCGTCGTCGACCCGCGCATGGGCCGGATACACCTGCGGCCACGTTCCCAGGCCGAAACCCGTCCAGGGCCGCTCGCCGACCATCTCCAGCGAAGCGTTCAGGTACGGGCGCCGCGACGCCACCGCATCCCGGTCCTGAAATCGGTCCCAAAGAAATCCCGTTCCGGCCACCGCCGTCAGCACTGCCGTCAGCGCCACCACTCGGATGACCGTCACCCCCGAGCGGCTGCGCCGCCAGCACATCGCGGCCACAATCGCCACCTCAGCCGCGACCAACAGCGAACCGGCGCGCGAGCCGGAAGCGATAACCGAGGCGAACATCAGCGCCGAGCCCGCCTGAAACCACGCGCTTCGGGGGCGGCCGCCGAACGCCTCCACCAGCGCCAGCGGCAACAGCAGTTCCATGAAAGCCGCGTAGTTGTTGCGGTAAACGAATGGGCCGAGCACGTTGTCGCGGTAGCCGCTGTCGAAATACCAATACACGCGGCCCTGCGACGTGTAGAGCTGAATCATCGCCACCGCCGCCAGCCCCACCCCGAACCAGGCCATTCCGCGCCGGACCCGCTCCGCCTCCCGGACGTCCCGAACCACGCCACGGGCGGCCAGATACGCCGAGGCCGCCGCGGCCCAAAACAACGCCGCTTCCAGCGTCGCGTGACGGTATACCGTCCAACCCAGCCAGATCTGCACGCCCCCCCAGCCGGCGGCGAACACCAACACCCCCAGCCGCCAGTTCCATTCCACCCGCCCTCTCAGTAGCAGCCACCCCGCCAGCGCGAAGAGCCCAGCTTCCAGCACACTCCTCGGCCAACGTTCGCGCATCCACAAGGTCGCCACGCCCCAGGCCGGCAGACAGGCGAACACCCACAGCGAAATTGAGCGGCGGTAGTGCGGCACGGCTTGTCTATTGAGAAGTGCGCGAACCGGACGGATTTTCTCTCGCCGCTCTGGCGGAGGTGGAACGGTTGGAACTATTGGCGGGTGCGATGCCGGTGGCGGCCACAGCGCCGGTCCGGGATCGGCGAAGGTGCCCACAGGACTGACTGCGGCCGCCGGGGCGGGATTTCGGAACTCCATCAGCGCGGGGTGGAGGCGCTCCCTCCGGATTCCCCGCTGCCAGGTCTTCCGTCACCTCGTGTAGGTGTACTCGGTATAGACCAATCCGCTAGCGACCAACGACCAGAGGCGCACGTAGATGGTCATGCCCGGAGTCGTCGGCAGGTTAGCGGTAACGGAAGTAGCCGAACCGCCACCAAAATTCAGCAGGTCATAGCCGCCCGGCGCACTCCCGATCCAGATCCATGTAGTGGAGACGCCAATACCGCGGGACCAGGTGAATGTGACCGAGGCGCCCGCTAACACGCTTCCCGGAGTGGGACTGATCATCGCCGCCTTAGTCGGCGTCCCCGCGTTGTAGGTGTAGTCGTTATAAACCAATACTCCCTCGATCATCGACCACAGCCGCGCGTAGATAAGGATGCCCGTGGTCGGCAGGTTAGCGGTAGCCGAAGTGCCTCCTCCCCCCCCAATATTCAGCAGGTCGGAGGTGCCGGGCGCGGTCCCAATCCAGAGCCACGTATTAGTGACGCCAAAACCGGGGGTCCAGGTGAATATGACCACGGAACTCGTTAGCGCGCTTCCCGGCGTCGGGCTGATCATGACTGCCTTAACCGCTACCCCGGAGTTGTAAGTGTAGTCGTAATACTCGTATGCGCTGCCGGTCCACGACCACAGCCGAACGTAAACCGTGCTGCCATTGAACGGCATGTTGGTAGCAGTGTAGGAAACAGTTGTAGGGCTGGGAGCGGTATTCGCCAGGTCTGAGCCGCCGAGGGTCGTTCCGATCTGCAAGTAAGTGTTGAACGTGCCTCCACCCTTGGCCCACGTGAACGTCACCGTTGCGCTGCTCAGCGTCGAACCGGGAACCGGACTTGTCATCACGGCCAGGCCGCCCAGCCTGGCGCTGAACGCGTCCGTGCTGCCCGCCGGAGTCAGAAACATCGCCCCTGGCGTCGTCGGAAAATCGGTCGAGAGAGTGTAACCCGCCACATACACGCTGGTACCTCCGACCGCGGCGGCCTGGGCGCGATCGTCCCCGCTGCCGCCCAGATAGGTCGAGTACTGTAGTGCGCTGGCGGTGCTTGTCAGCACGGCCACAAACGCGTCGCGTAGTCCGCCGAAGGAGGCCTGGGGTGCGTTGCTCACCGGGAAATTGTGGGAAGCCGTGAATCCGGCGACGTAGGGGATACCGGACCCGTCCACCGCAATCGCCGTTCCGTCGTCGGATTCGGCCCCGCCCAGATAGGTGGACCATACCAGCGCGGTCCCGGCTGAGTTCATTTTGGTTACAAAGGCATCGTACTCGCCGGACTTCGCGCGCTGAAAGGCGCCGGTACTGGTGGGGAAATCGATCGAGTAGGTGTTCCCGGTGAGGTAGATGTTCGATGCGTCAAGAGCGATCGCTTTCGCCGAGTCCGCGCCCTTACCGCCGAGATAGGTGGAGAAGATGAACGCGCCCGCGGCGCTGAGCTTGGCGACGAAGGCGTCGCCGCCGCCGGCCTTGTTGGTCTGGTAGGCGCTGCGCACCGGGAAATTCGGAGATTGAGTTTGTCCCGCGATGTAGGCGTTGCCGGAACTATCCACCGCGATGCCGCCGGCGGTGTCGTTGGACGAGCCGCCCAGGAAGGTAGAGTAGACCAGCGCCGTGCCCGTCGTGTTGAGCTTGGCCGCGAACGCGTCGGTGCTGCCGCCGAACGCGGCCTGGGCGGCGCTGATCGTCGGGAACGCTACGCTGTTGGTGTAACCCGCGATGTGGGCGTTGCCGGAAGCGTCCACGGCGATCGCTTGCGCCCGGTCGTTTCCAGAAGCGCCCACGAAAGTCGAGTAGACCAGGGAGCCGCCGGTCGGCGCCAGTTTCGCCACGAAAGCGTCTTCGCCTCCGGACTTAACGGTCCGGTAGACCCCGGCGGTAGTCGGAAAGGCGGCCGATCGGGTGTAACCCGTAATGTAGATGTTACCCGCCACATCCAGCGCGATGCCGCTTCCAACATCCACGTCGGTGCCGCCCAGGTAGGTCGAGAACACCATGCCGGTCCCCGACGCGTTCAGTTTGGTCACGAACACGTCGGTGTTGCCCTTGCTTACCGCCTGCAGAGCGTTGGCGGCGGGGAAGTTGGTCGAGAGGCTCTCACCCACAAGATAAGCGCACCCCGAGGAGTCCACCGCCATGCCCCAGGCGCGATCGTTCCTGAAACCGCCCAGATAGGTCGAGTAACTCAATACCGGATCGATGGTCAGCGCAAAGCTGCGGTCGTAGGCCGCCACCTCGATACGGACCTCGCGCCGGCCGATGATGCGGTAGCCTGCCGCAATTCGCCTCTCCACGCCATCCTGGCGCTGGTACGCGCGCGGGCGATGATGACGCAGTTCTCCTTTCGCCATCTCCAGTACCAGGTCGCCGCTGGTGTCGATGCGGAGTGACTTGGCGCCCTCGAACCACAGACGGATTCGGGATGGATCGGCCCCCGGAGCCAGCTCGAAATCGTATTCCAGTTGCCTCTGATTGCCGTAATAGATAAGGTCGATTCCCGGGTACACATCGCCGAAACGGACACGGCCGTAGGTGGGAATCCCGGTGCGCCACCGCTCGGGTGAATTGCCGATGAAGTACTGCACCCGGCCTCCCAGCGGATCTTCGGCGGAGCCGGAGGAATCCGCATTGGCGCCCAGCAGACTGATCCTCACCGCAGCCCGCTCCGCGCCCAGCACTACCGTGGATGCGCTGGCGCTCAGGCCCACCGCATATCCCGGGCCTCGCGCCAAGAACCGCACATCCGCCGGAGCCTGACCCCGATTGGGCTCGAAGTTGAGCGGGATTTTTTCGTGCCTTCCGATGGACACCGGCTCGGGCGCCGCGGCCAACAGGCTCAAGGCCGCCAGCGCCGGCCCCGCGCAATAGCAAACAGCACTCCATCGAAAACGCATGTGATCCCCCAGTAGTAGAGTGCGTTTTCATCCCCGTTCGTCTCTTATATTGGCCGGATGCATCCGGCTCGCCCCCCGGCGACCGCCTCCGGGGACACTCCGGGCTAATCTTACGCAACCCGCGGACACAGCCGGGGACACTCCGGGCTAATCTTACGCAACTCATCGCCTGGCCCGGGACACAGGCGTGTCCCCCCCCTTGCAGAGACCCGAGCCCCGGGCACACTCCGGGCTAATCTTACGCAACCCATCGCCCACCGCCTCCGGGGACACTCCGGGCTAATCTTACGCAACTCATCGCCCACCGCCTCCGGGGACACTCCGGGCTAATCTTACGCAACTCATCGCCCACCGCCTCCGGGGACACTCCGGGCTAATCTTACGCAACCCATCGCCCACCGCCTCCGGGGACACTCCGGGCTAATCTTACGCAACTCAT
>JAUYBU010000256.1 GCA_030693045.1 Bryobacterales bacterium | reverse complement strand
CTCGGTAACCTGCTGCCGGAAGTCGAGATCCTGCATCCGTATCCAGAGGTGCGCTTTGCGTCTAAACATCCAAGGTAGGAACCGTGTGCGTTAGTAGCGCCAGCACGGATCTGTGCGGGGGGTGCCGGGTAACCGGCATCCCTACCGCGACCATGATCCGATCGGGCTCTCCAGGTGTGAATGGCTCCTTCTGCTTTGTCGAATCCTGCCAGTTCCGCGCGCCGATATCTCGCATGAAGGCAGCGACGGCAGCCTCAATCGTGACAGCTTGGGTCTCACGGGTGGAGCCCTGTTCCTCCCAAGCGCGGACCCTTTTCACCGCGGTCTCGCAGTTGGATGTCTTCAGGCCCCGGCGAACGGAGACACCACTCAGCATTCCAATCGCTCGGTATGCGCAAGTGCGCTCGGCGTGAGCCCGGTCGTACTGGCTGTGGCGGCAATCTTTCCGGTGCCGTTTCTCGACCTTCAGCATGGCGGAGGCTCCTTGGGAGGAGCCTATGACACTTGCACGCCAATTGCACTGGAAAGTCGAGGTATCTTCTAAACTATTGACATTGTTGTTGGAAACTTTGGGGTGGGTGGTGGGGTTCGAACCCACGACCAATGGAACCACAATCCAGCGCTCTACCAACTGAGCTACACCCACCGTGAGGGCAGACTTGATTTTATCACAGCCGGGTTTCAGCGGAACAGGTTCGCCATTACGGTGATGATCAGGGCGTTGGAGAAGTCGATCAGGAACGCGCCGACCAGCGGCACGACGATGAAGGCGCGCGGCGCCGCTCCGTATTTCTCTTCCAGAACCGACATCGAAGCCACCGCGTTGGCCGTGATGCCAAGCATGAAGCCGCAGAAGCCGCCCGCCATCACCGCCGCTTCGTAGCCGCGTCCCATCGCGCGCCAGGCCAGCGTGGCGCAAAGCGCCAGGGTCAGCACCACCTGCGCCGACAGCAGCACCAGCATCGGCACCGCCAGGTGCACCAGTTCCCATAGCCGCAGCGCCACCAGCGCCATCACAATGAAGATCTGCAACGCCGTCGCGCCCACCGCCGCAACGGCGCGGTCGGGAATCCCGAATACGCCGAAACGGTCGTCGATTTGCCGCAGCGCGGCGGCCACCAGCATGGAGCCGATGTAGGCCGGTAGAATCCACCCCAACCTCTCGAAGGCTCCGCCGACCAGCGTGCCGGCGCCCATCGAGACGCCGATCAGGATGACGGCGCGGAACAGCGACTGGCTCGATACGTCCTCGCCGGAGGCAACGGGACGCTGGGGTGCCGCCGAGGACGGCCTCAGGCGGTAACGCCGGATGAGCCAGCCGCCCACGAAGCCCGCGCACAGTCCCGACACCGTGATGCCGAAGGTGGCGGCGGCTACGCCGAGCGTGGTCGCTCCGGCCGCGCCCATCTTCTCGAACGTGGGCCCGAAGGCCAGCGCCGTGGCCGGGCCGCCGGCCAGCGACACCGCACCGGCGACGATCCCCAGCAAGGGATTCAACCCAAACGCCCGCGCCACGCCGATTCCCAGCAGGTTCTGGAGCACCGCGCCGACGCTCGCCACGCCCCACAGCCAGAGCACCGCAGGCCCGCCCTGGCGCACCAGGCGCGCGCTGGCGTTCATGCCGATGGTGGTGAAGAAGGCCACCTGCAACAGGTCGCGCAGCATCGAGTCGATTTCGACGTTCAGCCAGCGATCGCGCAACACCAGGGCGGCGACGGCGAAGACCAGGCCACCGGCGACCGGCGCGGGGATCTCGAGCCGGTCCAGCAACCGGATCCTGCGCCTCAGCCAGACGCCCAGCGCCGCGCCCAGGCAGGCCAGCGCGAGCGCCTGCACCGTGTTCAGCTTCCAGGTGGCGAGCGCGTAAATCACGCGAGCCCGGCCTTCTTCCAAAGATCGTCCACGCGCCGCGCGACCTCCGGCGACATGCGGGCGACGTCCGGCCAGGGCCGCGTGAATCCTTCCTCCGGCCACTTGCGCGTGGCGTCGACGCCCATCTTCGAGCCGTAGTTGGCTAAGCGACTGGCGTGGTCCAGCGAATCCACGGGCCCCATCGCGAACTCGATGTCGCGCTGGGGATCGATGTTGTTGAGCGCGCGCCAGGCCACCTCGCCCGAGTTCTGCACGTCGACGTCTTCGTCCACCACCACAATGCACTTGGAGAACATCGCCTGCCCCATGCCCCAAATGGCGTGCATGACTTTGCGCGCGTGGCCCGGGTAGGACTTTCGAATCGCGACCAGGATCAGATTGTGGAACACGCCCTCGGCGGGCATCGAAATGTCGCGGACCTCGGGCAACTGCATCCGCATCAACGGCAGGAAGATGCGCTCGATGGCTTTGCCCATGTAGAAGTCCTCCATCGGCGGGGGGCCGACGATGGTGGCGGCGTAGATCGGGTCTTTGCGGTGTGTGACGCAGGTGACGTGGAAAACCGGATAGTCGTCTTCGAGCGAGTAGTAGCCGGTGTGGTCGCCGAAGGGCCCTTCGCGCCGCAGTTCGCCCAGTTCGACGTAGCCTTCGAGCACGATCTCGGCCTGCGCCGGCACCTCCAGATCCAGGGTCTCGCACTTCACCATCTCGACCGGCTTCGAGCGCAGGAAGCCGGCGATCATCATCTCGTCCAGGTCCGGCGGCAGCGGCAGGATGGCCGAATACATGGCCGCCGGATCGGCGCCGATGGCCACGGCCACCTCCATGCGCGCCGAGCGGCCCAGCGCCTTCATGCGCCGGTAATGCTCGGCGCCCTGCTTGTGAGTCTGCCAGTGCATGCCCGTGGTGCGCTGGTCGTAAACCTGCATGCGGTACATGCCGCAGTTGCGCTTGCCGGTTTCGGGATTGCGTGAAAAGACCATCGGCAGGGTGATGAATCGGCCGCCGTCGGCGGGCCAACAATGCAGGATCGGAAACTCTTGCAGCGAGAACCCGTCTTTGCGGATCACTTCCTTGCAGGGGCCGCTGGTCACTTCGCGTGGGAAGAACGAGCCCATCTCGGCGAGCTTCGGCAGCATCTTGAGCTTGCCGATCAGCCCCTGCGGCATCCGCACTTCGAGGAACTCGGAAATGCGCCGCGCCACATCGTCCACCGAGGCCACCTCGAGCGCGATTTCCATGCGCCGCATGCTGGCGAAGGCGTTGATCAGAACCGGCACGCTGCTGCCCTTGGGCTTTTCAAACAGCAGCGCGGGTCCGCCGCGCTTCACCGCGCGGTCGGCGAACTCGGTGATCTCCAGCACCGGATCGACTTCGAAGGGGATTCGTTTCAGCTCGCCTTTTTCTTCGAGCGCCCGGATGAATTCGCGCAGGTCGGTGTAGGGCATATATGATGGTTTTATCACCATAGCAGAAGGAGCATTCATGTTGAATCGAGTCGCGCTGGTCACCGGGGGAAGCCGCGGCATCGGCCGCGCCACCGCGCTGGCTCTGTGCCGCGCCGGCTACGAGATCGTCGTCGCCTCGCCGGAACTGGAAAAGAACGAAGAGGTGGCGGCCGAGATCCGAACCTGCTCGGGCAAGGCGCTGACCCTGGATCTGGACCTGGCGAACCTCGAATCCATCAAGACCGCCTTCGGCATCGCGCTCAAGGAGTGCGGGCGCATCGACGTCCTGGTGAATAACGCCGGCATCACCCGCGACGCGCTGTCCATGCGCATGAAGCCGGAAGACTGGGACCTGGTGATCCGGATCAACCTGACGGGCGCGTTCTTCGCCACCCAGCAGGTGCTCCCGCGCATGCTGAAGGAGCGCTGGGGCCGCATCGTCAACATCGCCAGCGTGGTGGGCCGCAGCGGCAACCCCGGGCAGGCGAACTATGTCGCCTCCAAGGCCGGCATCATCGGCCTGACCAAGTCGCTGGCGCAGGAAGTGGGCAGCCGCGGGATCACGGTGAACGCCGTCGCGCCGGGTTTCATAGACACCGACATGACGGCCAAACTGCCGCCGGAAGTCAAAGCCAAGATGGCCGAAAAGATCCCCCTGGGCCGCTTCGGCCGCCCCGAGGACGTGGCCGCCGCCGTGAGATTTCTGGCCAGCGAAGACGCCGCCTACATCACCGGCCAGTGCATCGACGTCAACGGCGGCATGTACATGTAGGCCCTGGCAGGCGCATTCTGCCCCTATGGTAGAGTTGCAGTATGAAGTTCCCCGCGCGGATTGAGGCAAAACCCGGCGTAATGATGGGTAAGCCGTGCATCCGGGGCACCCGCATTCCCGTCTATCTGCTGCTGGAGAAGATGGCAGCGGGTGAAACCAACGAACAGCTTCTTGCCGCCTATCCGCACCTCACGCCCGAAGACTTGCGCGCGTGCCTGGAGTACGCCGCGGCGCTTGCGGCCGATGAGGTCGTACTGGCGGAAGCGTGAAATTCCTGGCCAGCGAAGACGCCGCCTACATCACCGGCCAGTGCATCGACGTCAACGGCGGCATGTACATGTAGCTGGGGATGCTACCGCGGGACGCGGCTACTCAAACCACTTCGCGAGTTTAACGCCACTTCCCTCCATGATGGCTCGCGTGGTCCCAATCGGAAGCACACGGCCACGGTGGTAGGCAACGATGACTTGTTTGCCGGTTTCCGGATTCCGCCACTTCTGGTGACTTCCGGAAGTTCCGGCCAGGAGGAAACCGTTCCGGCCGAGGATTCGAATCGCCTGATCTGCCGTGAGCCGCGGGGTTCCCCGCTCACCCAACGGTCACCTCGATCATCTTGGCGCTGTCGGGCATGTGGATGTCCGCCGGCGCCAGGTACAGGCGGATGGCTTCCTCGATGTTTCGTCGTGCCTCGTCCTCGGTATCGCCCGCCGAAGCGCAACCGGGAAGCTCGGGACAGACCGCCGAGTACGAACCCGCTTCAGGATCGAATTCGAGGACCACGCGAAACTGCATGCCTCCAGTATAGTACGCGCTGTCCCGGGCTTCCGGCGGAAAGACCGGAGCGCGGCTGCGACACTGGCCGAAAAGCACCAGGGGGCGGTGGAAAATGGCCGCTGCCTTGGCTTCCCGGATACGCAGTTTCAATGACTTGGCGATGGTATTGGATGGCTGTCGGCGTGCATAGTTGAGTAGTGAATCGAAGGGAGTTCAACATGACGGATCGATCTCGTGGACAGATAGGCGCGCGCCTGGCCGGATTGGCTTTGCTGGCCGCGCCCGGGTTTTTGTTCGCGCAGAGCCAAACGGACGCTCCTCCGCCGCCCGATCCGGCGCAACAGAGTTCGGCGGTTGGCGGAGGGTGGCGGCGCGCCGGCGAGATGCCGCCGAATGCGCCGGATTCGGCGAGCGGGCCGCTGGACCAGTACGGCGCGCCGGTTCGACGCGACTCGCGCATGACGACCGCGCCGCCGGCCCCAGCGGAGCTTCCGCCACAGTTGACCATTCAACCGGGCGCCTTCGTCACGGTGCGGATCGATCAGCCCCTGTCTTCGGACCGGAACCAGCAGGGAGATCCGTTCGCCGCGACGCTCGTGCGGCCGGTGGTGGTGGACGGTGTGGTGGTCGCCGAGCGTGGTCAGACGCTCGCCGGCCGGATTGTGGAAGTGCAAAAGGCAGGGCGGGTTCGGGGTACTTCCCGGCTCGCGGTGGAATTGACGGACATCAGTCTGGTGGATGGCCGGCAGCTACCCATTCAGACACAGCTCATCAACCGGGCCGGCCCTACTTCGGAGGGTCGTGACGCGGGCGCCATCGTCGGCGCCACGGGGTTGGGGGCGGCCATCGGCGCTTCGGCGGACTGGGGTCGCGGAGCGGCCATCGGCGCCGGGGTCGGCGCCGTCGCCAGCACCATCGGGGTGCTGCTCACGCGAGGCCGCGAGACCGTGATTTATCCGGAATCGGTTCTGACGTTCCGCGTTGAGGCTCCGGTAACAATCTCGACTGAGCGCGGGTCGCAGGCCTTCCGCTATGTCGATCGTGACGACTACGACCGGCCGAATGAACTGCAGGCCCGGCCGGCGCCGGTTCGCGCGGGTTGCGGACCCTACGGCTGCGCGCCGCCTCCCTATTATTACGGCGCTGGGCCGTACTACTACGGGCCGGGCTTTGGTCCCTACTACGGATCGCGATTCTACTATGGAGCGGGTATCTATTTCGGGCGCGGCAGCCATCGCGGCTATCGCCGCTGACGGCCGCGCGGATAGGTGTGAGCAAGAGAGAGGCCCATTTTGCGCAAGCTAATCGTTGTTCTGGCGTCGGCGATGGTGGCTGCCGCCTGTTTCGCTCAGGGCCGCGGCGGATCGCGCGGCGGGTCTGGCGGCGGACACTCATCGGGCGGCGGCGGATCTCGTGGAGGGCAAGTTTCCAGCGGCCGGTCCTACTCCGGCGGCGGGGCCATGAGCCGCGGTGGCGGGTCGTACTCCGGCGGCGGGGCCATGAGCCGCGGTAGTGGCGGCCGGTCTTACTCCGGCGGCGGGGCGGCCATGAGCCGCGGTGGTAGCGGCCGGTCTTACTCCGGAGGCTTCTACGGCGGCAGCGGCCGGGGTTACTCCGGCGGTTATGCCAGCGGCTATCGCGGACGGGGTTCGGGCAGCTACAGAGGCGGATGGTACGGGGGCGGCCGGTACGGGGGCTTCGGCTTGGGCTGGTACGATCCTTGGTATTACTCCGGCTACAGTCCCGCTTATTACGATTACGGGTATTATGGCGACCCTTATTATGGGTACGATCCGTATGCCTACGATCCGTATGCCTATGATTCGTACGGATACTATGGAACGCCGGCTCCGGTTGGCGCAGGCGTGGTCATGCGCTCTCGCGCCAGACCGGCGTACGTGCGCGCTCCCGTGCGGCGTGCCTATGCGCCGGCGGCGGTCGTGGTTGTCGGCGATGGCAGGTGGCATCGCTTTGGCGCGCGCTGAAGCCCGGCTCCCGGCTCGGCGGCGGCAACCGCCAGCGCCATAGTGCGCCAGTTCGCGCCAACCCCGTTCTGGCGAGTCTTGACATCTTCCGGTCGCCGGTGTTCTTCGTACCTACTGGTGATGGCGCAAAACGCCAGAGGGAGATGAACATGACAACCAAAACGCTGTGGATGGTATTGGCGATTGCCGCACTGATGAGTGTCGGCGCGATCGCCGAAGACGCATTCGCAATCAAGGCGAACATTCCGTTCGACTTCATGGTCGGGAACCAGCGCGTGCCGGCCGGCGAATACACTTTTGCGCAGAACGGGTCCTCGACCATGATCCAAATCTCTTCCTGGGACACGCGAACGGGGCTCAGGGTTCTCCGTCACCCGGCCGGAGACAACACGACCGGCTCTCCGTACGCACTGGTTTTCAACAAGTACGGAAACCGGTACTTCCTGAGACAGGTCTGGGCCGGCCATGGGGTGATGGGCGCTCAATTGCCAGCGTCCCGGACGGAAAAAGAAGAGATGGCGCTGAGCGCTCCGGCCAAGACCACGCTGATCGCTTCGGCGGTTCGCTAGCTGTGGGGCAGGCCCTTTGGCCTGCCAAGTCATTGAACCCACAAGAGGCAGGCGAAAGCGCCTGGATAGCGTCGGGATAAACCGGCGTGAAGTAGTGAATGAAAGAGTCATACAGGAAAGGAGTAGCGAATCCATCCTGACCCCGAGCCATGTGAGGGCGGCGGTGACGACGCCCTTGAAGCGTTGGACAGGGGCACATGTAGGCTGGGTA
>JAUYBU010000232.1 GCA_030693045.1 Bryobacterales bacterium | reverse complement strand
AAAACCAAAACCAAGACCATGAAGCTCGAGGCGGTCGCAGCGCCTCCCGTTGGTCGGCACCGACGCTTTGGCAACGGATCAAGTTCCGTCGGCGTCGTCCCCGTCACTCTCATCGCTACCCACACCAAACAGCGAAGAGGCAGAAATAATTGTCGTCAAGGGGGAGAAATAGTTGACGTTGGTCAGAACGGCAATGCGCTTCTGCCACATCTGCTCGAACAACTCCGGACTGTAGCCTTCGCGGTCGAACACCATGGTGAACCAGTGGGCGCGCGGGTCTTCCGCCAGCCGCCGTTGTTGCTCCGGCGTCTTCGCCACGTTAGCCTCCAACCACGGAATCACGTCCTGTTTGAGCGTGGCGATCAGCCCGGGGTCCACTTCCTTGTTCACGTACAGGAACGGCTGGCCGTCCATGGCGTTGACCCAGTAATCGGTCGTGGCCCGCAGACACAATCGCTCGCGGGCCACGTAGTGGCGCGGCAGCGCGGTCTGGTCTCCGTGATACACGCGCACATGGCCGTCGCAGTAGAAATAGAGGTCACTGGCGTTTTGGCGGGCGATCCATTCCTTGGCCAGTGCGGCGTTCCATTGCATCGCCCGCCCCAGGTCCCGGCATAACAGTTTCAACTTCGCGCGCAGAGTCCGCACTTCGGGGATTCGATCCAGCCCCAGCAGCTTGCCCCATTCGCCCGGCGCTTCATAGCGCAGTTGCTCCAGCGACCGGACCCGCGCCAGCGCCATCAACGCCAACAGCAGAAAGACGCTTTCGATGCCATAGAACCCGTTGGGCAGTTGGTACATCTCCGGCGCATAGCGCGGCAGGCCCGCCGCCAACAGCGCCGGCAAGCCCAGCAGCACTCCGCCCTGGGCTACGTCGCAGGTGGCTTGAAACTCGATCGGCGCCGACTCCAGTTCGCCCATCGCCGCCGCCACTCGTTCCAATGAACGCGTTGCGCCGTTGCCCATCGGCGCCTGGCTGTCCGCCTCGCTACGCTCGCTCTTGGTGGTTACCTCGCTGGCCGCGCACTCGTTTTTTTTTGACCGCCCCGCAACCGCCCGGCGCGGACCGCTTTCAGCAACGTGTTCCTCAACACCCCCAACTCCGCCGCCACTTCCGGCAGGCTCCGCCCCTCATTCAGCATTCGCTGCGCTTGCTCCAGCACTTCCCCTTTCAGCACCGACGCCGAACTGTGCCGCGGCTTCGCCTCGTAGAACCCCTTGACTCCGCATTCCCGGTACAGCTTCACGTACCGCTTCACAGTGATCATCGGCACGCCGAATGTTCTCACGATCTCTTTGGGTTTTACCGTCCCACCCGCGATCATCTGGCTGGTGAACATGCGGAAACTCTGCACGTCCGCCTCATCGTGCTGGAACACCGGCAGCAGCCCATGGACATAACACACCGTGCCCGCTTCTTTCTGCACCGCGATCCGGCTGTTAATCTCCGTCACCCCGGCGGCAAAAATCGGCAACTGCAACTGTGGCATCCATCCTTCTTAACCCGGACGCTGCCCGTGATGCAAATCCATTTCCAGGATCATTCCGTTTTCATCGACCGGCGGAATTCCCTGGGCGAGATCAGGAGGTCTGAGTTTGCGCGCGGACACACCGGCCTGTCCCCGCACACACCTGGTCGTCCCAATAAAGGGGCCATACCAGGCTGACGCATTTTTAGGGTTCTTCCATGAAGGCGTAGGCGATCATGTGGCACACGATCATGTGCGCGTCCTCGATCCGCCCCATGTGCGCGACCGATACCTGAATGTTGAGCTGAGCCAGAGGGCCCAACCGGCCCCCGTCGCGGCCGGTCAGCGCGATGGTGCGGCATCCGATCGAGTTTCCGTACTCGACCGCGCGCAGCACGTTCGGCGAATTGCCGGAGCCCGAAATGGCCAGAACCAGGTCGCCCGGGCGGGCGAAGTTCTTGAGCTGTTCCTCGAAAACGATGTCGTAACCGACATCGTTGGAGTAGGCCGTGATGGTCGGCAGCGAATCGGTCAGCGCCATCAGACGGAAGCGCTTCTGGCGCTGGTAGCTGGCGCCCTTGACCATATCGGCGGCGAAGTGCGAAGCCGTCGACGCGCTGCCGCCGTTGCCGCAGACGAAAGCCTGCCGGCCGGCCTCGCGCGCCTCGCGAAACCACTCGATTGCCTGTCCCACGCGCTCAAGGTCGATGGTCTCGATCGCCTTCAGCAAATCGGTTTTGTAATCCGCAACGAAGTTCATAATCCTTGAGCCTGGCGCGCCAGCGCGAGCGCGCCGTAAAGGACGCTGTCGTCGCCCAACGCCGCCGGCACGATGTCGATCCGGGCCCGCGACCAGGCCGTAATCTGCCGCCCCATCTCGCGCCGCAGCGGTCCCAGCAGCGCCTCGCCGGCCTTGCCGATGCCGCCGCCGACCACCACGCGCGCCGGGTTCAGCAGCATGATGGCGGTCTTCAGCCCCAGCGCCACATCCACCACATAGCGTTCCACGAAGGTGGGATCGCGCATCAATTCCTTGGCCGGCCGGCCGTGATCCCGCTCCAGCCACAGGCCGCAGCACAGGCGCTCGAAGCAGCCGCGCGCTCCGCACAGGCACTCCGGCCCGTCCGGGCGAATCGTCAGGTGGCCAATCTCCCCGGCGTAGGAATCCGCGCCCCGATAGATCCGGTCGTCCACGATAATTCCGCCCCCGATGCCAGTCGAGATCTGCAAATAGAAGAGCGGCCTGGCCCCCCGCCCGGCGCCGTGGACGGCCTCGCCGAGTGCGCCCACGTTGGCGTCGTTGTCCATCACCGCGGTCAGGCCGATGCTGTGCTCGACCCATTCGGAGAGCGCGAAATCCTGCCAGCCGCCGACGTGTGTGGACAGCGCCACGCGCTGAGCGTCGAAGTCCACCGGCCCGCCGAAGCCGATCCCGCAAACGTCGAAGGCGGCTTCCCGCCGCCACGCCTCGGCAATCGCGGCGATCTGCCCGAGCATCCAGTCGCGGCCGCCTTCGCGATCGGTGGCGCGCGATTCGCGCCGCGTCATGCGGTCGCCCTCGAACGCCGCGATCGAGAACTTCGTGCCGCCGATATCAATCGCGAGCGTGTTCATTCGCCTGCAATACCTCATCGGGCGATGCCGTGCCCGTGCCCTTCTTCATGATCGTGATCGAAGCCACCAGGTTGCCGAACCGCGCCGCCTGGGCCGGGGAACCGCCCGCCGCCAGCGCCATCGCCGCGCCCGCCGAAAAGCTGTCGCCCGCCCCGCAAATGT
>JAUYBU010000197.1 GCA_030693045.1 Bryobacterales bacterium | reverse complement strand
GCCAGCGCCTCGAGGAGAGGCGAGAGAATGCCGCCGACCTGGCGGTCGGCGCCCTGCAAAGACACTTCTCCCAGCTCGAAGGGCACTTGATGCGGCTGAGCACGGCGGCCGCCCCCCAGTTGCGCGAGCAGGCTTCCGAGTACGCGGCGGGACTTCCCGAAGACAGCCTGCTCTTGATTTTCCGCTCCAACGACCTGGAGGGTTTCCCGGAGCACCGGCTGTTGTTTTATCCGAACATCTCCGCGGCGCCGGCCGCGTGGCCCCGCATTTTTACCGCCGCGGAGGCTTCGGAATTCCAGAAGCAGGACTATTCCAAGGCTATCGGCGCCTTGCGTCCGCTGGCCCGCCACGCTGATCCCGCCGTCCGCGCCGAAGCCCAAGCCCGCCTCGGGCGGAATTTATGGAAGAGCGGGCAGGTGGCTGAAGCCTTGGCCGCCTACGACGAGCTGGCCCGGGCCGGATCGACGCCCGTGGCGGGATTGCCGGCGGAACTCGTTGCCCGGGAAGCCCGCCTGCTCGTGTTCGAAAAGCAGAAGGACGGGGAGGCGGCTCGGCGAGAGGCGGCGGGGCTATCGTCAGCGCTTTGGGGCGGCGAGTGGCGCATCAATCGGGCCGGTTACGACTTCTACCTGAGCGAGGCCTGTCGAGGAATGGGCCTGACCTCGCCGGAACCGGCCGAGGCTTTGGCTGCGTCGGCGGCCGCCGAACCGATGTGGGAAGAATGGCAGGCCCTGCGCCGCGATGAAGGCAATATCGCCGGCCGCCGCATTTTCTGGCAGGCAGACCGGCCGGTGCTTCTGGTATGGAGGGGCACGCCCGAACGTCTGGCGGTCTTAGCCTTGGGTCGGCGCTACCTGGAATCGCAATGGCTGGAGCCGCTTTTACCGACGCTCGGCCGCTTCGATACGCGCATCGTCCTCACCGACTCCGACGGCCGGGCCGTGTCAGGCCATTTGCCTGTAGGAAGCGAAACCCAGTCGGTGCGTCTGGCTTCCTCTGCACAGCTTCCCTGGACCCTGCACGCCGTTTCGGTGGGCGGCGCGGCCACGGCCGGGTTGGCCGCGCGGCGATTGATTGTGACCGGGCTCGCCACCCTGCTCCTGCTGGTGCTTGCCGGAACTTATTTTATCGGTCGCGCGGCGGCCCGCGAGGTGGCGGTGGCGCGGCTGGAATCGGATTTTGTCGCTTCGGTTTCCCACGAATTCCGCACCCCCATCACCGCGCTGCGGCAGTTGAGCGAATTGCTGGCGAGCGGGCGGGTGGAAAGCGACGAGGACCGCCAGGAGTATTACCGCGCCCTGGCCCAGGAAAGCGAGCGCCTGCACAGGCTGGTCGAGGGCCTGCTGACCTTCGGCCGCCTGGAAGCCGGCGCGATGCCCTTCCGTTTCGAGCCTCTGGATGCGACCGAGTGGCTGCGCTCGGTCGTCGAGGAATTCCAGCGCGACGCCGGGGCGCGCGGATACCGGATCGAGATGCTCGCCGACGGTTCCCCGCCACGCCTGCGTGCCGACCGGGCGGCGCTCGGCTGTGTGATATGGAACCTCCTCGATAATGCGGTCAAGTATTCTCCCAATTGCTTCACCGTTTGGGTGGAGCTGGGCCGGGAAAACCGGCGCGTGGCGATCCGGGTGCGCGACCATGGCATTGGGATTCCGGAAAGCGAGCAGAAGCTGATCTTCCGAAAATTCGTGCGGGGCGCCGCCGCGAAAACCGGCGGCATCCGCGGAGCGGGCGTGGGGCTGGCCATGGCGCGCCAGATCGCGGACGCCCACCAGGGAGAAATCGTGGTGGACAGCCGGCCCGGCGAAGGGAGCACCTTCACGGTCCTGCTGCCCGAACTGGAGTGAACCATGGCCAAGATTTTGGTTGTCGAAGACGAACCCGCCATCGCCTTGGGACTCAAGAACGACCTCAAGCTCGAAGGATATTCCGTGGAGGTGGCCGGGGACGGAGAAACCGCTTTGCGGCGCGCCGGCCGGGAAGCGTTCGATCTGATCTTGCTCGATCTGATGCTCCCGCGCAAAGACGGGCTGGCGGTTTGCCGGGAGCTGCGGCACGCGGGTATCCGCACCCCGATCATCATGCTCACCGCGAAAGCCCAGGAGGCCGAGAAGGTCCTCGGGCTGGAGTTGGGCGCGGACGACTACGTGACCAAGCCGTTCAGCCCGCTTGAGCTGCGGGCGCGCGTCAAAGCGATCCTCCGCCGCGCCTCCGGGGAGGCACCGGATGTCTATCGGTTCGGCGACATGGAAGTGGACTTTACGCGCGCCGAAGTACGCCGCGCGGGCGCGGCCGTGGATATGACCCCGTTGGAGTTCAAGTTGCTCTCGACGTTCATCCGCCGGCGCGGCCGCCTTCTCACGCGCGAACGGTTGCTGGACGAGGTCTGGAGGCCCGACAGCAGCCCCACGGATCGGGTGATCGACAATCACATCATGAACCTGAGAAGGAAGATCGAGCCGGCTCCGAATGAGTCCCGCTACATCGTGAGCGTGCGCGGCCTGGGATACCGCTTCGACGGGTGACCGCACCGTATTATCGCACCGCCAAGGAAAGGGTTTGCCTCGTAAAATCAAACCGAATTCAAATCGTTCTCCGATTCGCTCCAGATATGCGCCGCGTATTATGTTCGCGGAGGTGGAAGATGAACAAATTTTTGTTGGCGATGATGATGGGCGCGGCGCTGTTGCTGGGCGGCCAGCAAAGCGACCGGCCCGATCAGCAGCTCCAATCCGCGATCAACAAAGAGGTCGTGGAGGGCGATCTGAAGGGCGCGATCGAGCTGTACAAGAAGATTGCCGCCCTGCCCGGCGCCGGCCGGGCCACGGTCGCGACCGCCCTGCTGCGGATGGGCCAGTGCCACGAAAAGTTGGGCAATGCGGAGGCCCGTACAGCCTACGAGCGCCTGGTGCGCGACTACGCCGACCAGGCCGGGATTGCTGCGGAGGCTCGCGCGCGCTTAGCCGCACTGGTGGGAGCCGGCGGCGCGTCGAGGAACACGACGATGGCCACAAGGAGGGTTTGGGCAGGGGCGGATATCACGGGCCGGGTTTCTACCGACGGCCGTTTCCTTTCGTTCACCGACTGGGATAGCGAAGATATCGCCATCCGCGACCTCGCTACCGGCCAGAACCGGCCGTTGACCGGCACGGGCAACCTGGCTGGGTCGGGTCGTGGCTGGGCCGAGTACTCGATGCCATCGCCCGACAACAAGAATGTCGCCTACGCCTGGTATTCGGATGGCTACAACCTTTGCGTCGTCGGATTCGACGGCTCGAAGGCAAGAGTTCTGCGGGCGTCCGGAAATGGAGTCCTCGACCTTTTCCCGCGAGCGTGGTCGCCTGACGGCAGGCAACTCCTTGCCGAATTCGTGAAGACCGACAACACCCGTGACATGATGCTGGTGGCCGTCGCGGACGGCTCCGCGAAGTTGTTGAAGGCGGTGGGAAAAGGCCCGTCTCCGGGCGGGGTGTTCTCCCCTGACGGACGGTACGTCGCTTGGGCGACTAAGGAGGGGCTCTCGTTGTTCGACCTCCAGTCGGGAACGGAGTCGCCCCTCATCCCGGACCGGACGAACCACGAAGTCCTGGGCTGGGCTCCGGACGGGAAGCACATTCTGTTCTCCAGTGAGCGTTCGGGATCGGCCGACGCGTGGCTGATCGCCGTGGCC
>JAUYBU010000191.1 GCA_030693045.1 Bryobacterales bacterium | reverse complement strand
GACCCAGCCGCTGGAGTTGAAACTGGCGGGGTGAACGCCAAGCGATAAGGCACCAATGCCGGCAATGACAGCCCAAGACGTCTTCCTTCAGTGGTTGACCTCGCGCCCGAAAGATGCGCGCGTAGCGGTCGCGGTTGACGGAAACCGCTTGCTCAACGACGCGGGCGTCCTGGGGCGTCCCGCGATCACCGATAACAGCGGGCGCCAGTGGCAACTGGCGGTCTTCCGCGGAGACGATCTCGCCTTCCGACTGCGCTTCCGCAAGGTCTCCAGCCAACCCAGCGTGATTGTCATAACGCGTGGCGAGGGGACAGTCGGGAAGATCGAGGTGTCCACCATCGCCGAGATCCTCGGGAAGAACGAGGGGGGCGAACCGCTCGATTTGTCGTTGCCGGCGCTTTTCCGGCGGTTGTGTCCCAAGATCAACTTTCCCGCCTCGGAGCTGCTTCGCTATCAGAGCGCCCTATTTGAATGCATCGAGGCCATACCGGCGGCCGCGGCCAAGATCGTCGAAAAGTGGGGCAAACCCGACGACTGGGGGCGAGGCCAGGTGGCGGCCATGCTCCTGCTGGCCCGGCACCCGGAATTGAGCCTGTCCGCAATCTGGCCCGATGAAACCGATCCTGTACGATTCGTAGCGCATTCTATCCGGCTGTTGCTGGGCTCCCCAGCGCTCGCCGCGGATCGGGAGATCGTGTGCGAGATGGTCCGGGAGGCGGCGCGCCCCCAAGTCCGTGATCAATTGCAGTGGCTCGACCCGCCTCCCAGGGAGCTTGCGGCTTACCTGGTGTTGCGGCGGTTCGCCGGGGATGCCGGGCTGCAAAACCCCTCGAACCAGCTCGCGGGCCTGATGATTTTTCCGCCAGAATTGAACGCAGCCAGGCTCGAGCCGTTGGCGCCCGCCATCATTGGCTTCCTACACGCGGACACCAAGAGTTGGACGATGATCGAGACGCTGTCGGAATCGTTTCTCTCTCCGCGGCGGGTTCAAAGGGCGATGGAACTTCTTCCGGCCGCGAACCGGGGACCCGGGGGCATAGCCTCGGCCGCCCTGCGACAGGCCATGGCGCCGGCGCTTTTGAGAGAGTATCTGCGCGGCATTCTGCGACTCTTCTTCGCGCAGCCAGACCTCACGTCTCTCGCCTGGGTGACGGAAGTGGCCGATCACCCGCTGCTAAGGGACGCGGCGGATCTTCTGCCACCGCGCGCCGCTGAATGTCGCGCGGCGTTGAACCTGCTGCTTACCCTCCGGCAGATCGAAACGGGCCTCGCTATTCCGCTGCCAGCGTTCCCGCGACCTGAAGACTTGCTGGATTGGTACCTCCACAGCGGCCATCACCGCATGGAACTTGAGGTGGCCCAGGCATTACAGTTTCTGGAGGCTTGTGGCGAGGGCGACATTCCCACAGCGGGTGTCCAGTACCTTTTCGGCGGGGAGGACGATCGTGCACCATCGGCGCCGTCACTAAAGGGGCGCGTCCGGGCCAGGCTGGACACTCTTGACCAGGCACTGGCCGACTTTGTGAACAGAGAGCCTGCTGCCATCACGCGCGGCGCGCGCTCCGCTTTTGGCCTCATCCGCGGGCGAGTTCGCGAGGCCGTCGATGCAATCGTCCTCGGTTCCTCGCCGGGCCGGGTTTGGATTCTCGTGTTCGATGGCATGCGTTTCGATACCTGGGACGTAGTTGTCCAGCCCATCGTTGCCGAGCATTTCTCCATTGACGCGCAGTCGTATTTTGCGGCGCTACCGACTTACACTCAGGTGGCTCGGACGAGCCTGTTCGCCGGTTGCCAGCCGGGGGGATGGCGGGGGTACAAGGGTTCGCCGACCAGGGACGAGGCGACGCTGGTCGCCCGCAATCTCGGGCTGAGCCAAAGCGATGCCGAAACTAAGCTGCGGCTTGTGGCGGAAGCGGACACGGCCAAAACGCGGATGAAAATGGGATTCGCCGAAGACGACGCGAAGGACGTGAACGTGCTGATCTACCCGATCTCCGACGAGTGCCACGACTTTCGTTCCGACCTAGCCGCCTTCAACAACAAGATCCGAACTGAGATGCTGGGGGACAAGACGCAAGGCATTCGCGGCATCCTGGACGACCTGCTCCGAAGGGTCCGCTCCGAGGACGTCGTCCTAATTACATCCGACCATGGTTTTATCGAGCTACTTCACGCCGACAGCAGGCTCATCACACAGGCGGAGGCGGGGCGGGCCGGCCGCAGCTTGCAGGAGGATGTCCGGTGTCGGTACCTGAAGGGATTCCGTCCGCCGCCGGAAGTGCTCACAGTCGAAGTGCCGGTCGCGGGCGAAACCCACTACGTGGCAATCGGTGGGAGCTGGTTTCGGCGGGAAGGAGCAAAGACGGCGCCTCGCTACGATCACGGCGGCCTTTCACTGGCCGAGATGGCCATTCCGGGGGTGGTCCTGAAGAGAATCACGGAGAAGGCGGCGCGCGTGGAAATCGTGGGACTGCCGCATGAGCCGATTGCCGTCGACGAAGACGCCAAGGTGGAACTCCAGTTCGCGATCGAGAACTCGGGGAACGTGGCCTGCGAGTTTGAGCTGCGAGTGCAGAACAATCTGGGAGAAGAGCTTCTGTCGCATCGGGGCAAACTGGGAGCGGGGGAGAAATTCCCCACCGGAGTCACGGTGCCGGGCGTATACAGGGAGACTGCCGCACGCGATACGGACTTGGTGGCCACGCTGGCCGCCCTAACGGCACGCCTGCGGCATACCGACCCGGAAGGCCGGTGGCGTGATGCAATCGACGGCATCATCACCGTTCCGGTGAAGATCAGAGCGAAGCGCACCCGCCTGGATACGGGCGCGCTAAAGGGATTAGACGATGTGTAGAAGGACTTTCCATGGGTGACGTAGCTACCAAACACCTCGACTCGAATGACGATGGTGGCGTGCCGGCGGCCGGCGCTTCCGCCGCGACTTTGAACGACCCGTTTAACCGGAAAGTCCTCAGTGAGCTGGGCGACCGAGTGATCTTAAAGCCCCTGACCCGCTGGAACGAGGCTTACAAGGAGTTTCCCCGATACGTGATGGAATACCTCGTGAGCCGTTACGTGGACGCCGCCGAGCCCGTGAGCGGCCAGCGGAAGATCGACCGAATCCTCTCTGAGCACTATACGGAGAGCGCCAAGAAGGAACTGATCAAGAGCCGGATCAAGGAGAACGGAGAATACACGCTCCTCGGACAACTGAGCGTACGCCTGGATCAGGCGAAGGACCACTATTGGGCCGACGTCCCCGCCCTGGGGGACAATACGGTCCGCGTTGGACCGAAGATCCTGGAACAATACCGCGATGTGCTAATGACCAGTGGCGCATGGGGCACGATGCTGATCGAGTACGACGCCACCTACGAGATCAAAGCACGGAAGTATCCATTCTACATTCGCGACTTCACTCCTCTTCAGTTCACCAGGCTGGACTTGGACGATTACATCGCCAAGCGCCCCTTATTCACCGAGGACGAATGGCTCGACCTGCTAATCCAGTCCATTGGATTCAATCCGGAGCGCTTCGACCGGCGGGTAAAGATGTTGATGCTCCTTCGTCTTGTGCCCTTCGTTGAATCCAACTACAACCTGATCGAACTCGGGCCGCGGGAAACCGGCAAGACCTACACTTTTCGCAACACATCTAATCGTTCCTTTGTCGTCTCCGGCGGAAAGGCGACACCGGCTACCCTCTTTTACAACCAGGCAACGCGCAAGCTTGGAGTGATCGGCATTAAGCAGGTGGTGTTTTTCGACGAGATCGCGAACACACGCTTCGATGATGCCGAAGCCAGCGTGAGCGTGCTGAAAGACTACATGCAGACGGGAAGGTTCAGCCGCGGCGGCCAGGAGTTTTCGGCGCAGTGCTCTGTGGTGCTCGGCGGCAACATCGACACGGATATCGATCAACGTCTACCCGAGACGCGCTATCGGCATTTTTTCGAGGTGCTACCGGCGGAGCTTCAGGACGCTGCTTTCCTGGACCGCCTTCATGCCTACCTACCCGGATGGGAGATGCCCAAGATCCGCCCGGAAAACTACGCGACCGGCTACGGTTTTTTGACCGACTATATGGCCGAGATTTTCTCGGAGATCAGGAGAAGGAACTTCCAGACCCATGTTTCTGCTCGGGTGGACCTGAGCATGATGACGGGCCGCAACCAGGATTCAGTCAAGAAGACGGTTGCGGGGCTGCTGAAGCTATTGCACCCGCATCGTTCACCGGACACTCTCACGCAAGAGGAGCTTGTTCCGTTGGTCGAACTCGCCGTCGAGATGCGGAAGCGGGTCACGGATCAGTTGGCCATCATGCTTCCATCCGAGTTCAGCATGACAGACTTCACCTATCAAATCAAGGAATGACAGCAGTGTGTCTTCCGGGGCCACCCGGACGAAGCCATTCTTGTCTCGCTGCAGGAGGGGGGCGTTGCGGAAGCTGGCCCCTATGCACGCACATGGCACACACGCTCGCGCCGAAATCCAAGAAGACAGCGGCCGCTCCCTCGAAGACTCGACCACCCTTCTACGATCCGATAGAGGAAGAGTACGCCGACCGTAATGTCGTTGCGCACACCGCTGACTACTCAGAAGCCTGGGCGTGTACTCCCCAGTTCTCCAATTAGGGCGTTTCGGCGGCCCAGTGGCGTTGAGCCTCAATGAGCCGCCCGACACCAGCGGGGTCAGTCACCAGACGCGGTCATCGCCCTACCGGCGTCGACCGCCTTGGCCCTCCCACCGAAGCCGAGAATCTCGTTGCATAGTCGCTCGAGTGATTCGGAGCGATGTCCGTCATCCCAAGCGAGCTTCAGGCGCGTGGCGACATGTAGGGTGTTCTTGTTCAAATTGCCGGCTTGTCCATACTCAACATCGGCTCTCTGCTGATAGCGTTGCCAAGTATCCTTGCCGATTTCCTCCTCGACCACGTCACCGATCTTGGACTTCCACATCACCAGTTGTTTGTCCCACACGTTATCCGAAGGAAATGGAGCCGCCGTCACCCCGCAAAGGCCCAGCAGAGCCTTGTTATCGTTCTCATGCTTGGTTCGCTTCGCAGGGTCACTCTCATCGGCATCCGAATCGAAAACGATCATGGTTGGAATTCCCATCTTCTTGGCGACCAGAAGCGCGGGAAGCATGTGACTCTTGCCTCCCGTCGGCACGATGTGGCAACCAGAACGCCGGAAGGCCGTCTGCATGTCGAGCAGATTAAAGTAGGTTGTAATGTAGGCGAAGTCCTCAAGGCCTTCCACCAGGACAAGCCGATTGGTGAAGAACATTTCATTGAGTGCGGGTTGGAGTTCCTGGTGGATTTTAGCGAGCACTCCTTCGGGCTTCATCCGGTTCTTGCCGGTAGCGATCCTCCAGTCGGCCAGGATCTCCGAGTACTTGATGAAGGCGACCGTCGAGCACTTCTTGTCCGGATCCTTCCGGATCAGTCGGACATTCTCGAACCCTTCGCCCGTCACGAAGAACGGGCTATGCGAGCACACCATGACTTGGGAGTTGGCTTTGCTGAGGCTGCTCAGGACGTCGGCCAGGTAGCGAGCCTGCGGCGGGTGCTGGTACAACTCCGGCTCTTCGCAGGCCAGGATCAACTTCGGCCCCTTGTCGCCGGAATCAAGGCTGCCCAGTTCCTGCAACAGCGCGAGCAGATAGGAGCGTTGCAGGCCGTGTCCGAACCGAACCAATTCACCTTCGAATGCATCCTCGCCGGCTACGATCCTCGCGAACGGCTGCTGCACCTGTACCGACTTGTCAGGGTCAGCCGCCCATTGGAGACGAATAGTAGCATCTGGGTGGGCCCACTCGGCGAGGCGTGTCTGAAGAGACCGGGAGACGTCGTCGAGGGCTGTTTGATTCTCTTCCAGTAGTTGGTTGTAATCCTCTCGGGTCTTATCGCGAATGCTCTTCAGTCGGTCATCGAACTTCGTCTTCAATCGAACGGTTCGGGCAAGCAAGGCTCCTAGAGCGGTATTCTTCGCTTCGGTCTGCTCTGCTGTCGCGTCCTTAACGGCAGGAACATAAACCCACTGGATGTGTTTGTCTAGGCGATTCGTCCCCTTCGAAAACCCGTAGAACTGGTCTTCGCTCGGGATCAAGGTACAGAGGTCCCCGTGAGCATCTTCAAATGCGCGAAGGTTCTTCTCCATAACGTCCTTCCCCTTCCCTGCAGGCAGATCAGGGTACTTCGTGCGGACGTTCTCATAGATGGCCTGCAAGTCCGACACCTTTGCGCCACCTTTAGTCGCTCTAAAATACTCCGCGAAATCTTGCATTGCGAGCCTTTGCCCATACTGCCGTACCTCAGCTCGGCGCGTTGCCGTGTCGAACTCAGCGCGCGCACTGACGACCAGTTTTCCTTGCCGCGCGTAATCGGCAAAGTCCGCTTCAGCCTCGTCCTTCAGATCCGTGAAAACCACGGTGATTATGATCGGCTCCGCTGTGTTCTTCTTGTGAAAGTCCTCGTCGGTTAGAATGCTCGCATCCAAGCCGGAGTTGTCTGTATAGCGAAAAACGACATTCAAGGCCTGCAGGACATTGGATTTTCCCGCGCCATTGGGGCCGACCAGGCAGGTGTAGTCGTTGAACGGGACTGTGACATCTGCACAAGACCGGAAGTTCTGAATTCTGACAGACTCGATGCGCATAGGCGACCTAATCCAGTTTGTCACTATTGGCTACGTCAAGCAACAATCGGTTAGCCTTCGATCGGGGAATCGGTCTACAGGGATGCCATCGCCCTATGAGGAGCGACGCGGATCGCCTGAGCGACATCCTGGAGGCCATCGCGAAAATCAGAGAACGAATCACGGACAGCATCGATGCCTTTCAGGCTGACGAGATGCTCCAGGTGTGGGTGATCCACCACCTGCAAGGTGATTGGAGAGGCCGCCCGCGGCGTGTCCCAATCCCTCAAAGACTGTCATCCCCAGGTGCCGTGGCCGCAAATCATCGCGCTGAGGAACATCCTGGTGCATGACTTTTCGTCCATCCGTGTCCATCCGTGGCTAGCTCGGCGGAAGGCGCCGGACCGGCTACACGCACCTACCCGGCAGCGTATGAACACAAGCGAGCCGAAGCAGAAGAAGTGGAGGCTCTCAGCAGACCCTTGGCATGAAGCCGGGACGCCTTCTCCCGAATGTACTCCTCCCTAAAACGTGGCTTTACGTCACGCACGCGTTGAGCTAGAAGTTCGATCGACGGCGTCTCTGATTTTCTCGCCGCTTCCCGGTCAACGTAGACGATGGTGCTTTCCAGTTCCAGGTCCGCGCTGCTGTGCGTGCCGAATTCGCCGAGCACCCAATCAATACTCTCCCGGTGCCGATTCAAAAAGTCCTGCCCCGCGTTGAGCGCCGAGTCGCCGTTCTCTCCCTGCCTGATTTGATAGCCATAACCGCCGGGATAGTACATTAGACTCGACTGCACAGCTTTCAAGGTCTCCGCTGTGCTCAGGTCCGACAGCACGCTCGAATCGAACGGGCCGTAGGAGTAAAGTGTGAACCTGTAGCCGAGCGGGACCCCGCGCACCGTCTGGAGCAAGTAGCTGAACTTCATCAACGCAGTTCGGCCAATGTACCCATTGGGAGCTCGCGACGCAAGCTCCGTGATGACAGCCAGTCTGGCGTCCTGTAGTTCACTCCAGTCCATGGATCGCTTCCTCGATTTTCCTGGTCGCCTCCGGCTTGCGCTCCGGGAGGCAATAGACCAAAACTTGATCGTTCTTTCCTAAATGGCTGACCACATTCGAATACTTGCTCAGTGGCGCAACTTTCTTCTGGCCTTCTTGGTCCCCGTAGACCGCGATGTCCGTGTCATCTCGCTTGTACCAGCTCTTGCCGGCTGGCATCTCCGCTACGATCAGATCTCCCAGCGCTTCCCGGACCCGGGCGAGCTTCTTTCGATCCGCCTCAGTCTGAATCTCGTTGGTTCGGAACACCATTCGGTAGTGTTCGCGTCTGCAGAGCCGCGCCCCATGCTCGCCTCCTATGCCTTCCGCCAGCAACCCCAGCACGCGCCAATCATCCCATTGTAGGAACTCGTCGAGTTCCGCGGGGGTCGGTTTCGGAAAGAGTCCATTCGGAAGCAGCTTCTTCATGGCTTCCCGAAGGTGGATGTCGTACGCCACACGCGTCTTGTGAAAGTACACCTGCGTAAACATGAAATAGCGCGCCAGCACGAGCGCTTCTGCCGCGTGCCAGCCCCCGTATTCGATCCCCAAGCGAGGCGGTCCGTCTTCCACGCCAGGAATCGCGGTCACGGTGGAGATCAAGCGGTGTAGGTCAAACCGTATTGAACTCCCGTGTGGCGGGAATCCCGCGGCAAGTAGCCCATCCGGTCCGCGTCCATCTGACCGGTGATCAGGTCCCGCCAGAATAAGCCCTGCTTGGCTCCAGCGCTCCCTTCGATTAAGGCAGCGACATCATCAGCCGTAAAACGTAGTTCCCTTGGTTCAGTTTGTGGTCTTCAACCGCTTGGCGGAGAGGGCCGCGCACAATCGCGGCCGAGTACTGTTCATGCGCGTACTTGCCCTCTCCATTATCCTGGTCCGGGAATAGTTCTTCCGAGGCATGGGAGAAAGGTGAGTGGCCGGCATCGTGGAGCAGCGCCGCTAGCCGGACCAGTTGCCGGTTCCGGGGGAAGCCTGCTTCGTCGTATCCGAGTTCGGCGCGCAGGACATCCCGGGCATTGCGGACGATTGAGTCGTACAGCAGCGCTGCGGTGTGCATGACCCCAAGCGAGTGCCCGAATCGCGAGTGCATCGCGCCAGGGTAGACCTGGTCGGTCCACGCCAGCTGGCCGGATACGCCGCAACCGCTGGAACGCGGATTGGGAGATGATCTACTTCTCCCAATCGTTCACGACAACAAACCCATGAACGGGGCAGCGGATTTCGTAGATGCGGTGCGGGTCCATGGATTGCCGTCAACAATGCTGAACAGAACAGCTTAACGCCATGGCGAACAGAAAGCAAAACAAAAACGCACCTTCATGTTGCACCGATTCCCGATAATCCGCGCTCACCGGCGAAGAGCGCCTGGGCATACTGCGCGCCATGCGGAACAAGACCGGCACGCAGGTCGCTTCCCCCGACGTCAATCAGTTCTTCCTGAACCACGTCAACGGCCTCTCGGGAGCGGAAGTGGAAGCCGCCCGCCCTGACAGCGACGTCGATCTGCTCGTGACTTGGAGCTGGAGCTCGAAAGCCTGTTGGGCCGGAAAGTAAACATCGCCAGCGACGGCCGGGTGAAGCCTTCCATCCGGGAATCGGTCTACAGGGATGCGATCGCCTTATGAGGAGCGATGCGGAGGGTGATCCACCACCTGCAAGGTGATTCGAGAGGCCGCCCGCAGCGTGTCCCAATCCCTCAAAAACTGTCATCCCGAGGTGCCGTGGCCGCAGATCGTCGCGCTGAGGAACATCCTGGTGCATGACTTTTCGGTCATCCGTGTCCATCCGTGGCTAGATTGGCGGAAGGCGCCCGACCGTCTAAGAACGCAGTTGGCCCCGCCCGATCAGCAGCTCTACGTAGTCGTCATGGCTGATCTCGCACTGGATGAAGCGCAGCAGATCCCGCTTGGACAGATGAAGCTCCCTGGCAATGTCACTGAGGAGCGAGTCGTCCACCTTCCTCTGCCCGTGGCTGAGCCGTGTGCGGATGCCGCGCCGCCGGCCAGCGGCGACGAGCCAGAACATCGTATGGTGTGAGGCTTCGACTTTGACGAAACCTTTCCTCAGAAGCGCGGTCGTCACAACGTGGGCGTGGATCTCGGTCATGCCGCTTCGACGGCCGCTACCAGCGCCCGCAACTCACGCTTGAGTTCGCGCGCCTCCCCGCCCAGTTCGCTGTCCCGCGCCGTGGCGATCCAATCCCAGGTCGCGGAGAACACGTCCGCGAAGGATTCCAGGGCTTCCTGCTCATTGCGCCCGTAGCCTTCAATCCCGATCGCCTCATACCCGATGAAGCAATAGAGCCCCCGGCGTCGCACATTGAGGTCAATCGGCTTCCGCAGATGGAACTTGCGGCCTTCCCAGATGATCTGATTCACGGCCTCCGTGACGTTGGCTGCCAGGGTCGCGGGGTTCTCGATCCGGCCCCGGCGCTTACCCCGCGGCCGCGGTCGGTCCAGGGTCATCGGTCTGCTCTGGAGCATGCTGCCTCCAGTATACTTTCTTTGCGGGTCCATCCGTTTCCATCCGTGGCCCATCTTCCTTCTCAAAACCACCGTCGTCAAGAAGGAATCGCTCAAAGGCTTCCAGGAACTGGCAATGACGGAGTCTTATACTTAGGTGTGCAGCGCGATCGTAGCCGGCGCCTGCTGCCGCCACTTCGAGATCCGCGATTCCGGGAATGGCTGGTGCGCCCCCGGTCCGACCCGGAATCGGAGTTGACGACGCGTTCGTGCTGACCGCCTACCTGACCGACGCGATGAAGAAAGGAAAGAGCCTACGGCCAAGAAGCGGCCCATAATGGTGTGGTACGACCGCGAGGGCGATTTTTTGGAAGTCCTGTTCGAGCGGACGCCCGGCTACTTCCGGCAGACCTCCAGCGAGGCGGTGATGGAGAAAGTCGACAACGAAGGCAATGTGATCGGTTTTCACGTCCAGCACGCCACCCGCCTGACCCAGCCGCTGGATCTGGAACTGGCGGGGTGAACGCCACGCGATAACCAGTCTCCTCGACCAGGCGGCTCTCATCCTGGAGCTCGAAAGCCTGTTGGGCCGGAAGGTCGACATCGCCAGCGACGGCTGGGTGAATCCGCGTCCATCCGTGGCCATCATCACGCGCGCCCCGTCTAAATGATTCCTGTCTTATCAACACCATAGCGAAGCACTTCCCGATTCCCGGCTCATACGGCCGCTACAATAGGGTCGTAGACGTACCCCATGCGAACTCCCGATCAACACGCCGCTTCCCGCGCCAACGGCGCGCGCTTCTCCATGGATGCGCGCTCTCTCCACCTGCTCGCCAAAACCACCGTCGTCAAGAACGAGCCGCGCCAAGGCTTCCAGGAACGAGTCCGCCCGCACATGCCGTGCATCGCCCCGCGCAACGCCGTCGAGCAGCCCGCCGCCGAGGAGACCTGCTCCGCCATCCAGTCTTCCCCCGACGACCTCAAGTGCCTGCTCCATGCCTGCGCTGCTCTGGCCGGCAAGAATCCCCGAATCCAGGCCTTGCGCCAGCCAGGCGAAACAAAATATGTCAATTCGAACCCGAGGATGCACGCCTCGGATCAGCCGCGCATCGTGTTCATCCGTGTTATCCGTGGCCACCTTCTTCTCCGAAAAGATTTCGCGCAAACCGCCCCCGTCGAACCGCCCTCGGACACGCCGTCATCCGCGCCGGAGCCTTTATCCATGCGCCTCCGGCCACACATCCGAGTCCCACGGGCTGCAGCCTGCGGCATCCCAGGAAGAACCCAAGAAGAACCCAGGAAGAACCCAGGAAGAACCCAGGAAGAACCCACCGAAACCCGGGAGAACCCGCCCCCCCCCCCCCCCGCGCATCCGCCACGAAGCCCGCGAACTCGAGAAGGGTCTCGAACAGCAACCCGCCAAGGTCCAGGAGATCAACCGCA
>JAUYBU010000162.1 GCA_030693045.1 Bryobacterales bacterium | reverse complement strand
ACTATACAGCCGCGCATAATTCAAGGGACATCTAAGCATCGCCAAATGGCCATGTTTACGGTGTTTTCGGATCGCCTGATGTCTCCATGGTAATGCGCGGCTGTATAGTGCCGAAACCGGATTAGTTGCTTGCATCCTGCCAGCGTATCGTAACCACTACATCTTGTTGTCCCCTGAGTGAAGCACATAGGCCTTATCCCGAAATAGCGCGGCGAGGAAGTTGAATCCGCTTGCGACCCGAGTTTCGGGATTTCGTAGCCTGTCCCCGAAATAGGGTTCCACAACCGCGCGCTCAGCAGTATTTTGACGCACCGATCGTCGGCCAAAACGCGCCAATTCTCGCCGTTGGGACGGCGGCGCGCTTTTGCTCTTGGCCTTGCGGAGAGCGGCGGATAAACTGGCGGAGTATGAAGATCCGGATCTTAGTTGCAGTGGTTGTCTGCCTTCTGGCGCCGGCGCTTCCGGCACAGACCACCGGCGATCTGAAAGGCATTATCACCGACCCGTCGGGCGCCGCGATTCCCAGCGCCCAGCTCAGCCTGACGAACCGCGACACCGCCGAGACGCGCGTCGTGGCCAGCGACGGCGAAGGACGCTACATGTTCGCGCTGCTGAAAATCGGCGACTACACGGTGACGGTGCGGGCCGACGGCTTTCGCCAGACTACGGCGGCGGTGTCGGTACGCAGCGCCGAGGTGGCGTCGCTGAACCTGAAGCTGGAGGTTGGGCAGGTCACCGAGCAGGTGGTGGTGACCGACGCCGCCAACCCGCTGGACACTCAGAGCGCCCAGGTTCAGGAAGCGTTCGAGATTAAGGAAGTCCAGGAGATCCCGGTCAATCGGAATCCCAACGCGCTGGCCACCACGCTGCCCGGCATCGTCCCGGCTCCCGGAGGATTTAACTCCGGAAGCTTCGTGGCCAATGGCAACCGCGTGCGCGCCAACAACATCACCATCGACAACATCACGGCCACCGACATCTCCACCGCCGGCACGGGTTCCAGCAACAACTCGCCGCTCAATTTCTCCTCGATCCGGGAAGTCAAGGTGATCACCAACGCCTTCAGCGCCGAATTCGGGCGCAACTCCGGCGCGCAGGTGCAGTACATCACCAAGTCCGGCGGCAACCAGTTTCACGGCGAGACCTACGAGTACTTGCAGAACGACATCTTTAACGCGCGCGACTGGTTCGACCGCGGCGGCCAGCCGTCGGTGACGCGGGTGAACGATTTCGGCGGCGTGCTGGGCGGCCCGGTGGTGCGCAACAGGACTCACTTCTTCGGATCCGCCAGCCGGTATTACTCACGCGGGTCCGGCGCGGCCCGGGTTGCGCAGGTGCCGACAGCCGCGATGCTGGCGCGGGTGACCGATCCGACTTCGAAGAAGGTCCTGGAGATGTACGCGCTGCCGGCGGCGACGACCGTGGCCGAGGCCTTCGGAACGGTGCAGCAGAATGCATCCAACAAGGTGGACCTGTATCAATACTCGGCCCGCCTGGACCACCAGATCTCGTCGCGGGATTCCATCTACGGGCGTTATGGGTTCTCCACCAACCAGAGCCGCAGTTCCAACAACACGTTCATCCAGACCAATCTCGCCAACTTCGGCCTGGGGTCGAACAACTCGGTCTACAGCGTGAACGTGAACGAGACGCACATCTTCTCCGCCACGGTGGTGAACGAATTTCGCGCCGGGTTCGGGCGCACGTCGCCGATTTTCTTTGTCGACTCGACCGCGCCGCTGGGCTCGCGGATCGCGTTCAGCAACGCGCAGGTGGATCGCTTCGGGTCCTATGAAGGCGGGCCGCAGGGCCGGGTGCAGAACACATTCCAATACAGCGACACGCTCACCTGGAACCGCGGCGCCCACGCAGTGAAGTTCGGCGGCGACTTCTTCCGCTATCAGTTGAACAGCTTCTTCGACTCCCAGAGCCGCGGCGTGTACACCTTCCTGAACTGGGACGATTTCGCCGCCGGCCGGCCGAACAACTTCGTGCAGGCCTTCGGCTCCACCGGGCGCGGCGGCCGAACCTGGCTGCAAAGCCTGTTTGCCCAGGACGATTACCGAATCACGCCCCGGCTGACTCTGAACCTGGGCGTGCGTCTGGAACTCTACGGGCCGGTGAAGGAAGTGAACCAGCTCTCCTCGAACCTGGACTTCAATTGCCGCCAGAGCATGGGGCTGGCGGGAACCGGCCCCTACGGCTGCCTGGTAACGGGCCGGGACTCGATCGGCCTCAACCGCTATCTGCAGCCGCGCGTGGGTGTGGCCTGGAACCCCGGGCAGGGCAAGACGGTTTTCCGCGCCGGCTACGGGCTGGTGGCGGACTTCAACTTCATGAACCCGGTGACGAACCAGCGCTTCCTGCCGCCCATCGTCATCACCCAGACCATCACCGGCATGGCGAACTTCACCGGCGGCAATTCCTGGGCGAACCTCATCGCCGGCAGCGCTCCGATCCAACAGGAGGGCCTGGGCCTGACCGGCAAGCTGCGTACCGACGTGCTCAACTACGGCGACGTCAATCCGACCATCGATCCGGGGTTGAAGAACCCACAGGTCCACCAGTGGAATGTGGGCGTCGAGCGGCAACTTCCCGACGGCATGGTTCTGAAGGTCTCCTATGCCGGGACCAAAGGCAACTTCCTGCAGCGGCACCGCCAGGTGAACTTGAACGCGCAGCGCTCGCGTGCGGCGGCGAACCTGGCCGACGAATCGGCCCGCACGCAGGAGTTCGTCGCCTCCTACAACTCGATGACCGGCGCGACGCAGCGATCCAGCACCCGCCAGGATCCGCGCTTCAACGCCGTGAACTACTACGACAACTCGGCCAACTCGAACTACCACGCGATGGAAGCGCTATTGACGCGGCCGTTCCGCGGCGGCTACTCGCTGCAGGCGGCCTACACCTGGGCCAAGTCGATTGACGACGTCTCCGACGGCATTTCGGCAATTCCCAACGATAGCGCGGCGGTTCTCGATCCCACCAATTTCCGCAACAACCGCGCCATCTCGGGTTTCGACATCCCGCACCGGGTGGTAGTGATGCATGTCTGGGAGCCGCCTTGGGGCAGCCGGCTGGCTAACCCGGTGCTGCGGCGGATGGCGGCCGGATGGGGATTTTCGGGCATCACGAGCTGGCGCTCGGGATTCCCGCTTTCCTTCGACGCCGGCGCGCGGCTGGGGCTGGCAAACATTTCGGCCATCACCACCGACGGCATCTCGAGACCGAACGCCTCCGGCCCGGTGCGCTTCATTCCGTTGCCGGCGGGAAGCGCCGAAGCGCCCCAGGGACTGAACGGCGACCCGGTTGCCGCGCGCCGCATTGCCACGTACGCCGAGAGCATCGGGCTCTCGCAGCCGCTGCTGGGCAATTTCGGCGGCATCGGCCGCAACACGCACCGGGCCAACGGCCAGGCGGACTTCGACTGGAACGTGTTCAAGAGCACCCGGATCAACGAGCGCATCCTGGTGCAGGTGCGCTGCGAAATCTACAACGTCTTCAACCACCACGCGTTCCGCGACGTCAACCGCAACATCAGCAACCCGGGCTTCGGGCAGTACACCACGCCTTCGCAGAGCCAGCGCTTCATGCAGGTGGGAGCGCTGGTGCGCTTTTGAATCCGATCTACTTCGCCAGCAGCGACTCGAGTTCGCTGGTCTGGCTCTTCACCTTGCGCAATTCGTTAATCGCGGCCCAGTACAGACCTTCGGAGATCTGGCGCGCGTTACGCTTGTCAACCGTATAGGGGTCCGTAAGAACGGCCTTTTCGACCAGTTCCACCCACTCGGGGGGCCAAGCCTCGATCCCACGCAGCGCGCCCGCCAGGCCGCCCGCCACATAGGCCTTGCAGTCGGTGTCGCGGCCCAGGTTAGTGGCGTACAGAGTGGCTTCGCGCGGCTGCCCGTTCGCCAGTTTGAAACAGGCCAAGCCGCCGGCCAGGATGTCGATGGCATTGGATATGGGTGTTCCCTCGTAAAACTTCTGGTACAAGGGCCGGATCTCTTTCCAGTCTTTCGCGTTCTTGGCGAAACCCAGGACCGTCTCGACCTCCTTGCGCGAGCCGGGCGGCAGTTGCGCCAGCGCGGTCGCGATGACCGAGTCCACGG
>JAUYBU010000161.1 GCA_030693045.1 Bryobacterales bacterium | reverse complement strand
AGCGGCCGGGTGAGAAAACTCAGTTCTTCGCGATAGAACCACAGCAGGTTCCCTTCGAGATCGGTGGCCACCGCACGCCCGCCGAGGGTAGGGCTTTGCAGAAGCACCGGGAGGGCCGCCGCGGGCGCCGGCGGGGTCATCAACCGATAGGTAAAGAAGGTGTAGCCAAAGGGCGACGGAGTCAGGCTGAGGGAAGGACCCGGCACGGCGCCGCCGGGTGTCTCGACGATGTGCCGCACGGTGTACTCCGCTTCCCTGTACATACCGGCAAGAAGGAAATTCATGCTCCGGCCCGCGACACACGGCTTGGCGGGCGTGGCGACCCGGTCTCCGCGCTCCGACTCGAACTCCACTCGCATCTGGCCGCCCGGGGCGCATTCCGGAGCGCTGTAGAGAAAGACCAGCGGGTGGAAAGCCGGGCTGATGACCGGTGTTTCGCTCTCGCGTACGCGCGACAGCACTTCGTAGAATTCCGAGGCGCGCAGCTCCTCGCCCGTACCGCGGTTCCGCGCGGACACTTCCACCTCGAATCTGCCTTCGTGCTCAGCCGGCGTCCACTGGAAACTGGTCTTGGGGCCGTAGTCGATGACGGTCTGAAAGACCCCACCGGGAGGCCGAACACGGAATCTGCACCACAGCGTCCCCGGCGCCGGATCCGACACCGCCGCCTCCCAGATCACCGTGTCGCCAACAAACCCGGGCGCGGGATAGGAAGGCTCGAGCGAGACCGCGACCGCCGCCCGCAGGCCGCCAGCCGGCGCGGACAGACAGACAAGAGACAGCAACACGATGGAACGAATCCGCATATCGTTACAGAGCTCCAGGTCCGAAGACGGTTAAACAACCGCGCGCGTCCGAAAATGCCGGCGCGCGAATCAGAACATGTACAGCGGCATGGCGGCGGGTTGCTCGGCGCCGGCGCCCACGGTCACTACTTCGCCTTCCCTGACGGACCGGCAGAAGATGCCGGTGTCGCTCAGGTAGACTTCGAGTTCGGCCGGACGCGGCAGCGTGCCCTGAATCACCAGTTCGGCCATCGGATCCTCGATGTACTTCTGCAAGGCGCGGCGCAGAGGGCGAGCGCCGTAGCTGCGGTCCCCGCAGGTCTTTTCGAGAATGTACCTCTTGGCGTCCTCGGCCAGCCGCACCGTGATCTGCTTGGCCAGCAAGTTCTGGTTGATCAGGCCCACCAGCAGGTCCATGACCTTCATCAGGTCCTCGTCGTTGAGCGAGGTGAACAGAATCACCTCGTCCAGGCGGTTGAGGAACTCGGGATTGAAGGTCCGCTTCACCTCGCTCATCACCTGGTCCTCGACGCGGGAGGCAACCCCCGACGCCGACGGCGCGCTGAAGCCGAGCTGGGACTTCTTGTCCAAGTGGCGCGCGCCCAGGTTCGAGGTCATGATGATGATGGTGTTCTTGAAATCCACCGAACTGCCCAACCCGTCGGTCAACTGGCCGTCCTCGAACACCTGCAACAGGATGTTGTAAACATCCGGATGCGCCTTCTCGATCTCGTCGAGCAGAACGATCGAGTACGGCTGGCGCTTTACGCGCTCGGTCAACTGCCCGCCCTCTTCGTAACCCACGTAACCCGGGGGCGAACCGATGAGCTTGGACACCGAGTGCTTCTCCATGAACTCGCTCATGTCGAAGCGCACCAGCGACTTCTCGGTGCCGAACAGGAACTCGGCCAGCGCGCGGGCGACTTCGGTCTTGCCGACGCCGGTGGGACCCAGGAACAGGAACGAGCCGGCCGGGCGTTTGGGCGACTTCAAACCCGCGCGCGAGCGGCGGATGGCCCGCGCCAGCGCTCCGAGCGCTTTGTCCTGGCTGATGATGCGCTTGTGCAGCTCATCCTCGATCCGCAGCAGTTTCTGAACTTCCTCTTCCTTGATCGAGGTCATCGGCACGCCGGTCCAGCGGGCCACTACGTCCTCGATGTCGTCCTTGGTTACGATGCCCGTCGAGGTGTCGTCCAGGTTGTACTTGTCGCGCGATTGGCGGAGGTTCTCGCGCTCCTTGCGCTCCTCGTCGGAGTAGAAACGCGCCTTCTCGAACTCGTGGTTGGCGATGGCGTTCTCCATCCGGTGCACGATGAACTTGATGCGCTTCTGGATCTCGGAGACTTCGCTGGGAACGGTGGTCTGGCGCAGCTTGACGCGCGCGCCGGCCTCGTCGATCAGGTCGATCGCCTTGTCGGGCAGAAACCGGTCGGGAATGAACCGCACGCTGGCAAAGACCGCTGTCTCGAGGGCATCGTCGGTGTAGCCGACGGCGTGAAACTTTTCGTAGCGCTCCTTGATGCCGAACAGGATCTTGATGGCGTCCTGCTCGGTGGGCGGCGGCACTTTCACGGCCTGGAAGCGGCGCTCGAGGGAACGGTCTTTTTCGATCGACTTGCGGTATTCGCCCGGCGTGATTGCGCCGATGCACTGGATCTCGCCGCGCGACAGGGCGGGTTTGAGGATGTTGGCGGCGTCCAGCGACCCTTCCGCCGATCCGGCCCCCACCAGCGTGTGCAGCTCATCGATGAAGATGACCGCGTTCTGGTTCTCCATGAGCTCCTTCATGATGTTCTTGAGCCGCTCTTCGAACTGGCCGCGGTACTTGGTGCCGGCCACGATCAGCGACAGATCCAGCGCCAGGATGCGCTTGTCGGCCAGGAACGAGGGCACGTCGCCGTCGGCGATGCGCTGGGCCAAGCCCTCGACGATGGCGGTCTTGCCCACGCCCGGCTCACCGATCAGCACCGGGTTATTCTTGGTGCGGCGGCACAGGATCTGGACCACCCGCTCGAGTTCGTAGTCGCGCCCAACCAGCGGGTCCAGCACTCCGTCCATGGCGGATTGCGTCAGATCGCGGCTGAATTCGTTGAGCAGAGAGCTTTCCTTGGGCCGGCTGGAGGACATCTTCTCCGAGGAAGAGCGCGAAAGTTCCTCGCGCACCTGGGAGAGCCGCAAGCCGCGCTCGTGCAGGATTTCGGCGGCCAGGCACTTCTCCTCTCTCAGCAGTCCCAGCAACAAGTGCTCGGTGCCGATGTGCTTGTGGCTGAGCCGCTCGGCCTCCTCGGCGCTGTAGGCCAGCACGCGCTTGCACTCGTGGCTCAGGGGCAGATCCACGGATGTCGAGACCTTCTCGCGGACGGCGGTGTGCGACTCGATCTGCTTGCGGATCGACTCGACGGCCGCCTGCGAGCGCAGAAACCGGTTAGCCAGCGCCTTGTCCTCGCGGACCAGGCCCAGCAGCAGGTGTTCGGTCTCGATGTACGGGCTGCCGAACTGGCTCGCCTCGTAGCGGGCGAAGAAGATCACCCGCCGCGCCTTCTCGGTGTAGCGTTCAAACATGTTGGTTCCCCATCTTAGATTCCGCCGCGGGCCCCAGGATTCCGCCATCCAATTTCAGCACCCGGTCCGCCCGCCGCGCAAACACCAGGTTGTGCGTGACCAGGAGCGAAGTCAGGCGATGCGTCCGATGCAACTCGTCGATCAGATCCATGATCATCCCGCCGGTCTTCCAGTCCAGGTTTCCGGTGGGCTCGTCGGCCAGCAGCAGCGAGGGCCTGGCGACCAGCGCGCGGGCCAGCACCACTCGCTGCTGCTCGCCGCCGGAAAGCTCTCCGGCGCGATGCGACGCGCGGGCCTTCAAGCCCACCTCTTCCAGGCGCGCCATGGCCTCCGGTTCGGCTTGCTCGCGGCTCAGGCCGCCGATCAGCAGCGGCATCATGACGTTCTCGAGCGCCGTGAATTCGGGAAGCAGATAGTGAAATTGCCAGACAAAGCCGATCTCCCGGTTGCGGAACCCCGCCAGATCGCGATCCGGAAGCTGGGAAATGTCTTTACCGCGGAAGTAGATGCGCCCCTGGCTGGGCCGGTCCAGCCCCCCCAGCAAGTGAAGCAGGGTGGACTTGCCCGCGCCCGATTCCCCCACCAGCGCCAGCCGCTCTCCGGGGGCCACTTCCAGGTCCAGACCCGCGAAGACCACCAGGTCGCTCTCGCCGGACCGGTACTTCTTGGTCAATCCCACCGCGCGCAACAACGATTCGGGCCCGTCATCCGGCTCCAAAGTGCAACCCCTGCTACTACGCTATCACGACGCTGGCCGGAATGCCGCTCCGGCGCGGGCGGGATGCGCTTGACACCCGCGGCGGGTCCGGCATGGTTGCGGACGCCGGCTTGGCTGCCGGAGAATGGAAACAGAGTGCATGCGGCGTCGTCAAGGCGTCGCGGGAAGGAAGTGGGGATCCGTGGACCGCGCGCTGGGTTTTTCCTTCGCCGCTCTTACCGCCGTTTGTGTGTTATCGTATCCGGCGCATGCCTCGGAAGCCGACGCGCTCGCGATTTCAGCGAACATTCAGGCCCGGCACCTGCCGTTTGGCACGATTCTCGACCCGATCAACGTCTCGCCGGCGAGCAACCAAATTGTAGGCTATACACGCTGCGGCGATTCGGCTCTTTGGACCGGCGCATACCTGGCGGCCGAAGCCTTTCGCTACAAAGTCACGCAGTCCGCCGACGCGCTAAAGAACGTGAAAGCGGCTCTGGCGGGCCTGAAAGCTCTAGCCGATGTGACCGGCGACAACCGGCTCGCCCGTTGCATGGCGCCCGCCGACTCGCCTTACGCCAACGGCATCGCCAGCGAAGAAGCGCAGAACTCGATCCGCCGGAATCCGCCCTGGATCTGGGTCGACAATACGTCGCGCGACCAGATTGTGGGAGCATTCTTCGGGCTGGGCGTGGCCTACGACTTCGTGGACGACCCGCTGGTCAAGAACGGCGTCGCCGATCTGGCGACGCGGCTGATCGGCTTCATTGCCGGTCATCAATGGTCGCCCAACGACGAGTTTTCGAGCACATTCCGGCTTCGCCCGGAATCGCTCCAGATGCTGCTTCAGGTCGCCCGTCATGTCAATCCCTCCAATCCGGTCACGGGGCCGTTCCTGGTTCCACCGGTCGAAACCGCCGTTCTCGTCGATACCCAAAGCAACAGTTCCTACTTCAAGTTCAACCTGGACTACATGAGTTTCTACCACCTGGTCCGGTTGCAGAACAACGGCGACAACCGGGGCGCGTACCGGATTGTGCGCAACTACACGGCGTCGCACCAGAACGCCTTCTTCGACATCGTCGACCGGGCGCTGACAGGATTCGATGCGGCCCGCGACGCCCAGGCGCGCGCGTTGCTGGACCAGTGGCTCGAACGGCCCAAGCGCGACTATTCCGTCGATCTCACCCGCACCGTTCAGGTTTGCGGCATCGAGGCTTGCCGTCCGGTGCCCGTGCCGTTGCGGCCGCCGACCGACTTTCTCTGGCAACGCAACCCCTTCCAGCTCGCCGGGGGAGGGTCGGGAGTTGTCGAAGGCTCCGGGATCGACTACATTCTGCCGTATTGGATGGGTCGCTACTACGGAGTGATTCCCACCGCCTTCGTGCAATCCGCCGCCGCGGGGAGCGGCGCCGTCGCCGCCAACTCGATCGCCTCTCTCTACGGCGCCAATCTCGCCGCGGCGGTTGGCGGCGTGACCCTGTCGGTGGTGGACAACGCCGGCGCCGAGCGCGGCGCGCAGCTTTTCTACGTTTCTCCAGGCCAGATCAACTTTGTGGTTCCCAGCGAAACCGCCCTGGGCCCGGCGACCTTCCTGGTCCGCAACGGCGCCGCGTCTCAAACCGCTTTTGCCGTGGTTGCCTCGGTCGTGCCCAGGTTTTTCAGCATGAGTGGGACCGGGAGCGGTGTGGCCGCCGCCACCGCTATTCTCACCCAGGCCGGCAATCCACAGTTGCAGTCTCCGGTGCAGGTGTTTCAATGCGCCGCCTCGGTTTGCACGCCGGTACCGATCCGCCTGGGCATCGACACACCGATCTACGTGACATTCTACGGCACGGGAATTCGAAACCGCAGTTCGCTGGAGAACGTCACGGCGACGATCGGCGGAATGAGCGTCCCGGTCCTCTACGCCGGCCCCACGCCGGGGTTCGCCGGCCTGGATCAGGTCAATGTCGCCCTGATCCCCGGCCTGCGCGGCAGCGGCGAATCTCCCGTCGTTTTCAAGGTTGACGGCCAGACCTCGAACACCGTCACGATCAACATCCAGTGATGCCAGTGGCGCCAGCCCCCGGGGACACTCCGGGCTAATCTTACGCAACCAATAGCTTGACCCGGGACTCAGGCGTGTCCCCCCTCCGCGAAGACCGCGACGCCAGCCTCCGGGGACACTCCGGGCTAATCCTACGCAACCCCTCGCTTGACCCGGGACACAGGCGTGTCCCCCCTCCGCGAAGACTGCCAGCCTCCGGGGACACTCCGGGCTAA
>JAUYBU010000114.1 GCA_030693045.1 Bryobacterales bacterium | reverse complement strand
TCATGTAAAATCATGGTATGCCCCGCGAAGCGACTCTCTCGACCGCCATCGATCCAGCGGTGAAACGAGCGTTGGCGCTCTACTCCAAGAAGCACGGATTGAAGATGCGATTCGTCGTGGAGCGGGCGATCGTGGAGTTGATTGAAGACGATTCGGATCTGGCGGTGTGGCGTCAACGCCGCGACGAGCCTGCCGTTGCGTGGGCCGAGGTGCTGAAGGCGCACAGAAAGGCCGCGGCGAAGTAAATGCAGGCGGGGACGTCCGGTTCCTGGAGCATCGAGTTCACGCGGAGCGCGTTCAAGGAATTCATGCGGCTCGAGGCGGCGGTGCGCGAACGGATCGCCGAATCCCTGGAGTGGCTGGCGGCGCACCCGCGCTCGTCGGTCCTCGACATCCGGAAACTCAGAACGCCCGTACCCGTGTTTCGATTGCGGGTGGGCGACTACCGGGTGGTCTACGAGTTGATGGGCCACCGGCTGGTGATCCTGGTGGTGCGGGTCCAACACCGAAGCCCGGTGTATCGGGGGATGTAATGTTGGCCGCCGCCGCGCCGGCGCCGGACGCTTCGCGCTAACCTGTTGAGACAGCCATGCCAACCGCCATCGTAACCGGAGCCAGCCGCGGAATCGGACGCGGCATCGCCATCGAACTCGCCCGCACGCACCAGGTGATCGGCACCTACCGCGGCCGGCGCGACGCCGCCGAGTCGCTGCAGGCCGAGACCGGCTGCCAGATTTTCCAGTGCGACATTTCCTCGAACCAGGATCGCGAAGCCCTGATCGCGTTCGCGCGCCAGAAGTTCGACCGGCTCGACCTGCTGGTCAACAACGCCGGCATCGCCCCGCGCGAGCGCCGCGACATCCTGGAAGCCAGCCAGGAGATCTTCGACGAGGTCCTCAATACGAACCTCAAGGGACCGTACTTTCTCACTCAGCTCGCCGCGCGCTGGATGGCCGGGCAGACCGAGGGCCGCATCGTCTTCGTGACCTCGATTTCCTCCTACACCGCGTCGGTAAACCGCGGCGAGTACTGCATCTCGAAGGCGGGTCTGAGCATGGCCGTCTCGCTGTGGGCGCAGCGGCTGGCGCAGGCCGGCGTCAAGGTTTTCGAGATCCGGCCGGGTGTCATCCGCACCGACATGATCGCGGCGGTCGAGAAGCTCTACGACGAGCGCATCGCGGCCGGCCTGCTGCCCCAGCGGCGCATGGGCGAAGCGCGCGACGTCGCCCTGGCCGTGCGCGCCATCGCCGACGGACTGCTGGACTACTCCACCGGCCAGGTGCTAAACGTCGACGGCGGCTTCCACTTGCGCGGGCTGTAGTTCGCACCGCGCGGAGTCAGGTGAGACCCGCCTCTCCCGCCTCCAGCAACCGGACATCCTCGAGATCGATTGGCCGCCCAGCGGCTCTCTTCGAACGGATCAGGTCGTCCCTGGAAGCGACCCAGAACCGCTGCCCCTCCACCTTCATCTCCAGGCGCCGTTCCCAGGCATCCGCAAATGCGATGCCGGGCGTGCTGGTCTGCACGTCAATCCGGTAGCGGTCCTTGAAGATTGTGATCTCATGGGCCAGGAGTTCCTCGGCGGTGACCAGGTCCGCCGTTCCGAAACCCGCCGCCCGCAGCGCGTTGAGCAGGCTCTGGGCGTTGTGGAGCGTGGCCTCGACCAGAACATCCAGGTCGAGGGTCGCTCGCGGTACGCCGTGCAGGATCGCCGCCGTGCCGCCAATCACGATGTACTTAACTTCGTGCGCGCTCAAGGACGCGAACACGTCCCGCAACCGGTTGAGCATCCTTCCGTTCCGCCATCCCCGGATTGTTCTCCAGGATCAGGTCCGTCCACGCGCACAGCATTGCGATCCGTTCCTCCACCGGCAGTCCGTGGAACCATCGCGCCTTGGCCTCCGGCGTCTCGTCCTCGAAGCTGTGCGAAATCAGCGGCACCATCACAAGCCGCATGGTAGCACGGATATCAGGGCTCTGCCTTCCATCTTCTCCATGGCTTTCCGGCACTCGTCCGGAACCGGGACGGTTTTGTTCCGGCTGTAGTCCAGGGTGACCAGAGTCGTGTCCGACTGCGCGACCACCATGTCCAGCGACTTGCTCACGATGCGGTGCTCCATCCGGAAACTGCTATTGCCGATGCGCGTCACCCGGGCGCCCACGTAAACCGTGTCCGGATAGGTCACCGGGCGCTTGTAGCCGCACGAGACGGCGGCCAGGATCGGGCCGATGGTTTCCGGCGGCAGCTTGGGCCAAAAACCGGCGCGAATCAGGTACTCGACGCGCGCCGTCTCGCACCAGCGCAGGTACACGATGTTGTTCACGTGCCCGAACAGGTCCTGATCTCCCCACAGCACGGGCAGCGCGATCACAACCGGAAACCCGGTCAGAGCCTCATGGCAGGCTTTCATCCCCCCAGTATCTCGAAAAAGGCTTCAGCCTGGTATGGTCCATTTTCCTCGAGCATGGCGATCTCGCTGTGGGCGCAGTGGCTGGCGCCCTCCGGCGTCAAGGTCTTCGAGATCCGGCCGGGCGAGATCGACGCCGGCCCGCTCGACTACTCGACCGGCCAGGTGCCGAACGTCGACGGCGGGTTCCACCTGCGTGGGCTGCAGCGGACCTAAAGAATGGCGCGGTTTCGTCCGAACTACTAAGGTGACCTACAATACAGGGAAGACGTGGATTGAAGCGGGCGTGGCAGTCTTGCTCTTTGCCGGCATCGCCGGCTTTCACCAGGAAATCGTGCCTGGGGTGGTGTATGCCCTTGGCCGGGGTCCGAACTGCGACTGGCGCGGGTCGCTTGCCGCCCTGAAACTGTTCGGGCTCCAGCCCAAACTGCAGGAGGAAATCGGACGCAAAATCAGCCTGGTGAAGACCGAGGGTGGCCTGGAGCTCTAGAAGACGCCCGACGGTGAGATCTGGTTCTCGTCGGCCAGCAAATTGGCCCTGGCGACCGATTTGGCGGAACAGCAAAGGGGCATCTACAGCCCGTTCGGATTGGGCGCGAGGGCCGGCGATGTCGTGCTGGACTGCGGCGCGAACGCCGGCTTGTATGTGCTCACGGCACTCCGCGCGGGGGCTTCGAAGGTAATTGCCATCGAACCTGTCCCGGACAACCTGGAATGCCTCCGGCGCAACCTTTCTCGCGAGATCGCCGAGGGCAAAGCGGTCGTGGTGGCCAAGGGGGTCTGGGACAAGGAGGACTTCCTGGAGATGAACCTCGATCCCAACGACGCCACCGCCGACAGTTTCGCGATCCGCCGGAACGAAGGCAAATTGAAGCTGCGGCTCCCCCTGACCACTATCGACAGGGTCGTGGCCGAGCTGAACCTGCCGCGAGTGGACTACATCAAGATGGACATCGAAGGCGCCGAAAGACAGGCCGTGGACGGGGCCCGTGATACGATCCGGAAATACCGCCCGCGCATGGCGCTCTGCGTCTACCATCTTCGCGACGACCCAAAGACGATCGACGCGAAGGTCAGGCAAATATGGGCCGGATATCGCAGGAGCTGCGGGCCGTGCGTGCCGGCCGAATTCAGACTCTCGCCGGAAGTTTATTTCTACTACTAACGACCCGTCATGAAACAACAAGTCTGTCCGTTCCCCGCCGAGAGGCAGCCCTCTGGGCGGGGAACGGAGCGGCCGGACGGCTGCAGTTATTTCCTGCCGGGCGCTAAGGCTCCGCCCCCGGCGGGGCGACTTTGCTGATACAGTGGAGACGCTATGAGAAGACGCGAGGCGCTGGTCGGAATGGCGGCGAACCTGATGATTGTGAGCCCGAAGACGGCCTTCGGCTCGCAGGCGAATTCGGCGGTGGCGGTGGGCATCATCGGTACCGGGGGAAGGGGCCGCTACGACGGCAACTTCTTCGCCAAGGACCCCCGCGCCAGGATCGCCGCGTTGTGCGACCTGTACCCGGACCAGATCGACCGGGCCAAGACGCAGATTCCGGCGGCCAACGACGCCAAAGTGTTCACCCGCTTTCAGGATCTGCTGGCGGAAGCGGGCATCGACGCGGTGGTCATCACCACGCCGGTTTACCTGCATCCGGAGCATTTCGAGGCGGCCGTGAAAGCCCGCAAACACATTTACTGCGAGAAACCGGCGGGCGCCAGCGTCGCGGGCGTGAAGCGGCTGCTGGCGGCGGCGGAGAAAGCCGACCCGGCCAAACACATCCAGTTCGGCTTCCAGCAGCGCTACAGCCCCGAGTACCTGGCGGCGGAGAATATCATTCGCTCCGGGCAACTGGGCGAACTTGCGTTGATGCGCAGCCATTGGATGGTGGGCGGCGTGTCACCAAAGGCGCGCGCAACCCCGCCGTCTCCCGAAATGCAGGCCCGGCAGTGGTATCCCTGGCGCGCCAAGTCCGGCGACATGATCGTCGAGCAGGACTGCCACGGGGTGGACGTTCTGAACTGGTACGCGCGGCGGCATCCCGTGTCGGCGGTGGGCGACGGCGGGCGCAAGGTCCGCACCTACGGCGACACCATGGACCACCTGAACGTCACCTACGACTACGGGCAGGGGCTGCACGGTTTCCTGCACGCCTGCCAACTGGCCCAGGGCTGGAGCCTGGTGGACGAGCAGTTCTTCGGAACCGAGGGCACCATCGAGACGCACCGCAGGTATTACCGCTGGTCGCGCCCGGGACAGAAGCCGCTCCAGGTGGACTCCAAGCGCGAGATCACCATCGACGCCATCGAACGGTTCCTGACCATGGTGGTCGAGAACAAGCCCGAGAACAACGCGCAATGGGCGGCCGAGAGCACGCTGACGTCGCTGCTGGGCCGGATGGCGATCGACACCGGGCGGCGCGTGAGCTGGGAAGCGCTACTTGCGTCGGAGTAGAAGATTCTCCGCCCCCGTTTCCCATCCCCGTTCATTGGCAGGGTCGAGGTACAAGACGATTTCCGCGGGGCGACAGTAATCAACTGAGTGGGAATGGTTTGAATGGTACGCCCGGTAGGATTTGAACCTACGACCTCTTGCTCCGGAGGCAAGCGCTCTATCCGGACTGAGCTACGGGCGCGTTTACAGCAACTAGTCTATCAGACAAACCCCGCCTTTCGACAGGATAAAACGAACACCCACTTGATTTTCTCTTTTTATTCGCCATAATGTAGGTATGGCTCTTACGCGGCGGCAGAAGGAGGTGCTCGACTACATCGCGGAATTTGTCGAGCACAACGGATACAGCCCCAGCTACGACGAGATCGCCGGAGGAATGAATCTGGCATCGCTGGCCACGGTGCACAAGCACATCTCGGCGCTGGAGGCGAAGCACTACGTTCGAAGGAGTTTCAATCGCAGCCGGTCGCTGGAAGTGACGTCCAAGCACCGCGACGAGATGCGGCGTCTGCGCCGCGAGGCTCCCAACGAAATCGAGATTCCGCTGGCCGGCCGCATCGCGGCGGGCGCGCCGGTGGAGGCGATGGCCGGGCGCGAGACGCTGAGCTTCTCGGATTTCGCCGGACGCGAGGACGTGTTCGCCCTGGAGGTGCGCGGCGACTCGATGATCGGCGACCACATCCTCAGCGGCGACTACGTGCTGGTGGACCGCGGCGGCGAGGCCCGCGACGGCGACATCGTGGTGGCCCTGGTGCGCGGAACGGAAACCACGCTGAAGCGATTTTACCGTGAGCCGGGCGGTCAGGCCAGACTGCAGCCAGCCAATTCGGAGATGACGCCGATTATCGTCCCGCTGTCGGATCTTCAGATTCAGGGCCGCGTGCTCGCGGTGTTGCGCAAGTACCGATAGGAGGAGCCCGGCTCAGGCTTTGCCGGTGGCGGCGCCGCGCGCGCGCAGTTCCCGCTCGGCGCGAAACCAATCGTCTTCAGGCGAGCCGCCCTGCCCGCCGCGGGCTTCCCAGAGAGCGTGGGCCAGGTGGGCAATCTCGCCCGGATCGGCGCTCGCGTGCGGCGCGCCGTTCGACGCTGCCGCTTCGGTTTTCTTTCCCGCCGTGCGGCGCGGAGTGGCCGCCGAGCGGCTGCGTGCCCGTTTCGGCTTCTCGGCTTGGGCAACCGGACTCATAACGCCGGCGGCTTCGGACACTTGTGGAGTTGTATCGGTGGTGTGTTTTGTTTGCATTATACTGTTTGTTTTCTTGCTGCGGACTTAACTGCCCAGTTGCTAACCATCCTACCATAAATCGCGCCTGCCGGGGTGACTTCTTCGGGCCGGATCGGCTTCCTCCGGATCGTGCATCCGCGCGGCGTTCGGCGCAAAGCTTGCGCCTGGTGCGGGCTATCGATTGCCGTAGTTCAGCTCGTAGTAGGTCTGATACTCGCCGCTCTTGACGCGACGGATCCAATCCGCATTTGAGCGGTACCACTGGATGGTTCGCGCCAGCCCTTCGTCAAAAGAGACTTCGGGCGACCAGCCGGTCTCGCGCGCGAGTTTTTCGCCCGACAGCGCGTAGCGCCGGTCGTGGCCCGGGCGGTCGGTCACATAGCGGACCAGGTCGTCCGGACGGTGGGTGGCGGCGAGGATGCGCCGCACCACCTCCAGATTCGGCAGCGAGCAATTCCCGCCAATGTTGTAGATCTCGCCGGGCCGGCCTTTTTCGAGCGCCGCGAAGATGGCGCGGCAGTGGTCGTCGACGAACAGCCAGTCGCGGATCTGCATCCCGTCGCCATAGACCGGCAGCGGCAGGCCGTCGAAGGCGTTGGTCAGCATCAGCGGGATGAGCTTCTCGGGGAACTGATACGGCCCGTAGTTGTTCGACGCGCGCGTCACCGTAACCGGCAAGCGATACGTAACGAAATAGGACAACGCCAGCAGATCGGACCCGGCTTTGGACGCCGAATAGGGGCTGCTGGGCCGGAGCGGGTAGTCCTCATCGGCTTCCGCCGGCGCTTCGATGCTGCCGTAGACTTCGTCGGTCGAGACGTGCAGGAAGCGCGGAACCCGGTTCCCCCGCGCGGCTTCCAGCAGCGTGAATGTTCCGCGCAGGTTGGTCTCGAATACCGGGGCCGGCGAAAGAATGGAACGGTCGACGTGCGATTCGGCGGCGAAGTGTACGATGGCGTCGGGCCGGACATCGGCCACCAGAGCATCGACCAGCCGCGCATCGCAGATGTCGCCGCGCACGAACCGGTAGCGTGAGTCGCCGGCCACCGGTACCAGGTTTTCGAGGTTCCCGGCATAAGTCAGTTGGTCCAGGTTGACCACCTGCGCGGCCCGGCTTCCGGCGATCGCCATGCGCACAAAGGCCGATCCGATGAATCCGGCGCCGCCCGTAACCAGGAGCTTCATTTGTGCTGCGTCTCCCAGTCGTAGGCGATCCGCAGCTGGTTGTGGGGAATGCGGCCTTCATCGGCCGGGTCGTAAAACCGGCTGGTGATGTAGACCAGCGCCGCGGACTCGACGCCCACGACCTTATAGCCGTGCCCGACCCCGGCCGGCACCAGGATCTGCCAGGGCCGCAGCGAGCCCACATACATCGTGTTGCGCCGGCCGAAGGTAGGCGAATCCTTGCGCAGATCGACCAGGGCCACCTGAAGCATCCCCGCCACCGGAATCCACAGGTCCGCTTGAAAACGGTGATAGTGGAAAGCCTTGATCGTGCCCGGATAGCTCAGCGCATACGAAACCTGGGTGGTGTCGCGCGGGAACCCGGCGGCCAAGCCCTGGCCCGCGCGCAGAATTTCCAGGAAACAACCGCGGTCGTCGGGCCAGACCGGGAACGGGTTCACCAGCACCCCGTCGATCAGGTCCGCCGACCCGGGTTGCCGGATCACCTCTCCGATGCCTTTCTCGCACCGCGGGATCGCCAGCACGGGCGCCGGCCCGAGGTTCGGGTCCGCGGGAATCACTACCAGGTTATCGTCAGTCATCATGCCTCGCTTGCCGCCTGGAACGCGGCGCGCTCCGCGTACGCATCCAGGACTTCGCCCACCGGGCCGTCCAGCATCAGCCGTCCGTGGTCCAGCCACAGAGCGCGCTCGCAAAGCGCCTCGACCGCCGCCCGGGCGTGGGAAACAAAAACAATGGTCGTGCCGCGGCGCTTGAGTTCCCGTATCCGCTCCATGCACTTGCCCTGAAACCGCTGGTCCCCGACGGCCAGGATCTCGTCCACCAGCAGGATCTGGGGATTGCGGCTGACCGCGATCGAGAAGCCCAGGCGCAAAATCATCCCCGAGGAGTAGGTTCGCAGCGGCTCCCGGATGAAGTCCCGCAACTCGGAGAACTCGATGATCTGGTCGTGCAGCAGACCGGCCTCCCGCCGGGTCATCCCCAGCAGCGAGGCGTTCAACCGCAGGTTCTCCTCGCCGGTGAGATCGGGATGGAAGCCCGCGCCCAACTCCAGCAGGGGCGCAACGCTCCCTTCCACCCGAATGACGCCGCTGTCCGGCCAACTGACCCCCGCGATCAGCCCCAGCAGGGTGGTCTTTCCGGCGCCGTTGGAGCCGGCCACGGCGACCGTCTCGCCGTGCTCGACTGAGAAACTCAGCCCCCTCAGCGCGGCGAAACTGTCGGCGGAGCTCATTCCCAGCCACTGGCGAACCAGGCTGCGTAGCACCAGCCGGCTGTTCGAGCGCGGATAGGTTTTCGTGACGTGCTCCAAGAGAATCGCTGGCATACGGTTACAGGTAGTCGGCGAACCTCCGCTTCAGCCGGCCGAAGACGAAAAGGCCGATCCCCAGCATCGCCGTCGAAACCAGGGCGAGCTTCACCAGCAGCACCTCCGGAGGCGCCTTGGCTTCCAGCAGAATGTGGCGAAACGCCAGCACCACCGCCGCGATCGGATTCAGTTGATAGACCTCGCGATAATGCGCCGGGATAATGGTGAAGGAATAGAACACCGGAACCAGCCAGAAGACCACCAGGTTCGCCGATTCCACCACGTATCGGACGTCGCGAACGTACACGTCGATGGCCGACGACAGCAGCGCCAGACCGCAAACAAACACGATCTCGAAGGCCATCACCACCGGCAGCCACAGCCAGGACAGATGTATGCCCTTTCCAAAGCTCAGGGTGAAGACGATCAGCAATCCCGTCTGCACCCCGAAATGAACGGTGTTTCCAAGCACCGAGGAGATCGGCACGATCTCACGCGGAAAGCCGACCTTCTTGATCAGACCGCTGTTGTCGAAGACCGAGGTCGAGCCGTTGAGCCAGGCAACCGAGAAAAAGTTAAACGGAACCAGCCCCGTGAGCACGAACAAGGGGAAATCCTCGATCGGGCCGCCGGCCAGGATCTTGCGAAAAACAAACGTGAGAACGCCCATCATCACCAGCGGGTTCGCCAGCGACCAAAACACCCCCAGCGACATGTTCCGGTACCGTATTTTGAAGTCCTTGGCAACGAAGTTCCGCAACAGAAAAGACCACTCGCCGGGCCAACCTTGCGTCTGGGTGCGGTGGCCCGGCATGCGCCGGGCTGTGTCCGAATCGGGTTGAAACACTTAGAGCCAGTTTACCGAAAACCGGGGACGGAGTACTCTTTCCCTATTTTCCCCACGGCCCGAAGGCCGTGGGGAAAATAGGGAAAGAGTACTCCGAGCCAATTGCAAAATTCGCCGAACGACCGCTCCCTAACGGTCGCGGCTCGGAAGCGCCACTGATCCGCAACAAGTTACTGAGCCGCGACCGTC
>JAUYBU010000091.1 GCA_030693045.1 Bryobacterales bacterium | reverse complement strand
CTTTGCGTCGAGGTCCTTTCGCCGGAGGATCGCATTGCCGAAATGCAGGAGCGAATCGACGACTACCTGGCCATGGGCGTCGAGTACGTGTGGATGATCGATCCGCGCACGCGCCGCGCATGGAGCACCACCAACGACGGCTCGCGCGAGGCCAAGGATGGAATCCTGCGCGCCGGGGACCTGATCCAGGTCCCGCTGGCTGAGCTGTTCGACTGAGCGCGCGGCCAGAAGTTCCTAAGTGCGAATCCCGCCGGGCGGGATTCGCGAGCGCATCCTAAACAGCTTATATTGAAATTGTCATGAGGACACTACTTCTCGCGTTGTTTGTCGCCGGCGTGGCGCTGGCCGACGGCCCCGGCGTGATCCGGAGCGCCCATTCGACGAAGGATTTCGCCTTGACCGCCGACCCGGCCGCGAAGGCTTGGAAGGGCGTCGCGCCGGTGGTCGCCGAACTCGATCACTTCAGCAAACCCGTCGCGGGCCATCGCACCGAAATCCGGTCGCGCTGGACCAAGGACAACCTCTACTTCCTTTTCGTATGTCCATACCAGGCGCTGAATCTCAAGGACAATCCGTCCACCACCGCCGAGACCAACAAGCTCTGGAACTGGGACGTCGCCGAGGTCTTCGTTGGCGCCGACTTCAAGAACATCCGGCAATACCGCGAGTATCAGGTCTCGCCGCAGGGCGAATGGGTGGACCTGGACATCGACCGCGACACTCCGAAGTCCGAGGGCGGATGGCTCTGGAACTCCGGTTTCAAAGTGAAGGCGCGCATCGACCGCCAGAAGCAGATCTGGTATGGGGAGATGCAGATTCCCATCCGCTCGATCGACGCGCGGCCGGCCGCGGCGGGCAATCAAATGCGGATCAACTTCTATCGCATCCAGGGGCCGCCGCCGGAGCGCAAGGGCGTTTGCTGGCAGCCCACCGGCTCCCGCAACAACCACGTGCCGGAAGCCTTCGGCCGCATCGAACTGGTGAAATAGCCGATGCGCGCCGAAAGGTCGCTGCGGATTTCGCATGTGGGCCTGCGTGGGGTGGTGGGCGCGGGCGGGCTGACGGCTTCGCACGTGCTCGACTTCGCGAGCGCCTTCGCGACGTTTCTCCAGACCTCCGGGCCGGTGATTCTGGGCCGCGACCCGCGCGCCTCGGGCGTGATGATCCGCGAGGGCGTCGTGGCCGCGCTGAACGCCTGCGGGCGCGACGTGGTGGACCTGGGCGTCGTGTCGACGCCGGTCATCCAGCACACCATCCGCCGGTTGGACGCCGCCGGCGGCCTGTCGATCGGCGCCAGCCATAACGCGGCCGAGTGGAACGCGCTCAAGTTCTTCGGCTCCCGCGGGACGTATCTTTCCACCGCCGAAGCCGGCGAGCTGCTCGACATCTATCACCTGAAGAAGTTCGACTTCATGGAGTGGGACCGGATCGGCTCGCTGAAGCTGGAACCCAGCGCCATCGACTCGTACCTGGACGAACTCGGGGAAGTCTACGACCTGGCGGCGCTCAGGCGTTTCAAGGTCCTGGTGGATTGCTGCAACGGGACGTCGGCGCTGATCCTGCGCCGCATGAACGAGCGTTTCGATTTCGGCTTCATCCTCATCAACGCGCAGATCGAAGGCGTCTCGTTCGCGCACGAGCCATCGACCACCAGGCGCATGGTGGCGCTGCAACTGGCGCCGCTGGTGGGTCCCGTCGGCGCCGACGCCGGGTTCCTGTTCGACGTCGATTCGGACCGTGTGGCCATCGCCACCGACGAGGGCCAGGCGGTCAGCGAGGAATTGGTCCTGCCAATGCTGGCCGATTACCTGCTGCCGCGCGGGCCGGGCAAACTGGTCATCACGAACCTGTCGTCGACGGCGCTGCTGGACGAAGTCGCGGGCTGGCACGGCGGCAAGGTCGTGCGCGTCGCGGTGGGCCGGCAGGCCGCCATCGACGCGCTGTCCTGTTACCGCCCCGAGCAGATCGCGGCGGCCGGGGAAGGCACCGGCGCGGTGATGATGCCGCGCTTCCGCTTCGTCTACGACGGCATCGCGTCGATGCTGGCGGTGCTGTCGATGATGCTCGAACGGGGCGCAAAGCTGTCGCAGATCGTGGGCGGCTATCCGGCGTACTCGATCCTGAAGGGCGAGGTCCCGCTGGTGTCGCAGCAGGTGCCGGCGCTTTTGGCGAGCCTGCAGGCGCAGTATTCCGACGGCCGCGCCACCGTCACCGACGGTCTGCGCATCGATTGGCCGGACCATTGGCTGCACGTCCGTGTCAGCCAGACCGAGCCGCTGGTGCGCATCATCTGCGAGCAGCGCGGCGCCCCGCCCGTGGCGCTGTTCGACGCGCTGATGGAGCAAGTAAGGAGCGTGGCCTGATATGCCCGCGCGCGAACATCTGTTGAAGATCGGCGTCTCCGGCATCCGCGGCGTGGTCGGCGAATTCCTCACGCCCGCGCTCGCCTGCGCCTTCGCCGAGGCGTTTGGAACCTATGTTGGCGGGGGGCGCGTGGTGGTGGGCCGCGACACGCGGTCGAGCGGTCCCATGCTGCAACACGCCGTGCAGTGCGGATTGCTCGCCACCGGCTGCGACGTCGTCGACCTGGGCGTGCTGCCCACTCCGACCATCCAGGTTTACGTTGCCGCTACCGGCGCACGCGGCGGCATCGCGCTCACCGCTTCGCACAATCCGCCGGAATACAACGCGCTGAAGCTGTTCAACGCGCAGGGCCTGTTCTTCAACAACTACGAGCGCGGCGAACTGATCGACCTGTACCACCAGAGCGCATTCCGCCGCGCCTCCAACGAAGAGATCGGGCGCATAGCGGAGGACTACCAGCGCGCGCCCGAAATGCACATCGCGCGCGTGCTTCGGCACGTGGACGCGGGGAAGATCCGCGCGCGGCGGTTTCGCGTCGCGGTGGACGGGGTGAACGGCGCAAGTTCGCTGATGACGCCACGGTTCCTGCGCGATGACCTGAACTGCGAAGTCGAGGCGATCTCCTGCGACCCCACCAAACCGTTTCCGCGCGTGGCCGAGCCGCGCCCGGACACGCTGGGGGAACTGGCCGCGCTGGTGCGCCGCACCGGCGCCGACGCCGGCTTCGCGCACGACCCGGACGGCGACCGCCTGGCCGTCTGCGACGAACTCGGCCGCGTGCTCGATAACGACGACGTGCTGGCGCTGGTGGTGGACGCCGCGCTGGAGCGCCTGCCGGGCGACGTGGTGGTGAACCTGACCACGTCTTCCGTCATCGACGACATCGCCGCGCGGCACGGCAGGCGCGTTTGGCGCACCCCGGTGGGCGAGGCCAACGTGGTCGAGACGATGCGGGCGGTGAAGGCGGTGATCGGCGGCGAGGGCTCCAACGGCGGCATCATCTTCCCGCCCGTGCATTTGTGCCGCGACAGTTACACCGGGATGGCGTTTTTGCTCGCGCGCATGGTCTCGACCGGCAAGACCGTCTCGGAACTGACCGCCGGCCTGCCGCGCTACTACCGCAGACTAGGCCAGGCCGCCTACGAGCACGGCCGCCTGGGATCGCTCATGCAGGCGCTGGAAGAGCGCTTCCCGGATGCCGCCACCGACCGCTCCGACGGCCTCAAGCTGATGTGGCCCGGCCGTTGGATTCACGTCCGCTCGTCCAACACCGAGCCGATCCTCCGCCTGGCCGCCGAGGCACGCTCGGAAGAGGAGGTCGAGGCGCTGCTGAGACAGATAGGGACAGAGGTACCCTAGCGCAAAAGAGGGTACCTCTGTCCCTAGCTGCGATACGCTTCGCTGCGATGGCGGATGCGGAGCACTTCAATAAGGGCCGGGCCTTCCGTGAAGCGAACGCGCCAGTCGCCCACGCGCAGGCGGCGTTCACCTGCGCCGCCCTGGAGCCGGGTTACATCACCGTGGCCGGTGGTGGCGTAGCGGTCGACCGCGATCCAGCCGGCGGAGGTCCGCGCGAGCGCTGGGCGAGAAATCGACGGCCTTCATGGGCCGAATTCCCGCTTCATCTCAGCCAGCGTGATTCGCTCGCCCTGTGCCAGTTCCTGGCGGGCGAGTTCGTCTTCGGCGCGCTCCGAGTCCGAGTAGGGCTCGTCGTCAAGCGGCGGGAGGTCCACAAGAAACTCCAGAAACCGGAGAGCGGGCAGCAGTTCGGTGTCCGGCAACCGGTCGACGGCGTCATGCAACTGTTGTCTGCTCGGCATTGCGAACGCCCTCTGTCCCTAGCCGGTCGGCTCGAAGACGAGTTCCGTGGAGATGGCAATGGCGGCCTTGAGGGTGCGGTAGACGGGGCAGCGATCGGCGAAGAACCCGTGTACGCGTTCCGCCGACTCGCGATGGTCCGGCGCCGCCTTGAGACGCAGCCGCACGTGAATGCGGCGGATCACCAGCACGCCGTCCTCGGTTTCGATCTCGCCCTCGGCCTCACCGATCAGCCGTCCCTCGGACGCCGGCACCTGACGCGCCTCCAGCGCGCCTCCGTAGGTTCCGGTGAGTCAACCCGCGGCGGCCGCAACGATGTAATCCAGCGTCGTCGCGTGCGGCGGAAAGGCATCCGGCGGGACTTTGTAGTGCTCCGCCACCGCACCGTGAACGCCGAACAGGACCGGCTCCGGCTCCGCCGGCAGGTACGCCCGCCGCATTGGCCCCCCGATCCTCTCAATTCTGACTTGCGACCTGTAGACGACGTCCGGCATGGCCTGAGTCTATCAGAAAGTCGTGGGGTCTACAGCTTCAGCAGTGCGCGCAGGCGCTTGGTTTGTGCGCGGCTCACCGGGATCTCGGTCTGCTTCTTGTCATCCATCTTGAGCTGATAGCTGGACTTGAACCAGGGGATGACCTCGCGGATGCGGTTGATGTTGACCAGATACGACCGGTGCACGCGCCAGAAGGTCTCCGGGTCCAGGCTCGATTGCAGCTCCTCGATGGTGCGGTAGTTGGACTGGCCTTCCAGGGTGGTGGTGACCAGGGTGATCAGACCGTCGTCGATGGTGGCATAGACCATCTCCTGCGCGTCGATGATGAGGCTGCGGCTGCCCGTGCGCACCAGCAGTTTGGTGCGTTGCGGGCCCGGCCGTGCAGCCGCTTCGACCGGTGGGCTCTTCGCCTTTTCCCGGATCGCCCGCCGCGCGCGCGCGACTGTCATCTCGAGCCGGTCCTTCTCGATCGGCTTGAGCAGGTAGTCCATCGCCTCCAGGCGAAATGCGTCGACGGCGTACTGGTCGAACGCCGTGGCCAGGATGAAATGCGGCAGCGGAACGTTCTTCTCGCGGAGTTTCGCGATCACGCCGAGGCCGTCCAGACCGGGCATCTGCACGTCCAGAAAGACCAGGTCCGGCTCGAGATCCTCGATCAGCCGCACCGCCTCCAGACCATTCTTACCCGTGGCCACGATCTCCACATCGGCGAAGTCTTTCAGCAAAAACGCCAGTTCGTCGCGCGCCAGTTGCTCGTCGTCGACAACAATGGCGCTGATCGCGGACGTCGCGCCCTCCGGCATTCAGTGATAGTATAACATTTGGGATTCTTGATCTTCCGCGGGCGCCGCGCCCGAGGCGCGCACGGCATCGGGGAAGTATCTTCTTAAGGAGACTCGCAACTTGGTCAGAAAAGATAACGTCGCGATCGCGCCGGCCGAAGGCAAACTTGGCGTCCTGGTCCCCGGCATCGGTGCGGTGACGACGACCTTCATCGCCGGCGTCGAGGCGATCAAACGCGGAATCGCTCAACCTTTCGGCTCGCTTACGCAACTGTCGACCATCCGTCTCGGCAAGCGGACCGAAGAACGCACGCCGCTGGTTAAGGATTTTGTGCCCCTGGCCGGACTGAACGACCTGGTGGTCGGCGGGTGGGACATTTTCCAGGACAACGCCTACGAAGCGGCGCTGAATGCGAAGGTTCTGGATAAGACGCTGCTCGAACAGGTAAAGGAACCGCTCCAGGCCATCCAGCCGATGAAGGGCGTTTTCTACCCCGAGTACGTGAAGCGGCTGCACGGCACATGGGTCAAGGGCGGCGGCTCGAAGATGGATCAGGCCGAGATGCTGATGGACGACATCCGGAACTTCAAGGCCTCTAGCGGAGCCGCGCGGCTGGTGATGATCTGGTGCGGTTCGACCGAGATCTTTCACGAAGCCGCTCCGGTTCACGCCTCCCTCAAGAACTTCGAGGAAGGCCTGGCCAAGAGCGATCCGGCCATCGCGCCGAGCCAGATCTACGCCTATGCCGCGCTGAAATCGGGAGTGCCGTTCGCCAACGGCGCGCCGAACCTCACCACCGACGTGCCGGCCCTGCTCGATATGGCGCGCGAGCGGCAACTGCCCCTCTGCGGCAAGGATTTCAAGACCGGCCAGACCATGATGAAGACCATGCTGGCGCCGGGGCTGAAGGCGCGCATGCTGGGCGTAAGCGGATGGTTTTCCACCAACATTCTCGGCAACCGCGACGGCGAGGTGCTGGACGACCCCGACTCTTTCAAAACCAAGGAAGTGACCAAGCTCTCGGTGCTGGATCAGATCCTTCAGCCGAAACTTTACCCGATGTTGTACAAGGATCTTTTCCACGTCGTCCGCATCAACTACTACCCGCCTCGCGGCGACGCCAAGGAAGGCTGGGACAACATCGATATCTTCGGATGGCTGGGCTATCCGATGCAGATCAAAATCGACTTTCTTTGCCGCGATTCGATTCTGGCCGCGCCGATCGTTCTCGACCTGGTTCTGTTTCTCGATCTGGCGCAACGCGCCGGCATGAAGGGCATCCAGGAATGGCTCTCCTTTTACTTCAAAGCCCCGATGACGGCGCCCGGCCTTTATCCCGAGCATGACATTTTCATTCAGCTCATGAAACTGAAAAACACTTTGCGCTGGATGAGAGGGGAAGACCTGATTACGCACCTGGGACTTGAGTATTACGACTAAGAGGATACGGAAGGCGTAACTCGGAGCGCGGCCGCTCTGCTGTCCCGGCCGGTTTCCGATGGGCCTTCGCTGAATTCAGACTCATGAAAGTCTTGGTTATTGGCGGCACGCTTTTCATCGGCCGTTCGCTGGTGAACGAGTTGTTGAAAGCGGGCCACGAAGTTTTCATTCTTCATCGAAAGCCCGAGCACGATTTCGGCAAGAAGGTCGGCAACATCCAAGCCGACCGGAACGACCCGGAAGCGACTCGGCAGGCCATTGCCGGGCGGCAGTTCGAAGTCGTTTACGACATGGCCTACGATTGGGATCGCGGCACCGCCTGCCGGCAGGTGGAGGCGGCCGCGCGCGCCTGCGGCGACAGGCTGCACCGTTACGTCTTCATGTCCAGCGTGGCGGCCTACGGCGACGGGTTGAACCACCACGAAGGCGACGCGCTGGCTCAGGACGACCACCACGACCTCTACGTGCGCAACAAGGCCATGACCGAGCGCCTGCTGTTCCGCATGCACCAGCGGCACGGCACGCCGGTCACCACTCTGCGGCCGCCCTACGTTTACGGCCCCGGGAATCCGTATTACCGCGAGGCGTTTTTCTGGGACCGGCTGCGCGATAACCGGGCCATCGTACTCCCCGGCGACGGGCGGCGGCTAATGCAGTTCGTGTATGTCAAGGACCTGGTCTGGTCGCTGCTGAAAGTCCTGGAAGAACCCGCCGCGGTCGGCCATGCATTCAATATCGCCAATCAGCGTCCCGTGACGCAGGCCGAAGCGGTTACGGCGTTCGCCGACGTGGCCGGCAAGCGGACTAACCTGGTGCGCGTGCCGCGCGAGCGGATACTTCATCTCGGCGGCCACCCCATGGGCCCGCAATTGTATTTCGGCCTGTACTTCGATATGGCGCCGATCACCCTGGTGATCACGAAAGCGCAACGCGTGCTCGTCTTTCGCCCGACCGCCTTCTCCGAGGGGCTCAAGGAAACTTATCGCTGGTACCTGCGCCACCATCACAAGAACCACATCGACTACGCCTTCGAGGACCGCCTGATGGCCGCCGCCAGCATGTCGATGGCAGTTTGAAACCCGGAAACCCGGGACAGTATACGGCGGGATACGCGTATCCGATCGTGGTCCCGGCCGCCGCAACCCGGTGGGGCCGCCTGGAAGCGATTGTGGCGTCGATCGCCGCGATGCTGTGCTTCAATTTCTTCTTCCTTCCTCCGTTGGGCCGGTTCACGATCGCCGAAACGGAGAGCGTGCGCTTCTCAACCGGCTCGAGCGTGGCGTGGTCTATGGGCCCGACAAGGCCCAAAGCGCCATGGACAACTTCTTCAAAGAACCCACCTTGGCGGCGCTGCGCGAGACGGCGCTTCGCCAGACCGCGCACGAAGTCGATGCGCGGCAGTCGGAAGCGGTCAACTTCGATCCGCGCGAGCGGATTCTGATTCACGTCACCGAGTCGCCCGCCGCGGTAGGCGAGTGGCCGATTACCTGAAGGTCCAGTGCTTCGCCGTCCGCGTCCTGCCCTCGTCCGAAATCGCGGAATTGCCCAAGCCCACCCGCAAGGCGATCGAGCAACACCTGGAACTCGCCCGCCGCAATGGCGTGACTCAGGTATTCCTCGCCAAACCCGCCCGGCTATCCATCCCGTTCCTTAACCGGAAACACCTCGCGATGAGGGTCGTGGATACGCTCGTCGCCGAACGCCGGCCCGCGTCCTAATTCAACTTCACGGCCTGCCCCTGGGCCGCCGATTCGTACACCGCGTCGACCACCCGCAACGTCTTGAGATAATCCTCGCCGTTGGACTCGAACTCCTGGCCGGAGAGCATGCAGTCGGCGAAGTGCCGCTGGAGGAAGTAGACGCAGTCGCCGCAGAAGTTGAGGTTGGCGCGCGGGTAGTCCACCTGGACGCCGTCCCCGCCGAGCGGCTTGAGGCGGATGTTGGCCTCGGTATCCATGGTCAGGTGGCCGCCCATGGCGTCGATGCGCACGACGCCGAACGTGAATCGCGGCGAGGGCGACTCGACCTCGTTGTAACGGTTGGCGTCCAGGATCGCGGTGGCGCCGCCGGCGAAGCGGAAGAAAATCTGGCCGGTCTCTTCCCCCTTGATCACCGGGTTGAGCCGGCGCAGGTTCGCGAACACTTCCGTCACTTCCCCCAGCAGGTAACGGAACGTGTCGATGAAGTGAACGCCGGTTTCGTAGATCAGCAGCCTGGGGTAATCGCGGAAGAACGGCTGCCGGTCCAGATACGCGTTCTCGCCCCAGCCGTCGCCCATGCGCATGCGGAAGTACAGGTGCGTGAACTCGCCGATCGTGCCGGCCCGCTGAATTTCCTTGATCTTCCGGTACCAGGGCTGCCAGCGCCAGTTCTCGTGTACCATGAAGCGAACGCCCGCGGCCTTGGCCGTTTCCACGATGCGACGGCTCTGGTCGAACGCCGGCGCCAGCGGCTTCTGGCAGATGATGTGGACGCCGCGCGAGGCGGCATAGGCGCACATTTCCTCGTGCGTTTCCGGCGGCGTAATGAGGTCCACGAAATCGGGCCTCTCGCGGTCGATCATCTCCCGCCAGTCCGGGTAATAGGCCGGCACGCCGTAGCGCGCCATCAACTCCCGCGCTTTGGACTCGGTGCGGTTGTACAGCGCGGCGATCCGAACCTCGGGAATCCGGGTCCAGGCCTCATACTGGAACCGGGAAAAGTACCCGGCGCCCATGGCCACGCCCTTGAGTGTGGGTCGGGTGCGCATATTTCCGGGCGCCGGTGTTTCGGCAGGCGGCTAGCTCTTCTGCGATGCGTAGAAGGCCGCGGCGGCTTCGCGGCCGCTGGCGGCGGGTTGGTAGCCTTCCGCGCGCAGGCATTTCTCGAACGCATCGAGCAGCATCAGGACGTTCTCGACGGTGGACAGAGGCCCCATGATGCCGACGCGGAACACTTTGCCGGCCAGCGGTCCGAATCCGCCCGCCACATCGATGTCGTGCTCGGCGAGCAGGCGCTGGCGCACCTTCAGGTCGTCGATGCCTTCGGGAACCCGCGGCGTGTTGAGGGTGCAAAGGCGGGGGCCTTCGGCGACGTGCATTTTCAGCCCCATCGCTTCGATACCGGCGACAAACGCCAGGTGGTTGCGCTGGTGGCGGGCCCAACGGTTCTCGACGCCCTCTTCGGCGATCGAGACTAAGGCTTCGCGCAAGGCGTAGAACATCGAAATCGGCGCGGTGTGGTGGTAGCGGTGCGCGCCGTCGTAGTACTGATCCAGCAGCTTGAGATCCAGGTACCAGGTGCGCTGCGGCGTGGTTTTGGCGCGCAGCCACTCGATCGCCCGCGGCGACAACGAGATGGGCGCCAGGCCGGGCGGGCAGCTCAACCCCTTCTGCGAGCAGCTATAGGCGATGTCGATGCCGTTGGCGTCAAGCTGCACTGGCATGCCGCCCAGCGAGGTCACCACGTCGGCGATTACCAGCGCGCCAACTTCGTGAGCCGCGGCGCAGATGGCCTTGGAAGCCTGAAATACGCCGGTCGAGGTCTCCGCCTGCACGAAGGCGACCACCCGCGGCTTCTCATTCCGGATGAACTCGGTGGCCTCCGCGTCGGAAAACGCTTCTCCCCACGGCTTCTCCAGGCGGACCACTTCGGCGCCGTAGCGCTTGCCCATTTCCGTGATGCGGTCGCAGAAGAACCCATTGGCCAGTACCACGAACTTCGAGCCGGGCTCGACGAAGTTGGCCACCGCCGCTTCCATGCCGGCGCTTCCGGTGCCGGAAATGGCCATCGTGAAAGTGTTTTCGGTGCCGAAGGCGGTTCGCAAAAGTCCGCGGATGTCTTCCACCACCTGGAAGAAAAAGGCGTCCAGGTGACCGACGATCGGTTTGGACATCGCGTCATAGACTCGCCCGGGAACCATCGTGGGTCCGGGTCCGAACAGCAACCGCCGCGGCGGCGCAAGAGGAGGATAGGATTCAGGCATACTCTATGAATCGTATCATTATCCGCCGCCCGCGCGGCGTTTGACAGCCGAGCGCCCGTATGTGCAAAATAGGAATCGAGCCCACCGTGTGCGGATGTGGCGGAATTGGCAGACGCGCTAGATTCAGGTTCTAGTTCTCGCAAGGGAGTGAAGGTTCAAGTCCTTTCATCCGCACCATAGAATCGCTTCCTCCCGTGCCGCGGATTGCCGGCTTCCCCTCTGCTCTTTCGCCCAAGCGTCCATGCCGGCCCCCACTTGCCGAGCGTCGCTCGGGTGGATGATGTTGTACCGCCTCACGCAGCCGAAGCCATCGCAGGAGATGCCGTGTGGCCGACCGGACGGGCCGTGATTGGCACGCGGTTCACTTTCCACCGAGGCGGAATGTCATTCCAACCACGACTGCGAGGGGATATCCGGGCGTCCCGTGGATTCTCGCCACGACTGGAGCCATGGGCGCAACACGAGACTCGAAGTAGTTTTGCGTCTCGTAGTAATCCCGATTCGTCAGATTGTCAAGACTGAGGTTGAATTCAACGCCACGCCGAATCTGCTTGGCGATGCCCAAATCAAACACGGTATGGCCGGAAGCAGCAATCGAAGGGTCGTCGCCGTCAAGCCGATAGTGGTTAATGGCCCTCATTCGGAGCGAACCGCTCCATCCGTGCCATGCGGCGAGCGTCAAGGCGGCATTGGCAACCAAATGGGGCGCACTGTCAACATACACCCGATGATCGCCACCCTTGAAGAACGCATTGCCGATCTTCGTGACGCCAGCATTGAGTGAGAGCCGCCTGGTGATGGCAACCGATGCCTTGGCTTCATACCCATACGCACGGCTTGGCCCCTTGAACTCGAAGCTGCCATCGTCCGGGACGTATACCTGTTCGTTGGAATGGTCAATTAAGAATACGTCGGTGCTGATCCCAACTCGCCCGAAGTTCGATGAAGTCCCAATCTGATAGAAGTCGGTCGTTGCGAGTCGTGGCTGATCTGGCTTTTGGGCAACGCCACGAGCGTCAACACTGTTGATGCCTCGCCCGTAGTTCGCCGTCAGCGTGAACGGCAAGCGATGTGATGCCGTGAAAGCGGCACTGCCCTTTCCCTGCCATCGCCCTGCGGCTTGGACACCGCCGTAGGCAGGGTTGACCCTGTCGGCCACATCGAACCGGAATTCATCGAAGCGAACACCAGCTCCGAGCAAGAGGCGTCCGCGAAAGAGGCTCACGCTCTCTTGCGCATATCCCGCAGCGTTGGTTACGTGAGCATTGGCTCTCGTCGTAACACCAGTCGGAACACGGCCCTGACGAGGATACAAACTCACGTTGATTTCGTTGTCGTGGAAGTTGGAACCCACCACCAGGACCGCTGCCGCGGACCCAAGACGCTGCGGGTGCGTGTACTGGGCGTTCAAACCTTGCTGCAATCGTGAATCGTGCTGCTGGAACGCATCGCCGTTCACCGGATGGTTCAAGTACATCGTGAAATTCGAGAAGAGATCAAGCAACGACCGTGAGACGAATCCATCGGCCTTGAAGGTGTCGCCGTTTGCTCGCAGCTTGCTGTAGTAGACCGAAGTCGTACCGAGCTTCACTCGGCCTCCGTGGGTCGGGTCGATGAACCCGAATCTGTCGAGCAAGCCTTCGCTGACGAGGTCAAGGGGGAGTTGTCCGCTGGAATAAAAGTTGTTGCGCCCAAAGAGGAATCGGAAGCCGATCTTCTCGTTCGCGTTGAGCGACTTGGTGTAGTTGGCGTTGATGTTGTCCCTTCGGTAGCGGCCTGGATTCCGGAACGGCCCATTCGTGTACGAGCCTTCGTAGGCCACGTAAGCATCGGTGTGTTCGACATCCGGACTATAGGCAAGAAACGCTCGGCTGGTGTCGAAGTTCCCACCCTGAAGCCGCGCGGTCGCCTGATCCGGGAGTGATTCTCGTTGGCGGATGTGGACTACGCCAAGGCCGCTGAAGTCGCCGTACTCCGCGCTGAACGGGCCGTTAATCACCGTGACATCCTGAATCAGCTCCGGGCTGAGCGCTTTGAGCGCCCCAAGGTATCCCTGTCCGTGGCCTTGGGTGCCCTGATTCTGCTGTACGTTATCCACGAGGACCTTGAGGCCGCCATTCGTGCCACCGTGGTCGAGATTAAAGCCGAATCGCCGGACTTCGACGGACTTGCCGCCGCCTTCGTGTTGCCCCGCATCAATCCCTGCGTTCAGTTGTTGCATCACCTGATCGTCACGAGTAAACAGAGTCCGGTTGAAAACTTCGGCGTTGCGGAGGTCCACGGCCGGCTCGACTGTCTTTGCCGTTATGACAACGCTTTGATGCTGCCCCGCGATTCCGGGGAGCGTGACGGTCAGTTGTTCGCCGCCATCGTCCTTGACCGTGACCTCTTGAATGCCGCTTTGAAATCCTGGCGCTTCCGCTGTCAGCCGATACGGGCCGGATGAAAGGGAACTGATGCGGAATTGGCCGCCCCCGTCCGTGGTAGCGACAGCAGCCTCGAACGTTCCGGCCTTCAACCGGACAGTTGCCCCGGCGATACTGCGGCCCTGTGGGTCAAGCACTCGTCCCGCGACTTCACTACCGCAAAACACGGGCGAGGCCGCAACTGCCAGCGCCACCAGTTGGCAAGTCCGTCTGAGCACATTTCCAGCGCAAGTTGAGGGTTTTGTCCGCATGGCCTTCTCCTTGGTAGCACGATTGCTAGAATCGTAATACTACTACACCGCGCAACGTAGATCAATGGGGCACTGCGCTGCAGCCGGATACGAGCGACGGACGAGTTGTTGGCGGCGATCAAGGCGACGGCTCGGGAATTGGGGGGCCTTGAGGCCCAAAAGTGCGCCGCCCGCCGCCAGTGGTGAAACAGCCGCGACAGGCAGCTTCGTTGCTTCCGAAAACCCGGCATCCGATAAACTGAGAAGCGATGCTTACCCGACGCGAGTTTATTGGAACGGCGCCTGCCGCTCTGGCTCTGGCGAAACGTCCGAATGTCCTGTTGTTCATGACGGACCAGGAGTCGGCGCTGTTGCCCGGCCCGGCGAAGTTGCCGAACCGCGCGCGGCTGAACGCGCGCGGCGTGCAATTCACCAGCGCGTTCTGCAACACGCCGCAGTGCTCGGCGGCGCGATCGTCGCTGCTGACGGGCCTGGAGCCGCACCGCACCGGCGTTGTGACCAATGTCGACACCGGCTCGCTCGGCAAGGCGCTTTCGCCGAAACTTCCCACCGTGGGCCACGTGTTTCGCGACGCCGGGTACCGCACGGGCTAT
>JAUYBU010000086.1 GCA_030693045.1 Bryobacterales bacterium | reverse complement strand
GCAGAACATGCGGCTGGGAATCGGGCAGGTGGACGTGGATCCGCCGATCGAATCCTTGCGGGAGGTGAAGGTCCTGGCGAACGGGTTTTCGGCGGAGTACGGCGGGTCGGCCGGGGGCGTGATCATCGCCACGACCAAGTCCGGCACGAACCAGGTGCGGGGCAGCCTGTTCGAGTATTTTCGGAACCAGACGCTGGACGCCCCTAACTTCTTCGCGCCCATCGCGGAGGGGAAGAAGTCCAAGCCGGCGTTGCGTTACAACGTCTTCGGCGGCACCATCGGCGGCCCCATCCGGCATCACAAGACGTTCTTCTTTTTCTCTTATGAAGGCTCGCGGCGGCGAGACGGCTCGGTTCGAACTCTTACCGTGCCATCGGCGCTGCAACGTGAGGGCGACTTCTCGCGGACTTACAACGCCAGAGCGGTGCAGGTCGCGATTTACGATCCGGCGACCGGCCGCACCGAGGGGACCCGGACCGTGCGCGATCCGTTTCCCGGCAACCGCATTCCGGTGAACCGCTTCGACGCCGTCGCGGCCAAGCTGATGACGTTCTATCCCGCGGCCAACCGCGCGCCGGACGACTTATCGGGAGCCAATAACTTCCGCGGCAACGATGTTACTAACCTCACGCGCAACAATTACACCATCAAGGTCGATCACACTCTAGGTAACAAAGACAAGATTTCCGCGCGTTACATGTACAATAGCGACAACGCCAGCGCCGCCAGCGTTTACGCGAACCCGTCGGCGGACACAGTGAATGCCAACGTGAGGCATCAGCAGTATTGGTATGGAACGTGGACTCGCATCCTCACGCCGAACCTGATCAACGAATTCCGCGGCACCTACGGCAACCGGATCAATCATTCGTACTCCAAGGGGCTGGGCGAGAACTGGCCCAGCAAGCTGGGCATTACAGGCGTTCCCGACGACGCTTTTCCGCAGTTCACCCCGGCCGGGTACGCGAACCTCGGCTCCGGCACGCAGGACCGGCGGCAGTATCCGATCGAGCAGTATCAGTTCGTGAACAACACCTCCTGGATCCGGAGCAAGCATTCGGTCAAGTTCGGCGCCGAGGTCCGGCCGTCCTACAATGTCGAGACCAACCGCCAGTTGATCTCCGGTAAGTTCACCTTCAGCAGGCCTTTGACCGGCTTGCAAGGCGCCTCGAACACGGGCGACGGCGCCGCGTCCATGCTACTGGGATATCTTTCGCGCTTCGATCAGCGCGGGACGCCCATGCTGAAGCGGCACAGTTGGTACCTGGCGGGCTTTGTGCAGGACGACTGGGCGGTGCGCCGCGGCTTGACGTTGAACTTCGGCCTGCGGTGGGAGGTCGATACGCCCATGGCCGATGCGAACGGCCGGTTTAACGGCTTTGACACGCAGGCGATCAACCCGGTTTCCGGAACGCCCGGCGTGGTCCGGTTCGCGGGCGTCAACGGCTGGCGCACCCAGCCCTGGGATGCGGACTGGAACAATTTCGGGCCGCGCGTGGGATTCGCCTGGAGGCCGCTTGGAGCGCACAGGACGGTGGTTCGCGGCGGATTCGGCATTTTCTTCGCGCACCCGTTCGATCGCGGACAGCCCACCGCCGCATCGCTGGGATATGAGACTTCGACGGCGCTCATCACCAACGACAACGGAGTCGCGCTGCCTTACACGCTTTCGGGCGGCGTCCCGCCGGCGCCCACCGGTGAACCGGTGCGGGACGACTCTTTCGGCGCCGTGCCTCGAGCGCAGACCTCGGGAACCTCCGTCACTTTCTTCGAGACTAACCGCCGCGCGGGTTACTCGGAGCAGTTCAACTTACAAGTTCAGCGGGAGTTGCCGGGGCAGACGCTGGTGGAGGTGGGGTATCTCGGCAACCTGTCGCGCAAACTGACTAGCACGGACCTTTCGATCGACCAGGTCCGGCCCGATTTACTGGGCCCCGGCGTTGGCCGTTGGGATCGGCCTTTTCCTCAGTTCAGCGACGTGTCGGTAAGTGGACCTACGCTCGGGGTATCTCACTACCACGCCGGCGTGGGCAAGCTACAGAAGCGATTTTCCCGCGGGTTGAACATACTGGCCACTTACACTTACGCGAAGTTTCTCGACAATAACGGGTCGGGCGGGGGCACGCTCGGAGACGAGGGGAACACTTACTCGAACTTATACAACCGGCGCGCCGACTACGGCCCCTCGGAAAACGACATCCGGCACCGGGTCACCTGGAGTTCCGTGTACCAGCTTCCGTTCGGAAAGGGCCGCCGGTTCCTTACCAAGAGCGCGCTGCGGCATGTGACCGGCAACTGGTCGCTGGGAACGGTATTCACCTGGCAGAGCGCGGCGCCGTTTACGGTCCGCACGCAGACCAACAGCACCCAGGCGTACTCGGCGGGGGCCTTGCGCGCGGACGTCGTGCGGGACCCCAATCTGCCGTCCGATCAGCGGATGCTGCGCCGCTGGTTCGACACCGGCGCCTTCGTGCAGCCGGCGATATACCAGTTCGGCAACCAGGGCATCAACATCCTGCGGGGCGATTCGATTTCGAAGGTCAACTGTTCCTTGATCCGGAATTTCAGCGTCGCCGAGAGGAAGCAGCTACAGTTTCGCGGGGAGTTTTTCAACGTGATGAACCACCCGGATTTCGGACTGCCCGGCCGGGTGTTCGAAGGCCCGGGATTCGGCATCATCAGCGGCGCGCGCACGGCCCGCCAGGTTCAGGCAGGGCTGCGGCTGACGTTCTAGCGGGCCGCCCCTCCCACCGCTTGCTAACGCGCGCGGCTCTGAAGCGCCAGGGAGCACCGCTTGCTAACGCGCGCGGCTCTGAAGCGCCAGGTAGGGACAGAGGCACCCTCCCGCGCACAGGGTGTACGCCAAAAGCAGGGGTAAAGGCTTACAGGAAATGGTCCGCCTACACGTGCCGTGCCTCGCCCCGCGCAATTTCGTCGAGCAGGACGTGGTGGAGGAAATCCGCTCCGCCAAGTCTTCCCGCGACGACCTCCGCGGCCCCAAGACATCATCCAACGCTCCCTCGCCCGCATCCAGGCTCTGCTGCGCACCGGACCACGAGTAGAATTCGAGCGAATCACCCCCGTCGAACAGACCTCGGGCGGCGCGCCCTCGGAGCCGGCCGCCGGGACGCACTGTGCGCCGAAGCCTTTATCCATGCGCCTCCGGACACTCCTCCCGGTCCCACGGACTTCAGTCCGCGAACTCCAAGAACCTCCGCTTGCCGCATCCCAAGCAGAACCCAGGAAGCTGTAAAAGAATCCTGGGGGACACGCCTGTGGGCGCTTCAAAGTGTTGTTCCCGTGAAGCCAGCCCGGAGTGTCCCCGGATTCCTTTACTTCTCAGGGAGCGGACACGCGAACCGGACTCCCCCAGAATTGTTAAGCACCCGCCGGGCGGGTGCCGCGCCATTCCACCTCGCGTTGTGACATCATAGGTGGACGCATGGAGACCTTGCGGCCCGAAACCCCCGAGGCGCTGGCCGAGGTCCTGGCTTCGGCGGCGCGCGAAGGCAGGCAGATCCGCACCGGCGGCGGGTTCACCAAAAACGCCTTCGCCGGTCCGCTGGCGCCGGCGGAGGTGGCCGTGTCGACCGGCGCGCTCAATCGCGTGGTGCAATACGATCCGCGCGATCTCACGATCAGCGTCGAGGCCGGCCTGCCGTATTCGGAACTGAGCCGCGTGCTGGGAGAAAACCGCCAGCTATTGCCGCTCGATCCGCCGCTGGCCGATACCGGCACCATCGGCGGCGTGATCGCATCGAACCTCAGCGGCCCGCGGCGCAGGCTTTACGGCACGGCGCGCGACATGGTCATCGGGATGAAGTTCGCCACGCTGGAGGGCAAACTGGTCCAGACCGGCGGCATGGTGGTCAAGAACGTCGCCGGATTGGATGTGGCCAAGCTCATGATCGGCTCCTGCGGAACGCTGGCCACGCTGGTCGCGATCAACTTCCGGGTGCATTCGGCGCCGCTGGCCACGCGCACGTTCCTGCTGAGCTTCGATGCGGCCGGGGACGCCGCGCGAGCCAGGGACCGGGTGCTGAAGAGCGTGTTGCAGCCCGCGGCGGTGGACCTGGCGAACCCGGCCGCCGCGGCGCGCCTGGGCCGCTCCGGATTCCTGCTGGCGGTTCAGGCCGGCGGCAGCGCCGCGGTGCTGGGCCGCTATTCCCGCGAACTGGAAGGCGCGGCGGCGATCGAAAGCGGCCAGGAGACGGACTTCTGGCGCCGGGTGCGCGACTTCGCGCCGGACTATCTGGCGGCCACGCCGCAAGGGGCCGTGGCGCGCGTATCGACGACGCTGGGCGAGGTGGCGACGGTGCTCCTTGGGACCGCGCCGGTGGTCGCGCGCGCCGGCTCCGGCGTGTCGTATGTTTGCTTCGAGAGCGCGGGCGAGGCCGCGGCGTGGGCCGGCGAAGCGGCGGGCCGGGGTTGGAAGGCGGTGGTCGAATGGGCCGCGCCGGCGGCCAGGGAATCGCTCGATCTTTGGCCCGCGCCGGGCGGCGACATCGAGGTGATGAAAGCGGTCAAGCGGATGTTCGATCCAGGCAACCTGCTGAACAAGGGGCGTCTGTATGGCCGTTGCTGAGATAGCCCGGGCCGAAGCGCCGAAGCTGTTCGACCTGGACCGCTGCGTCCACTGCGGCCTGTGCCTGAACGCCTGCCCCACCTATCGCGAGTTGGGTCTGGAGGCGGATTCGCCGCGCGGCCGCGTCTACCAGATGGTGCAGGTGGCCGAGCAACGGACCACCCTCACGCCCTCCTACGTAGAACACATCGGCCTGTGCCTGGCCTGCCGCGCATGTGAAACGGCATGTCCGTCGGGGGTCCAATACGGCCGATTAGTCGAGGCCGCGCGCGCCCAGATCGAGACCCACGTCAAGCGCGGGATACTGGTGCGCCTGCTGCGGCGCTTGGTTTTCGACCTCCTGCTTCCCAGCCCCGTCGCCCTGCGCATCGCCGGGGCGCTGCTTTACCTTTACGAGATGAGCGGTCTCAGGCGGCTGGTCCGGTTCGCCGGTTTGCTGAAGCCATTCGGAAACCTGGATCGCATCGAACGCCTGACGCCGCGGGTCGAGGTTCCGTTCTTTTTCAGCCGGCTCGGCGAAGTGTTTCCGCCGGAGGGAGAGCGGCGCTACCGGGTGGCGTTTGTGGCCGGCTGCATCGCCAACGTCTGCTTCGCGCGGCTGAACGAGGCCACCGTGCGCGTGCTCCAGAAGAACGGCTGCGAGGTGACGGTTCCGGACGACCAGGGCTGTTGCGGCGCGCTGCACGTGCATTCCGGATTGCGGGATAAGGCGCGGCAACTGGCGCGCAAGAACATCGACGTTTTCCTCAAGGGCGATTACGACGCCATCATCACCAACGCGGCCGGCTGCGGATCCACGCTCAAGGAGTATCACGAACTGCTGGCCGGCGACGCCGAGTATGCCGGGCCCGCCCAGCGCTTCGTCAAGCTGGTGCGGGACGTCAGCGAATTTCTGGCGTCGATCGAGCTCAACCCGAACCTGGGGCCGGTGCCGGTGACCGCCACGTATCAGGACTCCTGCCACCTGGCGCACGGCCAGCGCATTCGCATCCCCCCGCGCAAACTGCTGGCCGCGATTCCGGAACTCAAGTTCCGGGAGTTGCCGCTCGCGGATTTGTGTTGCGGCAGCGCGGGCGTTTATAACATCGTGCACAACGACCTGGCGATGTCGCTGCTCGAGAAAAAGATGCAGCGGGTGGCCGAGACCGGCGCCGATGTGATCCTGACGGCCAATCCGGGCTGCCTGTTGCAGCTTCGCGCGGGAGCCGCGATGTTCGGCCGCGGCGAGCGCGTGGCGCACGTGGTCGAGATCCTCGACGAATCCTACCGCGCCTGGCGCGCCTAGAAACCCGGGACAGTACACTGTACTGGATAGTCAAAAGCAGCCTCTATCGGAGACGGCCGATGGTCTCGCCTCAGCTTCTCCCCCGGACGTGGACCAGACGGTCCAGATGTCAATCGAAGCCCCCGGACGCCGCCCGATGTGTTAATATGTGCGGCATGTTCAGACCTCCTGATCCCGAGGAAATCGAGTTGATCCCGATCACGGCGGAATGGCGGTGGAACTCGGATCTCGCCCTGGTACCGGCAGGGTAGGATTCGGCAGACTATCCGGGGAACCAGTTGCCGGCTTGTGGGATTTTCCTGATCCGGCCAGACCCTCCATTCAGCGCGGATGGGATCAGGAGTAACGTTCGTGTAACGAGCATCCAAAGTGCTGATATTTCGATAGTTGTGTCATAGTACGCCAACCAGATTGTTGCGACCAATTGGTGCCCATGTGGTATCAGGAAGTCTGGGGAACAAATCCGGATCGCGCTACCCGGGTCGGAGTCCCCGGCGCTCCCCGTCCGCGCACTCAAAGACGCCGACGGGGGATCATCTCTCTTTCCACGAACCGCCGGAATCACCGGGCGAGATCAGGAGGTCTGAGCCTGTCCCGCCGGTTCAAGCTCTCCGAGCGCGTCACGCTTCAATTCCGCGCGGACTCGACCAACCTGACCAACACGCCGAGGTTCGACAATCCACGCACGGACGCCAGCGGCACCGGGCTCGGCGAAATCACCAACGCCTGGGGCGAGCGCGAGATCCGGCTGGGGCTGCGCATCGGCTTTTAGCCGCTTTTTCCCGCGCTTCGGGCCGGGAGCCGGGGCCGGTTAGTTCCACCCGCTCCCTGAGAGAATCCTGGGGGACACGCCTGTGGGCGCGCGAAAGTGTTGTTTCCGTGAAGCCAGCCCGGAGTGTCCCCGAATTCTCTTACAGCTTCTGACGGTCGCGGCTCGGAAACTCCGGCCGGGCCGCGCGCTGCAGCAAGCGGCACTTGCCAGGTCGTTAGTGTCCGAGAGCACGATCCGCTTCGGACTGTCCAGAAGGGACACACTGGACGGTCCGCAGCGATTGGCTGTTGGTCACTCGCTCAACGGCAGGGGAAGAAAGTCCCAGTCGAGAATCATTTTTTCCTGAAGCGCTTCGGTCAGCTTTCGCTGGATGGAGGCCAGCTCCGGCCGGCCGGCGAGGTTTTGCATCTCGGCCGGGTCGTTCTCGAGGTCGTACAACTCCAGCACCGGGCGCGCGCCGAAATAGGCGCGGTCGAATTTCGGATCCAGGCGGCCCCACATGTGCGTATCCGAGATTTCCACCCAGCTCCGCTCGTTGTAGCTGTCGACCGGCGAGTATTGCATGTGCGGCGTGCAGTTGTAGATCAGCTTGTAACGGCCCGAGCGCGCCATGCGCGAGAGATCGAACGTGTGGGTGGTGGTTCCCTCTTTGAAGGGCCGCGAACCGTGCGTCAGCCGGGCGGCGAAGACGTGCTCGCGCCTCGGGGCGGCCTGGCCGCGCAGCAGGCCGAGGAAGCTTTGGCCCGACATGATCTTCGGAACCGGCAACCCGGCGGCTTCCAGAAACGTGGGGCCGACGTCCTCGCCCGACAGCAGTGCGTCGCTGAGCGAAGCCGGAGGAATGCGGCCGGGCCAGCGGGCCAGGCAGGGCACGTTCAGGCCGGGATCGTACAACGTGCCTTTGCCATGCGGGAAAGCGAACCCGTTGTCGCCCATGAAGAGCACCAGCGTATTTTCGGCAAAACCGCGGCGCTCCAGGGTGTCGACCACGGACTGAAACTCTCCGTCCATGCGGGCGATCTCGTCGTAGTAGCGGCCGAGGTCCTCGCGGACGCCGGGCAGGTCGGGCAGGTAGGCGGGGACCGGAATGCGTTTGCGGTCGTGCGGCCGCGGGATGGCGTTGGAGTCCCAGGGGTGGTGCGGGTCGTTGAAATTCACCCACAGGAAGAAGGGCTTGGCGGCGGGCTTGCGGTCGAAGAAATCGGTCATCCGGGCGACGGTCTGGCCGGGCGGAGAGATATCGACGTAGTCCATGCGGCGTTGGAAGGTCTGCAGGCCGTGCTGTTTGAAGATGGGGCCGCTCACGCGGCCGCCGGCGGCGCCGTCCAAGTGGTACTGACGGCGGCAGACGCCGGTGAAGTAGCCGGCCTCGCGCAGGTCCTCGGCGAAGGTGCGCACATCGGCCGGCAGCGGCGCGGTGAACCGGCCCATGCGGGCCGCCACCGGGGAGCGGCCGGTGAGAAACGCGGCTCGCGACGGCACGCACTGCGGCGCCGCGGTGAACATGCGGGTGCAGCGGATTCCTTGCGAGGCGAAGCGGTCCAGGTTCGGCGTCCGGATAAGCGGGTTGCCGGAGGCGCCGAGAAACTCGGCGCTGTGGTCGTCGGACAGAATCATGAGCAGGTTCGGCCGTTCCGGCTGCGAAGCGCCCCGGAAAGCGGGAGCCAGGGTGGCGCTCATCTGGCGGCGGGTGAGTTTCAGCGGCATAAGAAAGAAAGTATATTGCAGTCCATTCCGGTATACAATACACGTGATGATTACCAGACTCGTGCTGTCATTCATGCTGGCCGCCGCCGCGGCTTCGGCCGGCGACTGGATTAAGCTGTTCGACGGAAAAACGCTGAACGGATGGAGCGTGCACAGCGGCAAGGCAACCTATGTCGTCGAAAATGGCGTCATTGCCGGCACCGCCGTCCTGGGCAGCCCGAACAGCTTCCTCTGCACCGAAAAAGAATTCGGCGATTTCAACCTGGAGTTCGAAGTGAAAGTGGATCCGGAGTTGAATTCCGGCGTGCAGTTCCGCAGCCAGATTCCTCGCGAACCTCTGGCGCTCAAGGTCGAAGTGAAGGGCAAGGAGGTCGAACGCAAGATCCCGGCGGACCGCGTTTACGGCTACCAGGTTGAGATCGCAACCAGCAAGACCGGCAATTCCGGCAACGTGTACGACGAAGGCCGGCGCGCCGTATTCCTGGACGACTTCAGCGGCAAGGCGAAGGCGCGCGCCGCCTTCAAGGACGGCAAGTGGAACAAGTACCGCATCGAGTGCAAAGGCGACTCGATCAAGACCTGGGTGAACGGTGTCGCGGCCGCCGATTTCAAGGACGCGGTGACGCTGCGCGGGATCATCGGCCTGCAGGTGCACCAGGTTCCCAAGGACAAGTTCAAGGCGTACCAGGTTCGCTGGCGCAACATCCGCATCCGGGAACTGCCGTAGCCGGGGCGAGCCACGGGGACCGCCCGCGCCACTTGGCCGCCGGGGAATTGGCGTCGGCATATTTGCCGCCCCGCGCCATTTGGCGCTAGAATAGAAGACAGAATGGCCAACCTGTTTCACGCCGTGGTAGAGGAACTCGGAGGCGAAGCCGTTCTTGGCGGCGCGCTTCGAACGGAGGTCGATCTCCAGGCGGCAATCCGGAGGGGCTTTCCTCAGCCGGTGGTCGATGAAGTGATGCGGGGGACCGGCCTCACTCTGAAGGATCTGGCCGCAAGCCTGGCTCTGTCGCCTCGCAGCCTGCAGCGCCGGCGCGCGGAGGGCCGTTTGGCTCGATATGAGTCCGACCGGCTCTATCGCCTCGCGCGAATCGTCGCGCTGGCCAAACACTACCTCGGCGACGATGAGACGGCGACCAGGTGGCTCAAGCGCCCGAATCGGGCGCTGGGGGGCAGCGCGCCGCTGGAAGTGATCGACACCGAACCAGGAGCGCGAGCGGTGGAGAACGCCCTTGGCCGCATTGCATACGGCGGCGTGAGTTGACCCGGGTCTATCGAATCCTCCGCAGCCCCTATGCGAAGAAACCGCTGGACGGAGAGGGCGCCTATCGTTTCGGCGGGCGCTGGTCCAGCCCGGGCACCCGCCTCGCTTACACCGCCGAGCACCTGTCGCTGGCGATGATCGAGTACTTCGTGCACATCGATCCGGACGACGCCCCCAAGGACCTGGTATTGACCACCGCCCAAATTCCGGACAGCGTATCCCGGACTTCGATCTCGCCAAGGCGATTGTCCGCCACCTGGCGCGATACCCCGGCGCCGCCCGAACTCGCCTTGCTCGGCGACGCCTTCGCGCGGGATCGGCGGGCGGCCATTCTGATAGTACCCTCGGCCCTGGCTCCGGCCGAGTCGAACTGGCTGATCAATCCACGGCACCCGGATTTCGCCAGGATCCGCCTGCACCCGCCGGAGCGATTTCGCTATGACGCCCGGTTCTTCTGATTAGAGACCCAGCCCTAGGTACTGTTCAGCGTTCTGGTAGCAGATGTTGGCGAGCATGGAGCCGACCAGATCGTAGTCGGCCGGGATCTCGCCCTGCTGGATGCCGTCGCCGAGCAGATTCGACAGCGTGCGGCGGAAATACTCGTGGCGCGGGTAGGACATGAAAGACCGCGAGTCGGTCAGCATGCCGATGAAGCGCGACAGGAGCCCGGTATTGGATAACGCGTTAATCTGCCACTCCATGGCTTCCTTCTGGTCCAGGTACCACCAGCCGCTGCCGAACTGAATCTTGCCGGCGATGGAGCCGTCCTGGAAGTTGCCGGCCATGGTGGCCAGCGCGTAGTTGTCGGCCGGGTTGAGGTTGTAGAGGATGGTTTTCGGCAGCGCGTTCTCTTCGTTCAAGCGGTCCAGGTAGGCGGCCAGCGCGTCGATCTGCGGCCAGTCGCCGATGGAGTCGAAGCCGGTGTCGGCGCCGATCTGGCGCAACGCGCGCGAATTGACGGCGCGCCGCGCGCCCAGGTGAAGCTGCTTGGTCCAGCCCTTTTCGGCGTCCAGATGGCCGAAGAACAGCATCAGGTGAGCCGCGAACTGTCCCTGTTCGGCGGGGGTCGCCGCCCGGCCCGAGCGCGCCTGGTCGAAGATTTTCGACGCCGCCGCATCGGTGCAGAAATCGGCGTAGCAGTGGTTGAGCCCGTGGTCGGACAGGCGCGCGCCCATCTGGTGAAAGTAGTCGTGGCGCTTGCGGAGCGCATCGAGCAGGTCCGCCAGGCCTGCGATCGAGACGCCCGAGGCGGCTTCCAGACGGCCCACCCAGGCGTTGAACGCCTCCGGCTGATGAACGTTCAGCGCCTTGTCGGGCCGGAACGCCGGAAACACGCGGGTCTCGAGATCCGACGCGGCGATCCGCTTGTGATGCGACAGGTCGTCGACCGGGTCGTCGGTGGTACACAGAGCTTTGACGCGGAACTTTTTCAGAATGCCGTGCGCGCGCAGATCCTCGCCCGCCAGCAGTTGGTTGGCGCGGGCCCAGACGGCGGGGGCATTGGTTTCGTTGAGCAGGTCGTCGATGCCGAAGTAGCGCTTCAGCTCCAGATGAGTCCAGTGATAGAGCGGATTGCACAGCGTGTTGGGCACGGTGCGCGCCCATTCCAGGAACTTCTCATACGGGTCCGCGCCGCCGGTGGCATAGCGCTCGGGGGAGCCGTTGGCGCGCATGGCCCGCCATTTGTAGTGGTCCCCCTCGAGCCAGATTTCGGACAGGTTGTTGAAGCGCCGATTTTCGGCCACGTCCTTGGGAGGCAGATGGCAGTGATAGTCGAGGATGGGCTGGTCTTCGGCGAATTCGTGATACAGGCGGCGCGCGGCCGTGTTCGTCAGCAGGAAATCTTCGTGAATAAAGGACATCCAGGTTTTCTCCGAACTTCCATCTTAGCGGGAAGCCGGGAGCCGGCGCGCGCGGGCAGGCCTGGCACGGGCTGAGGCCCATGCCACTTACAGAAATGCCGTGGTCTTGACGCCGGAGATGTCGAAGCGCTTGCGGCAGCGCAGGTTCTTGCACATGGCCTTGTCGTCGAGCAGAACCATGTAGCTCTGCGCCTTCAGAAAGCGGGCGCGGTCGCGCTCGTCGGCGCCCGGCGGCAGCCGGTCCTTCTTTTTGCGCACCAGCCAGCGCAGATCGTAGTCGCCCTCGGTTCGGCAGAACGGACAGTTCAACTTCGCCACCTTGGTGGCCTGGGATTCGACGTAATAGGCGCGCTCGTCCATGCGACTACCGAGCTTAGCACTTCAGGAGCATGCTGAAAAAGCCCCGTCCAGCAGCCGAGCGAATTCGTCCACGTCGGCGGGGCCGATGTTCATCGGCGGGCTGATGCGGATCACGTTGCCGTACAGGCCGCCTTTGCCGATCAGCAGCCGGGTCTCGCGCGCGGCTTCCATGAGCGCCGCGGTCTCCTGGGGGGCCGGTTCCTTGGTGCGCCGGTCGCGCACCAGTTCGATGGCCTGCATCAGGCCCATGCCGCGCACATCGCCGATCAGCGCGTGCTTATCCTTCAATTCTTCCAGGCGCGCTCTTAGCCGTGCGCCCATCGCGGCGGTGTTGGCCAGCAGGTTCTGGTCCTCGATGAATTCGATGACGGCGCGCGCCGCCGTTGCCGCCACGGGGTTGCCGCCAAACGTGGAGATGGTCAGGCCGCGCAGGCCGGCGGCGGCTTCCGGCGTGGCGATGGTCACCGCGATCGGCAGCCCGTTGCCGAGCCCCTTGGCGCTGGTGATGATGTCGGGCACGACCCCGTAATGCTCGATGCCGAACCACTTGCCGCCGGTGCGGCCCCAGGCGGTCTGCACTTCGTCGCTGATAAACAGCCCGCCGTGACGCCGGACAATTTCGGCGACGATCCCGAAGTACTCTTGCGGCGGCGTGATGAATCCGCCGACGCCCTGGATGGGCTCGGCAATGAAGCCGGCGATGCGGCCGGAGGTGGTGGTTTGGATCACTTCCTCCAGGTCGCGCGCGCAAGCCAGGTCGCAAGCCGGGTAGGCGGCGCCGAACGGACAGCGGTAACAGTATGCGTTGTGGGCGTGGACCACGCCGGGCTGGGTGGCCCCTCCCAGCCGCCAACTGGAGGCGCCGCCGAGCGCCATTGCCAGCGACGACCGGCCGTGATAGGAGTGGCGCAGGGCGACAATTTCGCTCGAACCGGTGGCGCAGCGGGCGGTCAGGATGGCCACCTCGTTGGCCTCGGTTCCGCTGTTGGTGAAGAACGATTTGGTCAGGCGAGCGTGGGGCGTGAGCGAGGCGATCTTCTTTGCCAGAGCCGCCTGCGGCTCGGTTACCAGGACCGGCGAGACGTGCTCCAGGCGGTCCACCTGCTCGTGAACGGCGCGGTTGACCCGCTGGTTGCAGTGGCCCACGCTGATGGTGACGATGCCACCGAAGAAGTCCAGGTACTGGTTGCCGTCGGCGTCCCAGACGTGCTGGTCTTTGGCGCGGACCACCACCAGGGGCTCGCGGTAGAAGTGAAAAACGGCCGGAAACAAGTGCTCCCGGTGGGCCAGCAAAATCTCATCTTTAGTCATGCAATTCCGGGGACAGGCTACGTAACCTCGAAACTCCGAGTGTCGCAATTTCCCGGCCTCTCTGGCAAACCGGCCGCACCGCGCGGTGGAGCCTCGCCGCCAAAAGGTAATCCGATACGACTCCGGTACTGTCGAGTGCGAATGGCAAGCAGCGCAAGCCGAATTCGGCTAGCCCTTCGCACCATGGTCCTGTGTATGATTGACGGGTTGAAACTTAAGAAGAGAGATTCCGGCCTAAATGGCAACGACATCGACCGGCGTTCGAAGTCCAAGTACTCCCCCAATAGAATTCATGTGCGATTTCAAAGGAGCCCTGACATGAACTATCTCCGTCTCGCAGTTGTTTGCATCCTGGTCCTCGCGGCCTTTTCTCCGGCCAGCGCACAGATCTGGGACAAGAACCTGATCGTCAACGCAGACGCCGAATCCGGCGCCGGTGTCACCACCAGGACCGCCGCCGTCGTCAAGAACATTCCCGGCTGGACCACCGCCGGCAACTTCACCCTCTGCCAGTACGTCAGCGGAATGACCTATGACACCCGCTTCATGAAGACCCCCGGCAAACAGTTCTTCGCGGGCGGGCCGGCCGGCGGCGCGGCCACCGCCACCCAGACCATCGATCTCTCCTCCGGCGCCACCGAAATCGATGCCGGCCGCGTCCGCTTCTTCCTGAGCGGCTGGCTCGGCAACGGCGGTTCCACCATCGGCGCATCCACTCGCGTGACCGCCGCCTTCCTCGACGCCGCCGGAAAGAAACTCCTGGAGTACGCCGTCGCCGGCCCCACCGTCGTCGAAACCGACACCTTCGCTCTTCTCTGGAGATCCGGCAGCGGCTTCATCCTCCCCAATACCCGCTCCGTCGTGCTGGCTGTCGACTTGACGTCCAAGGCCGTCACCTTTAACAACGCCGCCGCCGACAACCTCGACTTCTCCGTCTCCCTCCAGCCCATCCTCGGCCCCAACCTTATCGTGAACGGCGACGCCGAAATTACCGACGGCGGTCCCTATCCCCCGGGCTGGAACGGCGCCGACGACTTCTACACCGTGAAGACCAGCGCTTCCGCCATCAAGGAACCCGCCGCCGATACGCTCGGCGTGTTCCTCTTCGCTGAAAGAGGCGGCAACACTCCGCGCTCCGCCGACGCCTACCAGACAATTGACGTCACCCTCGCCCGTGATCGCATCGACGGAGGCAAGGTCGCCTTCAGCTTCTCCGCCCTCCTCGGCGGCTTTGTCGACGCTGCCGACGACACGTCCGACGTCAAGGCCGAATTCCTCGACGCCTCCGGAAAAGCCCTTGGCGCTACAGCCCAACTCGGCCCCGTCACCCTCCAGGACCACGCCGGCAAGTCCGCGCTCATCTCGCGCTCCGCCAAAGGCTTCTTGCCCGTTGGAACCCGTCTCATCCGCGTCACCATGAGCTTCGTTGCGAAAAAGGCCCCCATCTGGGGCGTCCGGGCGTATGTAGACAACGTCGTTCTCAGCCTCAGCGCTGGCGGCACTGTCGCCATCAAGGAGGGTGGCATCGTCCACGCCGCAACCTTAGGAACCGGTCCCGTCGCCCCAGGCCAGATGGTCGTGGTCTACGCCACCGGCGTCAACCTCGCTTCGACCGCCCGCATGCAACTCGACAGCGCCGGCAAGGTGTCCACGTTCATCGGTGCGGCCCGTCTGTTCTTCGACGGCACCCAGGCTCCGCTCCTCTCCGTCAACTCCGGCCAGGTCGCCGGCATCGTGCCCTTCGACGTCGAGGGAAAATCCGAGGTTCTGGTCCGAGTGGAGTACGAAGGCGTGCAATCCGAGGCCGTCCGCGTGCCTGTCGCCCAGACCTCCCCGGGCCTGTTCACGCAGGAGGGCACGCCCACAGGCGCCGGCCTCATCTTCAACTCGGATTTCTCCCTCAATTCGAAGGACAACCCCGCCGCCGAAGGCTCCGCCGTCACCCTGTACTGGTCCGGCGGCGGCCAGACCGATCCGCCCGGCGTCGACGGCCGCATCGAAGTGATGCCGCTTCCCCGGCCGCGCGCCCCCGTCTCTATCGCTATCGGCGGCAAGCCTGCCCCGCTCCTCTTTGCCGGGGCGGTCCCCTTCGGCTGGGCCGGGCTTCTCTTTGCCGAGGTCACGGTTCCCGCCGAACTGTCTTCCGGCGATCCTGTCTCGGTTCCCGTCGTCCTCACTGCCGGCTCGGCCTCCAGTCCGGACACCCCCGTGCTGATCTGGGTGCGCAAGCCCTGACGGCCCGCGCGGCCGGGGGCGGGAGTTCGCACAGTCCGATTTCGGGAACATCGCCCCCGCCCCCAGCGTTATACTTCAGAGGAGCGAGTCGAACCCATGGCACTTCGCGATTTCCTGAAGAAACAGTTTATTGACGTCATCCACTGGGTGGAGCCGGAGGATGGCATTCTGGCCTGGCGCTATCCCATGCGGGACATGGAGATTCAGAACGGCGCCAAGCTGACCGTTCGTGAATCGCAGATGGGCGCCTTCGTAAACGAGGGGCGCATAGCGGACGTTTTCGCGCTTCTACACCCTGAATACCCAAACCCTGCCGCTGCTGACCAACCTGATGAACTGGGACAAGCTGTTCCAGTCGCCTTTCAAGTCCGACGTCTATTTCTTCTCGACGCGGCTGCAGGTGAATCAGCACTGGGGCACGGCGACGCCCATCACGGTGCGCGACCGCGATTTCGGCGCGGTGCGGCTGCGCGCCTACGGCATTTACTCCTACCGGCTGGCGGACCCGCGCACGTTCCACACCAAGGTCAGCGGCACGCGCGAAACCTACACCGTGGCGGAACTGGAAGGCCAGTTGCGCAACACCATCGTGGGGCGCATGGCCGACACCTTCGCCGAAAGCCAGGTTCCGTTTCTGGACATGGCGGCCAACCAGGTGGAACTGGGCCAGAAGATCGCCGAGTACATCAAACCCGTGTTCGCCGAACTGGGCCTGGCGCTGGACAGTTTCGTGGTCGAGAACCTGTCGCTGCCCGAGGAGCTGCAAAAGCGGCTGGACGAGCGCATCGGCATGACCATGATCGGCGACATGGGCCGGTACACGCAGTTTCAGGTGGCGCAGTCCATGCCCATCGCCGCGGCCAACGAAGGCGGCGGCATGGCCGGCATCGGAGCGGGACTGGGGGCCGGCATGGCGATGGCTCAGACCATGATGGGCGCGATGCGGCCACCCGCGCCGGCCTTGTTTTCCACGA
>JAUYBU010000036.1 GCA_030693045.1 Bryobacterales bacterium | reverse complement strand
ACTGGAGGCGCATGTCGATCCCGTCTATCGCGCCGGCATGCTGGCTTTCGTTCGCGAACCCATCGATCCTTACGGTGTGCGTGCTCGCGACATCAAACGGATCGCCGCGGCGGTGTACAAAGCCGTGAAGCCGTGGCCTGCCGCCCGGCGGAACAAGCTGTGCGACGAACTCTGGAAGTCCGGCAAAGCCGAAGAGGGCGTCATCGTCATCTGCGTCTACCGCCACTTCCGTAAGCAGTGCGCCGCTCCCGAGTTCAAGCTGTTCGAGCGTTGGGTGGATCGCTACGTCCGCAACTGGGCGCACTGCGACGGCGTGTCGTCGTGGCTGCTCTCCGGCTGCATCGAAAATGACCCGTCCCTGATCCCGCGTCTGGAGCCGTGGGTCTTGTCCCGGAACCGGTGGAAACGGCGCGCCGCCGCGGTTTCGCTGCTCCAGGAAGCCAAGCAGGGGCGAAACCTGGATGCGATCTTCCAAATCGCCGGCGCGCTGCTGGAAGATCCGGACGACATGGTTCAAAAGGGCGTTGGCTGGCTGCTCAAGGAGGCGTACCCGAAGCGGCCGCGAGAAGTGGTGCGGTTCCTGGAGCCGCGCAAGCAAGGCACGCCGCGCCTGCTGTTGCGGTATGCGGCCGAGAAAATGACGCCCGCCGACCGGGCACGCGTGCTGGGCTGAACCTGAAAAACCGAGGAGATGAATATGCGATTTGCCATCGGCGTTCTGGCGCTCTGCGCGCTGTTGGTTCCGGCCGGCGGTCAGAGCCAGGACAGTTCCCAGCTTTACTACGCTCTCCAGTCCCTTCAGACCGAGGTTCGGACGCTGCAAAGCCGGGTGCAGCAATTGGAGGTCCGGCAGTACGACCCGCGGCCTCGCGAGGATTCCCGGGAATTCGAGACCTTGCGCCAGCAATTGAACCGCATGGAAGAGCGAATCGGCCAGTTGGAGGGCCGCACGCTCACCCCCAAGCCGCCGGCCAAACCGGAGCCCCCGAAGAAGAGCGGGGCCACCGGCCAGTGATACTCTAGTATTCTTGTTGGAGGGTCCAAATCTATGAACAGACATTTTCTCATTCTGATTGCATTGTGCATTTTTGTTGCCGGCGTCGCCTTCGGGCAGGCCTCGGCCGGAACCGGCAGCATCGCGGGCGCCGTCATCGACCAAAGCGGCGCGGTAGTGCCCCAGGCGGATGTCACCGTCCGGAACGTGGACACCAATGTGGCGCGCACGCTCCAATCCAACGAGGCGGGTCGCTACGAGGTGGTAGCGCTCCAGCCCGGCTCGTACGAAATCAAGGCGGTGAAGTCCGGCTTTGCCAGCCTGCTGCGCACCGGAATCACGCTGGCAGTGGGCGCGCGAACGGTGGTCGATCTGTCGCTGTCGGTATCCGGGACGGCGGAAACCGTGACCGTCACCGGGGACGCCTCGGCGGTGGAAACCGACAAGACCGAGGTCAGCACGGTGGTCAACATGAACGACATGCGGAACCTGCCGATGAACGGCCGCCGCTGGGACGCCTTTGTTTTGTCCACCCCGGGCGCCAGCAACGACGGCCAATACGGGCTGATCTCCTTCCGCGGCATCTCGGGCCTTTACAACAGCAACATGATCGACGGCATGGACAACAACCAGGCCTTCTTTTCCGAGGCCAAGGGCCGCACGCGCCTGTCTTACGGCGTCAGCACGGAAGCAGTCCGCGAGTTTCAGGTCGGCACCAGCAACTTCTCGGCGCAGTACGGGCGGTCGGCGGGCGGCGTGGTCAACGCGGTTACCAAGTCGGGAGGAAACGACACCCACGGCACGTTCTTTTATTTCATCCGCGACGACTCCCTGAACGCGGCCAACTCGATCTCCGCGCCGGCGCTGCGGAACCTGGGCCTGGCGCCCAAGCCCAAGGACCGGCGTCAGCAGTTCGGCCCGTCGGTGGGCGGCGCCATCAAGAAAGACAAGCTCTTCTACTTCCTGAGCTACGACCAGCAGAAACGCATGTTCCCCGCCGTGGTGGTGCCCTACTCCAGCACCTTCTTAACGGCAGCCGGAACGGCGCCGGGGTACAGCAACGTGGTGAACTTCTATCGCGGCATGCTGGGCCCGCAAGATCGCCAGGGCAACCAGTGGCTGGGCCTGTCGCGCATCGACTGGAACTTGAGCCCGCGACACCAGATCTCCTCGACGGTGAACATCCTGCGTTGGGATTCGCCCAACGGGATCCAGACGGCCCCTACCCACGGTTACCACGAGAGCGGCAACGGCTCCGACATCGTTAAGAACGAGACCGTGATTACGCGCTGGAACGCGGTGGTCACGCCCAACCTGGTGAGCGAACTGCGTTTCCAGTGGGGCCGCGATTTCGAAGCTCAGGTGCCGAATGCCCCCGGACCTTATGTCACCGTCACCAACGGCCTGAACTTCGGCATGCCGAACTTCCTCCCGCGCAGCGCCTATCCCGACGAGCGCCGCTGGCAGGTGTCGCAGAACCTCAACTGGTTGCGCGGGCGTCACTCGCTCAAGTTCGGCTTCGACTTTACGCCGGTGACCGACACGATGATCAATTTGTACCAGGGAGGCGGCGAATACGGTTTCTCTTCTCTGGACTTTTTCGCCCAGGATTGCAGCAACCCGGCGTTTCCGCTGCCGCTCAAAGGCTGCGTGGCCACCCCTACCACCGGCGCGCAGGGGATCACCGGTAAGCATTACTCGAGCTTTGCTCAGCAATTCGATACCCTGGGGTTGGGCGGCAGCACCAAGTTCAGAACTATCGACTTGGCGTTTTATATCGAGGACAGCTTCAAGCCCGCCCCCAATTTCACCCTGAACCTCGGGCTGCGCTACGATGTGCAAACCATACCCGAAATGAAGGGGAATCCGGATTTGCCGGCCACCAGCCGCGTCAACACCGACAAGAACAATTTCGGCCCGCGCGTGGGCTTCTCGTGGGATCCGTTCAAGAAGCAGACCACCGTGATCCGCGCCGGAGCGGGCATGTACTACGGGCGCACGCAGAACTCGACGATCTCCAACTTCATCACCAACAACGGGCAGCGTTTCAAGGCCTACTCGTTCATCCCCACCACGGCCGGCTCACCCGTGTTCCCCAACATTCTCTCGGCGGTGCCCACGGGTACCGCCGGGCGGCCCAACGCGCTGTTTGCCTCCGGCGATTTTGCCAACCCCGTGATCTACCAGACGGAGTTCTCGATCGAGCGGGAGGTCTTCAAGAACTTCACTCTGACCGGTGTTTACATGGCCACCCGGGGACAGAGAATGCCTTTGTTCCGCGACACCAACCTGTTCCCGCAGTCGCAAACGGCCACCTACACGGTTTGCGCGACTCCCCAGGTGGGATCCAGCACCGCGTGTTCCAACGTAGACCGCACGTTCGCGGTTCCCTTCTCTTCGGGAGCGCGGCCGAACACCAACTACGGCTACCTGACGATTGCCGAGAGCGTGGTCAACATGTGGTACCACGGCGTGGTGTTGCAGGCAAAACAGCGCTTCTCCCGCGGCATCCAATTGCAGGCGTCCCTGACCGTGGCCAAGGCCCAGGACAACGGGCAGAGCTCTCAGACGTTCTCCTCGAACAACCAGCCGCTGAATACCTTCAACCTGCGGCAGGACTACGCGCTGTCGGATCTCGACCAGCGGAAGAGATTCACCATGTCGGCGGTTTGGCAGCCATCCTTTAGCCAGGCCGGCTCGGCGGTACGAAGAGTTTTTGGCGGCTTCCAGTTTTCCGGCATCCTGACGCTGGCCGACGGGAAACCGTTTTCCGGTGGGACTTCCGGAAACCCGACTCCGGCCGGGATTCTGGGAGGCCTTATCGGGGTCGGCGGGAGTTCGCGAGTGCCGTTTGTCGGCCGCAACACCTTCACCTTCCCCGGGGCGGCAAACGTGGATGTCCGGCTGGCGCGCGAGTTCAAGTTCACCGAGCGCTTCCGGTGGCAGTTGATCGTGGAAGGCTTCAACATCGTCAACCGCGTTCACATCACGGGCCTCAATACCACGCAGTTCAACGTGCGTGGCGCCGTGCTGTTCCCGAACCCCGCGTTCCAATCCATCTCGTCGACGGGGACCAACCTGTTCCGCGAGCGCCAGTACCAGTTGGGGACGCGGTTTACGTTCTAAGGCGGCGCATCGGGGAGAATCGCAATGCAGAAAAGCGGCGGCCCCTCGCGGCGGGGCTTCCTTCAGGCCGGGGCTACCGGCGCGGCCCTCACGGCGCAAGGCGCCGGCGCCGCGCCGGATGAAACGCAAAAGGTGCTGTACGCGGAATTGCTGCCTCACGAATTCCGCAAGCGCCTGGCCGCGCGGCCGATCGCCTACCTTCCGCTGGGTACGCTGGAATGGCACGGCGAGCACCTCCCGCTGGGCTCGGACGCGATCCAGAGCGAGGGGTTGATGATTGAGTGCGCCCGCCGGTTCGGCGGCATCGTCATGCCTCCCATCCACCTGGGTCCGGACCGCGCCCGGCCGGCCGGCGATGGCAAAATGCTTTACGGCATGGACTATGCCGGATCCACCACGCCCCCGCGGCAACTCGATGGCAGTTGTTATTGGATACCCAAAGGGCTGCACCTGTTGGTGGTGGACGCCGTGCTCGAGCAGTTGAAACGCGCCGGCTTCCGCGCGGTCTTCGCCGACGGCCACGGGCCTTCCCGCACGTCGTGGGTCGAGAACCTCGAAGAGCGGGAGACCCGTTTCGGTCTGAAACTGTTCGGCGTCACCAAGGACATCGCCGCGCAGTGGAAGAGCCAGGTGGATCACGCCGCACGCAACGAAACTTCGCTGATGATGCACTTTCGGCCGCAATCGGTGGACCTCTCGCAACTGTCCCGAGACCGCGCCGTTCGCCCGGTCGGGGTGGGCGGCGAGGATCCGCGCGATGCGACCGCCGAGTACGGGCGGGAGTGCCTGGAGCGCTCCATCGAACTCGTGCGCCAGATGTTGGACGCGAGGCTTTAGCCTCGCTGCTTGGCTAAAGCCAACCGCGCCCTGGAGACCGATGCCTGCTGCGAGGGCAGTGTCTACACCTCAATCAGGCTGACCTCTTTGACCTTGCGGAACCCCCGATCACGACTCGCCAGCGGCATGGCACAATCCGCCGCTGTCGGGGCGATAGCTGCGTCCGGGATCTTGAGCCGGTAGACCCGCGCTAACCGGGCGGCCTTTTCCGCCAGCCGCTCGTCAAACGGGATCGAGAGGAAGCTCCGCAGAAACCGAGTCACCACCTGTATCTCGCTCCCCGAGAGCGCCGGCAGCGCCAGAACCTCCGCGAACGAGATGCTCGACACCACCAGTCCGCGCCCTTCCCGCCTCCATTGCTCAAGCGCCGCCACAACCTCGGGCTCGCCCTTCAGATATGCGATCAGGATGTTGGTGTCCAGAACCATTCGTCAAGAGGAGGTGGTGTCGCTGGATGGCTCCCACTGCTTGCGAACCTGCTTCTGGTACTCCAGCGGATCCACACGCCTTCTCTTCAGAATGCCGGCGGCTGCTTTCCAGCTTCTCGGAATTCGCGGCCGCGGTTGCCAAACGCCTGTTCCCTTCCGAATCTCAACTGGAGTGGTGGTTCCCATCGACTTCAGTCTCCCACAAACCGCCAAGGCGCGCGGCACACGCTCTCGTGCCTGCCGCGCCGGCTGCCAGCCGGGAACTCCGTTATCATGAAAGATCCAATAAGGAGTGTCTCCGATGAGCTTCGCCCGATTCGCCGCGGCCGCCCTGCTGGCGGCCACGCTCGCTTGCGGCGCCGATTTCCAGAGCAACTGGCCCAAAGACCTGGAGCGCCCGTGGGTGGGGCCCGACTACTGGTCCAATCCGCTGCAGGACTGGCGCATTCGCGACGGCCGCCTGGAGTGCATTGCCGCCGGCGGCGACCGCAACGTGTATCTGCTCACGCGCGACGTTTCCCCCGCTTCGGGAAGCATTGCGATGAGCGTGCGGCTGGGGCGCATGGAGGAAGACCAGGGCGCGGCCGGCCCCGGGTTCGTGGGCTTTCGCCTGGGCATTCGCGGGCTGTTCAAACACTATCGCGACAGCGCCGTGCGCGGCTACGGCATGAACGCGGGACTGGCGGCGAACGGCCGCCTGTTTATCGCGCGGCAGGGCGATTCGAAGGCCAGAGTGGAGCCTCCCTTCACGGACATCGAACTGCGGCTCACGGCTGAACCGGCCGGCGCGACGTACAAAGTCGTGCTTCAGGCCTTCGACCGCGCCGGCAAGAAATTGGGCGAGGACCGGCGGGACGTTCCACCCGACTGGCTCACCGGCGGCGTGGCGCTGGTGGCGGCCTCGGGCGCGGTCGAAGACACGCCGCCGCCCGAGGAAAAGACATTGGATCCCAATTTTTCCGCCAAGCGCGGCACCCAGCGCGGCGGCAACATGCGTTTCTGGTTCCGCGATTGGAAGGTCTCCGGAACCAAGGTCACCGCTCACCCGGACCGCGCCTGGGGCCCGATCCTGTGGTCCATGCACACGCTCAACCGCGGGGTGCTGAAACTGACCGCGCAGATGGCGCCGGTCGGCGTCACCGAACCGCAAGAAGTCGCGCTGCAGACCCAAGCCGGCGCTTCCGCCGCCTGGCGCACGGTGGCCACCAGCGCGATCGACAGGATGGCCCGCACGGCCACCTTCCGCGTGGCCAACTGGAACGACACGAAGGACACGCCGTATCGCGTGCTGTACCGCGATTCCTCATACGGCGGCACGATTCGCAAAGACCCCCAGGGCAAGCCCGAGATCGTGGTGGCCGCTTTCACCGGGAACAACGACCTTGGTTTCCCGCACGCGGATGTGGTGCGCAACGTCAGCCACTTCAAGCCCGACTTCCTGGTCTTCACCGGCGACCAGATCTATGAGCGCGTCGGCGAGTACGGCATCCAGCGCGCGCCGCTCGAGACGGCGACGCTCGACTATCTGCGCAAATGGTACATCTTCGGCTGGGAATACATGGACCTGCTGAAGGACATTCCGGCGGTTGCGCTGCCGGACGACCACGACGTGTACCACGGTAACATCTGGGGCGCCGGCGGCCGGCACGCCGAAGGCTTCGGCAACGAAGGGCAGGACCAGGGCGGTTACACCATGCCGGCCGAATGGGTCAACATGGTCCAGCGCACCCAGACCAGCCATCACGCCGACCCCTACGATCCCACGCCGGTCGACCAGGGCATCTCGGTCTACTACGGCCCGCTGACGATCGGCGGCGTCAGCTTCGCCGTGATCGAAGACCGCAAGTGGAAATCGGCGCCCAAGGAGACCGTGCCCAAGGCCGGGATCATCAACGGGTGGGCGCAGAATATCGAGTATGACGCGGCCCGGGACGGTGATGCGCCGGGCGCGCAGTTGCTCGGTCCAAGGCAGGAGAAGTTTCTGGGAGAGTGGGTGAAGGATTGGTCCGGCGGCGCGTGGATGAAGGTGGTGATCTCGCAGACCCTGTTCGCCAACGTCGCCACCCTGCCCAAGGGCTCCGTTTCCGACGCCGGGACGGGCAAGCTTACGGTGGCCAAGCCTGGCGAGTACATCGAAGGCGACGCTCCGGTGGCCGATCACGACTCCAACGGCTGGCCGCAAACGCCGCGCACCCGCGCGCTGCGCAGTATGCGCCAGGCGCTGGCGTTTCACATTGCGGGCGACCAGCACCTGGGCAGCACCTTGCAGTACGGCATCGACGAGTGGAACGACGGCCCCTGGGCCATCTGCGTGCCGAGCGTGGCCAATATCTTTCCGCGGCGCTGGTTTCCGCCCAATCCGGGGCGCAGCCCCAAACCCGGCGCGCCGCGCTACACCGGCGAATTCGCCGAAGGTTTCGGCAACAAGGTGACCGTGCATGCGGTCTCGAACCCGCACGAGGTCGGCGTGGAACCCGCCGAGCTGTACCGCCGCGCGCCGGGGTATGGCATCGTCAGGTTCCGCCGTGCCACGCGCGAGATTGAAATCGCCAATTGGCCGCGCTGGATCGACGCGACCCGGCCCGGCGCCAAGCCTTACGCCGGCTGGCCCATCACCATCCAGCAGACCGCCAACGGCATGCCGCGGGGCGAGTGGGCGCTGGATCCGGTCGAGGCGGCCGGAATGAAAGATCCGGTGGTGCAGGTGATCGACCAGGCCAACGGCGAACTGGTTTACACCTTCCGGATTCAAGGCAGTTCGTTCGCGCCGCCGGTCCGCAAGGAAGGCCTCTACACGGTCAAATTTTTGGATCCGGACCGGAAGATCGAGAAGGTCTTCAAAGACCGCCCGGCGCACCGCAAGTGAAGCCCCGGTGCGCTTGTGCTAGCCTGTAACAGACGCGTGATTAAGCTCGCCCTACCGATCGTTTTGTCGGCGGTTTTGGCCGGAATACTTGCCGGCTCGGCTCCCGTTCCTAGCTCAACGTCCAAGAAGCCGGCCGCGCGACCCTCCTCGGCCGCGGCCAGGAAGCCCGCCACAACCGCCGCGAAGAAGGCGGCCGCGACCACCGCCAAGAAGGCGGCCTCGACCACCGCGAAGAAGGCGGCCGCGAGACCTTCCTCCGCCGCGGCCAAGAAGTCGGCGGCGCGCACCACCAAGAAGCTGGCTGCGCGATCTTCCTCTTCCAGCAAGAAGGGCAGCAATAAGAAACCGGTGCAAAGCTGGCGTACCAGCCAGCAACAGCCGGCGTCGGCGCGGTATCTGGGGATTCAGCAGGCCTTGATCGGCCGCGGCTACCTCGAAGGTCCGGCGACCGGGGAGTGGGGGCCGCAGTCGGTGGAGGCGCTCAAGAAGTTCCAGCTTGACCAGAACCTGAAAGGCGACGGCAAACTGGACTCGCTCTCGCTGATCGCTCTGGGCCTGGGGCCGAAGCGAAGCGCGATTCCGCAAGCCAAAGCGCAACCGTAATCACTTTGGCGGAAGCCCGCGCCGGCGGATTCGCTCCAATACTACAATCGCCAGAATCTGCAGTGCGACCGACAGAGTCACCAGCGCCGCGGGTGAGTAGCCGTACAGAAAGCCCATCGCGGCGCTGCCGGCAAACCACGAGACGCCGAAGCAGAAACTGAATACCCCGTAGGCCGACGCGCGCCGTTCGGGCGGCGCGAAACCGGCCACGGCGGCACGGACAATAGATTCCTGCGCGCCCAACGCCGCTCCCCACAACGCCATGCCCACGACGGCCGCGCGAAATCCGCCCAGATACAGCAGCGGAGTCGCGCCGGCGGCCAGCGCCGCGCCCAGCATCAGCACCGCGACGCCGAAACGGTCGAACATCCGGCCGAAGGCGAGCGCCGCGACGGCGTCCACGCCCATGGCCAGCGCGTAGAGCAGCGGAATCGAGACGTCCGGCGCCTGGGTGGCGCGCTTCAAGTGGTAGGCGATCAGCGCGAAGTCGACAAAACCGGCGGCCATCAGGCCGCAGGCACCCGCGTACAGCCAGAAAGCGCGGGGCAGGAAACGCCCTTCGAGCGAACCGCAGCGCGGCTCGAGTTCTTCCGGTCTGGGCAGGGTGCGCCAGGCGGCCAGCAGCGCGACCAGCGCGAGCGCCGCCGGAATCGCCAGCAGGGCAAATCCGTTCTGGTAGCGGCCCGAGCGCGCCAGCGCCGCCGCGACGAAAAGCGGCCCGGCCAGCGCGCCGATCTGGTCCATGGCTTCGTGCAGGCCGAACCCCCAGCCGCGGCCCAGGGTCTTCGTCGCCTGCGCCAGCATCGCATCGCGCGACGGCGTCCGGATGGCCTTGCCCGTGCGTTCGGCAATCATCAGCGCGGCGGCGATTTCCCAGCGGCCCGCCAGCGCCAGCAGCGGCACGGCGGCGAGATTCATCGTGTAGCCGGCGATCATCAACAGCCAATAGCGGCGCGTGCGGTCGGCCAGAACGCCCGAGGCCAGGCGCAGCGCGTAGCCGATCAGCTCGCCCGCGCCGGCAACCAGTCCCACCGCCGCCGCGCTTGCGCCCAGCAGGCTCAGATACGGCCCCGTGATGCTGCGCGCGCCTTCGTAAGTGACATCCGCCAGCAGGCTTACCAGCCCGAGCAGCACCACGAAGCGCAGAGCGGCCTTGTCGCGCATCTACGGTTTCTTCGGGCGGCCCAGGGGAAGATTATCGAGGACCTGTGCGGCGGAGGTCATCTCGGAGACGACGGCGCTGAGGTTCGGGTTGCGCAACACCCAGGTGTAGGCCTTCTGCGGGATCTTCAGCGGTCCGGGCACGGCGTCTTCGATGAGCTTGAGGCGCTTCGGATCGACCGGAACCGGGGTCTTTCTTCCGGGAAACACGGGACGGGCGGCCTTCATGGCGATCACGCCGAAGTCGTTCTTGCGGGCCCGTTCCAGCGCCTGGTCCACGAAGCGGTGGTTGACGATGTTGTAGGCGACCATGGCCGCTGAATAGACCTTCGAGTCGATGGCGGCGTTCAGGATGCCCGCCGGGTCGTTGTGCGCGGAAACGCCGAGATGCCGCACCTTGCCCTGTTTCTTCAGCGTTTCGAACGCTTCGAAAATCTCCGGATGGTTCTGGATTTCATAGGGCGTCGCAGCGCCGTGCGGGCACATCAGCAGGTCCAGGTGGTCCGTGCCGAGCCTTTTCAAGCTTTGGTCGACCGAGTCGAGAACGATCTTGCGGTAGTTCTTGTCGCGGTCGATCTTGTCGCCGTACTTCGCCGCCATGAGGTTGGCGAGCACAGCCGGTTCCATTTCGCCGAGCTGCCCGGGGAAGTAGTCGCCGACGTAGTCGGGTTCGAGCACGCCGCGCCGTTGGATCTCCTCCTGCGCCGCCGAGCGAAAGCGCTTCTGCTCCGCTTCGGGCAGGCTGTCGAAGATGTCTTTATAGAGTTGGTTGCGGTTGCCATCCCAGACGCTGACCTTCGAGTTCAGGAAGAACTGGTCGCGCTTGCGCGAGGCGATCACGCGCGCGTAGCCCTGCTCGCTCTTGCCGCGGCCATACGCCGGCGCGGTATCCAGGTAGTTTAGCCCGCTGTCGAGCGCCAGTAGGACATGCTCCCAGGCGTCGGGCGCGATCGGGTTCCCGCCCATGACGACTTCCGAGATCATGTAGCCGGTGCGGCCCAGGCGGCGGTAGGACATCCCGCTTTGCCGGTTGCGCCACTCGCCCTTCGGATTGGGCAGCGCGGCGGCCGCGGCAACGCTGAGAAACTCTCGTCGTGTGTGCATAGTCGTCATCCTAGCCCGAAGTTCTATCCCCGAAATTGAGTGCGGTACCAGTCCAGGGTGCGCCGCAGGCCCTCTTCCAGGCCGAAGCGCGGGGCGTGGCCCAGGTCGCGCACGGCGGAGGTCGTGTCGGCCTGGGAGTCGCGCACGTCGCCCGCGCGCGGCGGGCCGTAAACCGGGTCGATCCGGACGCCTTCGAACTCCTGCAACAGTCTCCAAATGTGGTTCAAGGTGTAGCGGTTGCCGTTGCCCGCGTTGTACACTTTGCCGGCAACGCCGTTTGCGCGCGAGGCCTTCAGGCACAACTGGGCGACGTCCTCGACATAAGTGAAGTCGCGCGACTGCTCGCCATCGCCGTAAATCACCGGCGCGCGGCGCTCGAGCAGCGCCGTCATGAACACCGAAAGCACACCCGAGTAAGGACTGGAGGGGTCCTGCCGCGGGCCATAGACGTTGAAGAAGCGGAGCGAAACGGCTTCCAGTCCGTGGCAACTGTGGAACACGCTCGCGAAATACTCGCCCATCAGCTTCTGCGCGGCATAGGGAGACTTGGGCCGCGGCAACATGCTTTCGACTTTCGGCAGCACCTCGGTATCGCCGTAGGCCGAGGACGAGGCGGCGTAAACCACGCGCCCGACGCCACCCTCGGCGCAGGCGCGGAAGAGGTTGAACGAGCCGTCGAGGTTAACGGTGTGCGAAGGGACCGGGTCGCTGATCGAACGCGGCACCGACGGAATGGCGGCCAGGTGAAAGACCACGCCCGCGCCGCGCACGGCGTCCGCCAGGGCGGGGTAGTCGCGAATGTCGATCTTCAGCAGGTCCACCGATTCGCGCACCTCGGCGAGGTTGTCTTCTTTTCCCGTGAGCAGGTTGTCGATCACCGCCACGCGCTGCGCGCCCTGGGCGAGCAACGCACGCACCAGGGCCGAGCCGATGAAGCCGGCGCCGCCGGTAACCACGTACCCGCTCATGCGCCGAGTCTCGCGATCTCCGCTTCCAGGTAGCGCAGCGATTCGTTGGCGATGGTCTCGCCGCCGAAACTGAAATCGAACGCCTCCAGCGACACCCAGCCCTGGTAGTTGAGCCGCCGCAGGACGCCCAGCACGGGCTTGAAGTCGTAGTTGCCCTTGCCGCAGTGCTTGCCGTCCATCTCGTTCACGTGTACGTGGCGGATCAGTTCGAAGTGGCGCTCGACCAGCACCGCGTGCGGTTCCACCTCGTCCACCGCGTTGTGCGAGTCGAACATGGTCTTGATATTGGGGTGGTCGATCTGGCGCACCAGCGCGGCGGCTTCATCCAGCGTCGAGACCACGTCGCACTGGCCCTTGGGAAGCGCTTCCATCAGGATCTTGACGCCCCGTTCGGCGGCCCGCGGCGCCGCGCCGCGCAGGCCCTCGACAAAGTTCGCGGCCGCCTGCGCGGGGCTTAAACCTCCGGTGGTGGCGCGCTGCTGCGGGGAGCCGAACACCATCACGCCGTCCGGCCCCAGGTCGGCGCACAGGTCGATCAGGTTGTGAATGTGCTTCCAACTCTTCTGGCGGAGCGCGGCGTCGGGGGTGGTCACGTGCAGGCCCTTGGGCGAGACCATCAGCCAGTGCAGCCCCGCGAATTTCAGCCCTTCCGACTGGATGATGTCGCGACACTCCTTGCGCCTGGCGGCCGGAATCGTGGCCGGATCCTCGGCTAGGGTGAAGGGGGCGATCTCAATTCCCGTGTAACCGGCTTTCCGGACGGTCTTGCAGACGTCGGCAAACGCCCATTTCTCGAAAGCCTCGTTGCAGATGGCGTGGCGGAACTGGAAACTCATGATGTTATCCAGTTTAGCCGCTTTGTGTTATCGTTTGCCAAGGACGAATCGGAACACCGGAGGCGACAGCAATGAATTGTCGGTGGCTCGGAAAACTCTGCCTGGCGCTTGCCTGCGCGCTCGCGGCGCCGGAGGCTCAACCGCAACTGATTACGAAGAAGGCGCTCTCGCTGGATGCCGCCAGGACGATGGCCGCCGCGGCGGAGGCGTACGCGCGCAAGAACAACTGGAGCGTCACGCTAGCCATTCTCGACGACGGCGGCCACCTGCTATATTTCCAGCGCATGGACGGCGTCAACATCGGCGCGATTGAGGTATGCCTGCGCAAGGCCGAGAGCGCGGTGAAGTTCAAGAGAGCCGGGAAAGCCTTTGCCGACCGAATCGCGGGCGAGCCGCAGGTCATGGTCATTCCGGGCGCCTTTCCCTTCGAAGGCGGCCTGCCCATCGTCGCCGGCGGCGAGGTGATCGGAGGGATCGGCGTCAGCGGAGCCACCGCGGCGCAGGATGCCATGATCGCCCAGGCCGGAGTGGACGCGCTGGCGAAACTGGTGGGCAAGTAGCCGTCACTCGGCCACGATGTGCACGACTTTGACCGCGTCCGCCGGCGGGCCGAGAATGGAGTCCTCGAAATCGCCAAAGCCGGTGCGGCGGACCATTGCGTCCAGCAGTTCGCCGTCCAGGCGCGCCAGGTCGCGGACCGCGGCGGCGAAAGATTCCGGCGCGGCGTTGACGCTGCCGATGAGCGCGCGATTGCCGTTGATCAGGTCGAGGAGCGGCAGGCCGGCGGGCGCTTCCGGCGCGCCCAGCACGACGGCGACGCCCAGCGGTGCCAGCCAATTCAGCGCCGCCAGCGCGGCTTCCGGCGCGCCGGCGGCCTCGATGACAATGTCGGCGGCCGGCGGCTGCGGCCCGCCGCCCACCGGGAAGTAGCGCACTCCGGCGCGTTCCAGCAGGCGCGCCCGAGGATGGTCGCGCGCTTCCATCGAGGCCAGGGCGACCGTGAAACCGCGCAACTGGAGCGCCAGCGCCGCCAGCACGCCGATGGGCCCGGCGCCCAGCACCAGCGCCGTCGCCGGCTCGCCAATATGCACGCGCAGAGCGCTGTCGATGGCCTTTTCGACGACACTCATAGGCTCGACCAGGACCGCGTGCCCGGCCAGTTCCGGCGGCACTTTAATGAGGTCCGCGGCGTCGTCCACGGCCCAGTCGCAAAAGTAGCCGTGCGCACCGAAGATGCCGCGCTCCAGGTAACCGTCGGTCAGGCACAGATCGCGGCGGCCGCGCGCGCAGGAGGCGCACGCCGGCGCACACGCGCGGCGAATCATCGGGACAACCCAGTCGCCGCGCGCCAAGCCCCCTGCTTCGCTCCCGGTCTCAACCACCTGGCCGAGCGCTTCGTGACCCAGAATCAGGTACGATTCGCCCGCGGGCGGATAGCCGTAGCGGAACCGCGCCAGTTCGCGGTCGGTGCCGCAGACGCCGGCCTGGTGCACGCGGAAGAGCGCCTCGCGCGGGCCGATCGCGCTGGGTTCGGACGCTTGACGCCGGACCAGGCGGCGGGTTTCGAAATTCAGCGCGACGGAGCGCATGAGTCAGCCTCGCTTTCGCGCCACCACAACCAGCGACAGTCCGGACCAGGGCAACAGCCACTCCAGCCGCCGCCACAGCCACACCGTCTTGTCGAAGAGTTTCAGGGTCAGCTTGTTGAGGTGCCGGCGGCCGAGAACCCTGCCGAAGAACCACCACGCGGGCTTGCCGACCTTGTTCAATTGATGCACCTGCCGCACCTCGAAGCCACGGTCCTCGAGCAGGCGTCCGATCTCGCCGGCGCGATAGCGGCGCTTGTGTCCGAGCGCCCGGTCGATGACGCCGAACAGGCCCGGCCCCTGCGGCGTCAGGACCACCAGGTCGCCCCCGGGCTTCAATGCGGCATGCAGGCGGCCGATCAGCGCTTCCGGTTGGTCCACGTACTCGAGCACGTTCAGACACAACGCCGTATCAAACTCTCCGGCCAGGCCGGCCCCGGCGCCGGCGTCGTCGGGATCCAATAGCTGAACTTCGACGTTGGGCGTGCGCAGGAACCGGTTGCGCAAGGCGTGCAGATAGAGCGGATCCTTCTCGGCCGCGACATATCGCAGGCGGCGCGCCATCAGCCGCGCGGTGATGTTGCCGATGCCGGCGCCGACCTCCAGCACCGAGTCGCCCACCGATGGCCGCACCAGCCGCGCAATCCAGCTCAAGTACTGCGGCGTGCCGGACATGTTGTTCAGAAACGCGCGCCCATACGGCTGCGCGTAGAGATCGTCGATCAGCCAGAAGTGCAGGATCACGCCGAGCGCCTTCAGGCCGTCCTTCCAGCCGATCTTCTTGCCTTCCTCGTAGGTGCGCCCGTGGTAGCTGATGGGAACTTCGTAGACCCGCAGCTTGCGCTTGGCGCACTTCATCGCCAGTTCCGGTTCGATGCCGAACCGGTCGGAGCGGATGGGGATGCTCTTGAGCAGATCGGTGCGGAAGACTTTGTAGCAGGTCTCCATGTCGGTGAGGTGCAAATTCGAAAACATGTTGGAGACCAGCGTGAGAACCTTGTTGATCACGGAGTGCCAGAAGGGCAGCACCCGGGTCTGCCCGCCGGCCAGGTAGCGCGACCCGAATACGGCGTCGGCGTGGCCATCCAATAGCGGCCGCAGCAGGCGCGGATATTCGGAGGGGTCGTACTCCAGGTCGGCGTCCTGAATGATCGAGAAGTCGCCCTCGGCGTGCTGGATGGCGGTTCGGACGGCTGCGCCCTTGCCCTGGTTGACGGCGTGGCGCACCAGGCGGATGGATGGCTCGCGGGCCGCCAGCCGCTCGAGAATCGCGGAAGTGCCGTCGGTCGAACAGTCGTCCACCACCACCAATTCCCGTTCCATGTTTTCGGGCAGCGGCGCGGCCAGCACCTGCGCCAGGCTGCGCTCGACCACCGTGCGCTCGTTGTAGACCGGGATCAATATGGACAACTTCATCGGAAACAACAAGTATAATGGAGCGAATCCACTTCCAAGGAGCGCACTCATGCCAGATTTCACCAGCCGTCGCGATTTTGTGAAGGCCTCCGGCGCAGCCGGCCTGGGCCTGATGATCGTCAAGCCGGAGACCGCGCGCGGTTCCGAGGCCAATTCGGCGCTGTCGATCGGCCTGATCGGCTGCGGCAACCGCGGCAGCTACGTCAGCGGCATCTTCGCCAAACACGAATTCGCCAAGGTCACCGCGGTTTGCGACATCTACGAAGACAAGCTCGCCGCCGCCGAGAAGAAGTACTCGGGCGCCAAACGCTACACGCGCCATCAGGACCTGCTGGCTTCCGATGTGGACGCCGTCCTGATCGCGACGCCCGCGTTCCTGCACCCGGAGCACTTCGAGGCCGCCGTCAAGGCGCGCAAGCACATCTACATGGAAAAGCCGGCGGGCGTGAATGCGGCCGGCTGCCGCCAGGTGATCGAAGCGGCGAAGAGAGCCGACAAGACCAAGCGCATCACCGTCGATTACCAGCAGCGCTACGGCACGGACTACCGCAAAGCCCAGGCGGTGGTGCAGTCCGGCGAACTCGGCGCGATCAAGATGGTGCGCGCCGCGTGGCTGGGCAACGGGCCGGCGATCGTCAGCGGGCATCCCGCCTCGGAAGAGAAGATCCGCAACTGGTTCTTCTACCGCGAGCTGTCGGGCGACATCCTGGTGGAGCAGGATTGCCACAACATCGACGTCGTCAACTGGTTCACCGGCACGCACCCGGTGAAGGTCTCCGGCTACGGCAGCCGCCAGAAACGCCAGTACGGCGACATCTTCGACAACGTCGCCTGCACCTTCCAGTTCGCCGATGGCATGGTGTTCAGCTACAGCGCCAACCAGTTCCGTACGCCCGGCTTCTCCGACGTTTCCGAAACCTTCATTTGCGAGAAGGGCGCGGTCAACGTCTCGCGCAACGGCTACACCATCTGGCGGGAGAAGGGCGCGCCCGAAACCGCCCGGACCAAGTACGACATTACCGAAGACATTGTGCGCGAGTTCATCGAGGGCGCGCGCACCGGGAAACTTGAAAACGCCGCCTTCACCGCGGCCGAGAGCACGCTGGTGGCGGTAATGGCCCTCGAAGCCTGCGTCACCGGACGCGAGGTCACCTGGGAAGGGATCTCGAAGACCTAGTATGATGGCTATCGCCGGAGGATCCAATGACTAATCCAATTCTGCTGGAAACCGACCTGCCGGGCCTGGCGCCCGTGGTGCGCGGCAAGGTCCGCGACATCTACCGTTTCGACGACCGCCTGCTGATCGTCGCCACCGACCGCATTTCGGCCTTCGATTACATCCTGGCCACGGGCATACCGGACAAGGGCCGGGTGCTTACCCAGCTCTCCCTGTTCTGGTTCGACTTTTTGAAGGACCTGACGCCGACGCATCTCCTGTCGGCGAACATCGACGACTACCCCGAACCCCTGCGCGCGCATCGCGAACAACTCGAGGGGCGCTCGATGCTGGTGCGCCGGGCGGAAATGATCCAGGTGGAATGCGTGGCCCGCGGCTATCTTTCGGGCTCCGGATGGAAGGAGTATCGGCAGACCGGTTCGGTGTGCGGCATCCGGTTGCCGGCCGGGCTCAAGGAAAGCGACAAGCTGCCGGAGCCGATTTTCACGCCCGCCATCAAGGCGCAGACGGGTCACGACGAGAACATTTCCTTCGAGCGGGCGGCGGAGTTGGCGGGGGCGGATCTGGTGGCCCAACTGCGCGACCGGACGCTCGAAATCTACCGCCGCGCGGCGGACTACGCCGCCACGCGCGGAGTTCTGGTGGCCGACACGAAGTTCGAATTCGGATTTGTAGACGGGACGCTGGTGCTGGCCGACGAAGTGCTAACGCCCGACTCGTCGCGCTTCTGGCCGGCCGAAACCTACCAGCCCGGAGGCGCGCAGCCTTCCTACGACAAGCAGTACGTGCGCGATTACCTGGAATCCATCCAGTGGGCCAAGCAACCGCCGGCGCCGCCGCTTCCGGACGAGGTCGCGCGCCAGACCAGCGAGAAGTATAAAGAAGCCTATCGGGCGATTACGGGAAAGAATTTGTGAACTGGCTGGACGTTGTTCTCGCCATCATCGTCGGCGGGTCGATCGTGGCCGGGTTCATGCGGGGCTTCGCGCGAGTCGGTGTCGGGCTGGTGGCCACCATCGTGGGCCTGATCCTGGGAATCTGGTTCTATGGCACGGCGGGCTCCTTTTTGCTGCCCTACGTGAGTCACCGCGGATTCGCCAACCTGGCGGGCTTCCTCCTGGTCTTCTTTGGGGTTCTGCTGGTTGGAAGCCTGGTGGGCTGGATGCTTGCGAAGTTGCTCAAGTGGGCCGGGTTGGGGTGGCTGGACCGGTTTGGGGGCGCGGTGTTCGGACTGCTGCGGGGACTGCTGATCGCGATCGGGCTGGTGATGGCGCTGGTGGCCTTCGCGCCCAAGCCTCCGCCCGCTTCGGTGGTGGAATCGCGGCTGGCGCCCTATGTGATCGATGCCGCGCGCGTACTGGTGGCCATCGCTCCGCGCGAGTTGCGCGACGGCTTCCACGCCGGCTACGAGCGGGTGAAGAAGATCTGGAGCGACGCGATGCAGAAAGGGATTCGCGAGTTGCCCCCACAATAAATGCGTCAGCCTGGTATGGTCCATTTATT
>JAUYBU010000012.1 GCA_030693045.1 Bryobacterales bacterium | reverse complement strand
GATGGCATTGCGCCAGGAGCCGGCGGACCTGCTTTATACCGACGAGGACTACGTCAATTCGGCGGGAGCGCCGGAGCAGCCCAATTTCAAACCCGCCTTCTCGCCGGAGATGCTGTTGTCCTGCATGTACCTCGGCCATCTTCTGGTGATCTCGCGCGCCCGGCTCGAGCAGATGGGCGGCTTCCGGTCGCGGTTCGATGGAGCTCAGGATCACGACGCCGCGCTGCGGCTTCTGGCCGAAGGCGGGAAGTTTCGCCATCTTCCGTTGGTCCTGTATCACTGGAGGCGCCATAAGGGTTCCACGGCCCAATCCTCGGCGGCCAAGCCCTACGCTCATGACGCCGGCCACCGGGCCATCCAGGAATACCTCGACCAGGCGGGGTGTCAGGCGGAGGTCGAGGATGGAATCGGGCCCAACACGCATCAGGTCCGGTGGCACGCGCCTCCGGAGATTCGGCGCAGCATCATTGTCCCCAGCCGGACGCCCGCTCTCCTAAAGCGATGCCTGGAACGTCTGCGGGCCACCACCGCCGATTCCAATCCCGAAATTGTCGTGGTTCACCACTTCACCAGCTCGAAGCGGGACCGCGAGATCGAAGCGCTGGCGGAGTTGCACCGCTGCCGGAGGATGGTCTATGCGGGAGACTTTAATTACTCCCGGATGTGCAACCTGGGCGCTCGCGCGGCTACCGGCGATTGCCTCGTGTTTATCAACGATGATGCTTGGCCGGTGGAGGCTTCCTGGCTGGACAGGATGGCAGGGCACCTCGGCCGTCCCGATGTGGGTGTGGTGGGCGCCCTCCTTCGCTACCCCGATGGCGCCATCCAGCATGCGGGCATAGCGCTCGGCATGCTCCACGCCACCGGTCACATCGGGCGGTTCCTGTTCGACAGCCACCTGTTCCCCTGGATCAACTACTCCCGGGATGTGTCCGCCGTCTCGGGCGCCTGTCTGAGCATCCGCCGGGATGTTTTTGAGCGTTGCGGCGGATTCGACACGGACTTTCCCCGGAGTTTCAATGACATCGACCTCTGTCTGCGCGTGGGGGAAGCCGGGCTGGCTGTGATTGTGGATCGCACCGTCGAGCTAATCCACATCGAGCAGGCGACCCGGCCCAGCGGTCAAACTTCGCAGGAGAGGCTTCTCTTTCTCAGTCGATGGTACTCGCAAGTCCTCAAGCGGGACCCATGCCTGTCGCCGCACCTCAGTCTCGACTCGGAACAGCCTGTTCTCTCGTCGGAACACTCACCCTGGCGTAGTGGGTCAGGTGTGCGATAATCGTTTTTTGGCCCGTTTCCCCTAGCGGGAGTTTACTGCGAACTTCATCGCCATAGAAATGCCGGCACGGGAAGTCTTTGGGTTTCAAGAACATAGCGCGAGGATTTGCTGAAATGAGCGTATTACCCTATAGCGGCAGGGTAAGACATCATCATTCAGGTTAAGTACCGCCAAACCATAAACTTAGCTTTTTGTTTTGGGATTCTCGCAGTAAACTCCCGCTAGGAGGTATTTGTGTGGAAAGGTGATTATAGTTTTCTCATCCGGCAGCTCGTCATAAAGGACTTCAAGATCCGGTACAGAAACATGTCGTTGGGGATTTTCTGGGCGCTGCTGAATCCCCTGATCATGGTGGTTCTGTTTTCTTTCATATTCAAACAGGTCTTCCCCAGCAGCATCCCGCACTTCTCGCTGTACATCCTCTCCGGATTAATCCCATTCAACTTCTTCACGGCGGCCTGGCTGGGCGCGACCACTTCGCTGATGGACAATGCGGGACTGATCAAGAAGGTTCCGGTTCCCCGGGAGGTTATTCCGGTGACCGCCGTGTTGGGGAATCTGGTCCACCTGGGCATCCAGTTCCTGCTGATCCTCGCGGCGGTTTTCTACGAGGGACTCTCCGTCAACTTTCACTGGCCGTGGCTCATTGTGATCTGGGGCCTCGAGCTCGTGTTCATTTTCGGAATCTCGTTGGCCACCAGCAGCCTGAATGTGCTGGTCCGGGACATTCGCTACGTCGTGGAGTCGATCAACCTGATCCTGTTCTGGCTGGTCCCGATTTTCTACACCTTCGACATGATTCCGATGGCGTACAAGGACTTGTACCAGTACAACCCGGTGGCCGCTCTCGTGCTCGCCACGCGCAAGGTGATTCTGGATGGGCAGGCGCCACCGTTGAATCTAATGCTGAAGCTCGCCTCGGTCGCCATCGTCTCCCTGCTGGTTGGGGAGTCGATTTTCCGCCACTTAAAACCCCGGTTCTATCGGTACCTCTAGGAATGTCGATCATATCTCTTGAAAACGTTTCGATCATCTTTCGCCAGCGGCGCGACCGTATGCTCCTGCTGGATCATCTGCGGGAGGTGGTGCGGAAGATGCCGCAGGACGGCTTCTATGCTCTTCACGATGTCGGTTTCAAGGTGGAAAGGGGCGAGAGCGTTGGCATTATCGGGGCCAACGGCGCGGGAAAGAGCACGCTCCTGAGCCTGCTGGCCGGCCTGGTTCCGCCCGACAAAGGCGCGGTGCGAGTGGAAGGAAGAGTGGGAGCGCTCCTGGAACTCTGTTCGGGCTTTCATCCGGACCTGACCGGCCGCGAGAACCTGCTGATGAACGCCGCGCTGCTCGGCTTGGATGAGAAAACCGCCCGGGAGAGATCGCAGTCCATCATCGACTTTTCGGAGTTGGCGCCCTTCATCGATGAACCGCTGCGCACCTATTCGTCGGGCATGTATCTCCGCCTGGGGTTCTCGGTCGCCATCCACGCGGAGATCGACATTCTGCTGATCGACGAGATCCTGACGGTGGGCGATCTGGCTTTCCAGAAGAAGTGCTTCGATCATATCCTGGGCCTCCGCAAAGCCGCCAAGACCCTGGTCTGTGTCTCGCATGTTCCAGGCGTTCTCGAGCAGCTTTGCGACCGGCTGGTTTGGCTCCACCACGGGCAACTGATCCGGGATGGAGAATTCGACCGGGTGTCCGCCGACTACCTCGCTTTTATGGCCGATCCGAACCGCCATTTCGGGGACGAAATACCCCAGGCGCCCCGGCAGGTGGTTCCGGTGAAAGAGAAGGAACCTCACGCGCGGGTTGTGCCCAGGAGAAGACGCCGGTAGGAATGAGCGATGGAAGGCGGCCTTCAGGCGCTGTGACGAAACAACTGTAGCAACCGCTCCCTCACGGTCGCGGCTCGGAAACACACCACTGATCCGCAACAGGTTACCGAGGCGCGAGCGTCAGCGAGCGGCCATTCAGCGAATTCTGCAATTGGCTCCCGCTAGGACCAACCGGTCTCCTGCGGTTTCGCTTTTTCCGGTAGTCGAAACAGGATCGCGTCGAGCGCTTCCTGCGCGAGGGCGTGAGCAGTTTGAGCTTCTTCGAGAGGCGGCTCTTCGGCGCGCCAGGGTAGCGGAATCGGACCGCATACTTCGTTCAGGCACTGGGTTCCTATTCGCCGAGTTCATGCACTTGGCGGCCTGCTCCAACCACGCCCGGGTGTCGCCTGCCCGAACTTCATCATGCGGCATACAGGAGTTTCCCCTCCCGCAGGATGGTCGACGGCAGTGAGGCTCTTAGATGTAACCTCTTCTCGAACTCGGTGTTGGTCCAGACCAGGATGTCCTTCGCGAGCCCCACGCCCCACAAGGCTCGATAGCCTATTCCGCAATCCTGCTGTTCGCGTGGAGCGTTGTCGGGCACCACAACCATGATGTCGTAATCGCTATCCGGCCCCGCATCGCCGCGCGCCGCCGAACCGAACAAGTAGATGCGCAGCGGGTGATACACCTCTACCAGGCGCCGCACCACATTGGGCAACACCGGATCGCCGGCAGAAGGCGGTTTGAAGGTCTCCGTTACGGCTCGCGGCATCTTTGTCACCTCCAGTATATGCCACAAGCCCCCGCGGAGCGGCTGGGGCAGTTGTTTCGTGACGGACGCCAAATGACATTGCAGCCCGTGGTGAAAGTCCTGGCAGGCCAAACGGCCTGCCAAGTCATTGAGCCCACAAGAGGCAGGCGAAAGCGCCTGCCCCACGGGAAGGGCCGCCCTACTTTACTATGTGCTGGTCGCGGATGGCTTGCCAGCGGGCCTCGCGAAGGCGCTCGGCCTCGTAGGGGTCGGGGGCCGGATCCATATGGAGATGAGAACGGAGGACGGCGTCGTACTGTTCGGGGTGGACGTAGGCGGTGGAAGGCGGGCGGCCGAACTCAGCGCGCTGGGCGGCCATGACCCGGTCCACGGTGACCAGGCGGTCGGCCGCGTTGGGAAGCGGTTCACGAACGGGCGCCGGGGCGAATTTCACGCCGGACCCCATAGGGGGGAGACTCGACTCCCGGGGGCCGCACATCTCAGTGGCCTGTTTCCGGAAGGCCTGGCGGACGCCCATTTTTCCGGACAGGATCGGGCCTTTGTAGCGGATGCCGAGGGCGTCGGTGTCGTCGGGGTTTTCCTTCATGCGAATATCCGGCGGACCCGGGAAATGCGAATCAACGGACATGGTATTGCTCCTTTTCTCAAGACTTGCCGTGAACAGACACACTACGACCTTCTCTCGGATTCGAGTTTCCGCGTGGCGGAAACATCGTCACCGGTGGGCGCCCCAACGTCAGAGCCCCCACCGGAGTGTGTGAGCAACGCAAGGCGGCTTACAGGCCGGCCTTAGAGAAGCAGCCGAGAAGGGTTTGCCTACGTATCTCCCGATCGCCGGAGATTTCAGCCTTTTGACCTTCAAGCATTTCCGACTCAACCAGCGAGGCTGGCCTCACGTTTCCCGCTTCGAGAACCGATTCTCTCCTGTCGCGCTCCTCTCTCAGTATTTAGTCGGAGCGCCAAGCCCGCTTTCAGCATTCACAGGCTGAAGCCTGCGCCACATTCCGCGGGCGCGGATACACCAGATGACGATGACGGCCCGGCCGGGCACTGCGCATCACATCTTCCTGATTCAATTAGACCCGACGGCCACAAGGGATTTGGACGCCGTTTCCGCCAATTGATTGAAAACAGGGCAAATCGAGTTTGAAAAAGCTTGTGAACGTCACTTCTGATATGGGGGCATTCCGGACGTCCGAAAGGTCGTCTCTGACACGCCGGGGCACGCGCGAGAATTTGCCTGTAGCGGCCTTGCTTAGCAGATGTTGTCAGATATGACAACATAAAGGGAGCGAGGGCTAATTCGCGAACGATGAGCGGCGACGGCGGATGTCCTGGGAGACACGGCACGTTTCATGGATCAGGGCGGCCCTGAAGGAATTCGAGACGTTCCCGGAAGGGTCCGGCCGGTCTGTCTGGCCGCCTTGACGATCGCCGCCGATGGCGGCAAGGCCGATATTGCGAAACCCCCGCACGGCATGGGGTCGGGCGTGTTCGAGATTGCGCTGCCGTTTCGCGGCGATGCGTTCCGGGGGGTCTGCGCGGTGCAGCTCGCCGGGGAAATCTGGTTGGTCCATGCGTTCCAGAAGAAATCGACGCAGGGCATCAAGACGCCGAGACGCGAGATTGGCCTGAGCAAGGACCGTTTGAAGCGATTGAAGGAGATGTTGCGATGAAAGAAAAGCTGGACGTGGTGCGGGGAAGCGGCAATGTGTTCCGCGATCTCGGCTACGCGAACGCGGATGCCGAAGAGTTCAAGGCCCTCCTGGCCGCCTAGATTATCAAGGCGCTCGACCGGGAACATCTCACCGTGCGCGCGCCGCAAACCCGCACCGGGATTGCCGCGGCCGACTTCTCGCGCATCCGCAACGCGGATCTCGGGCGGTTCACCGTGGACCGCCTCATGTCGGTCATCAACCGGCTCGGTTCGCGCGTGGAGGTGAAAATCAAGGTGCGGCGCGCGGAACCTGTCGAGGAGGGCGTGCCAACGTAAGAACGAAGATATGCTAATTCGCGAATACAGACCTGAGAGTACCGAGTTCCAGCCTATCAGGTAGCCTTAGATCCCGCAATCGGCATGGTCAAGGGTGGTTTCCGGAGAGAGGTTCGACACCTATGTGATGGTACCGGTACGTCTAAAACCCTCCGGCATCTTTTAATGGACACTCTTCTCCTGATAGCGGCGGACTCGGCCCCTTACGAGTTTAAGACATTTTGATTGAAGTGATTACAGTGGACAGACTGGTAAGAGGAGTGCGACGCAAAAGGATCCGCACCGGTTGTTCCAGAGCGCTGTTAGTTTCAGAGCACTATTGACTTTAAGGCTGGGACTGCGTACTATTTACTAATCGGTCGCGCGTGAGTCGGAATCGACTCAGAAAGGATGAATATGCGCAAAACTCCGTTCTGCCACTTGGTTCTAGCTTCTTCTGTGATTGTGGTCGCCTTCTCGGCCTCTGCACAGCAAGGTCCTCCACAACCAGTCGCGCGTGAGGCTGAGCGCCTCGCGCGAGGCCTCGCTCTACCGGACTTTGACAGCCGCCGGGGGGTCAAAGCCGATCTTCCGGCTAGCCGTCGCGATGCCGCAACTGCTTTCGCCGCTCGTGTGGGAGCCGGCACCCAAGTAAAGTTCAGCCCGCGATCCCAGAGCATCGCTCACCTTTTCCGGGTGAACGGTTTTCTGACGCAAGCTCGGGCCGGCGCGCCCGCCGCGATCGCGTCGCAGTTTCTCTTCGAAAACGGCGCGCTGTTCGGGCTTTCGCCCGCTGAACTGGTATCCTTCACCCCCGTGCGGGAAGCGAAGGACGACGGGACGGGCGTCACGCACCTGTACTTGGGGCAGAGACTGAACGGCATCCAGGTTTTTCAGAGCGTCATCAAGACCCACGTCGATGCCGGGGGCCGCGTCATCTCGGTGGAAGGGAGCTACCATCCGGGGACGATGCCACCCAGCCTCGCGCCGCGATTGTCGGCCCGCGACGCTGCGACTGCGGCCATGCGGTCAACCGTTCCGGACCTTGTCGAGAAGTCGGCGCGACGCCTCCCGCCTTTCGTCTCCGCTGCTCCGCCGCAATCCGGAGCACGAGGCACTGCCCTGGTGCCGGTGGGGCTGCCCGCTGAAGACCTTACCGAGATCGTCCCGGCCGGAGGCCCGGATCGCCACACCGTATTCGCGCCCGGCCTCTTAGCCGACCCGATCCATGCGAATCTAGTGATTTTCCCCTCGCCCAACGGCTCGGTTCTGGCGTGGCAAGTGTACCTGCATGCGATGGACAGGCAGGCGGCCTATACCGTTTTGATCGACGCGAGTTCCGGGAACCTCTTGTATCGGTCGAACGGTTATCGCTTCGCCACCAACCCCAATG
>JAUYBU010000580.1 GCA_030693045.1 Bryobacterales bacterium | reverse complement strand
GTGCCGCGTCTGTAACTGAGCCGCGACCGTCAGGGAGCGGAGCGGCCAGCAACTCCCGGATTGCCGCTTCCAGCGCCTTCAGGTCCGTCTCGCCGGTGAAGGCGCGCGCTTTGCGGCCGGCTCGGTCGAACAGGATCAGCGCCGGCAGCGCGCCGCTCCATTTCGGATCCACCGAAGTGATGAAGGCGTCGTCGTTCCTGACCCGTTTGAGGTAAGCTGGCCCCTGGACGCCGCTCTTTTGCAGGAACTGGCGCGCCGCGGCCTCATCTTCGGGTTCGTCGGCCGAGACCGTGACCAACTGGAATCCCTGGGCGCGAAGGCTCGCCGCCAGCTTCGCCAGCGCCGGCATTTCGGCGCGGCAGGGCTCGCACCAGGTGGCCCAGAAATTCACCAGCAGAACCTTACCCCTGGCCGAAGCGATCAGCTTCTGGTAGACCGCTTCATCCAGCGGCACAAGCCGGTCCTGCGCCGCCAGCGGCAGCACCCCCGCCGCGGCAGCCAGAAGCAACCGGCGCGTCACGGCTATTTCTTGATCCTCTTGATGGTGCAACCGAAGGCCTTGGTCTCGGCCTTCTCGACCGGCCTCCCGGCCAGCACCGCGTCCAGCGCCGCGCGCAAGCCCTGGAACTGGATGCGCGAGGCGTTGCGCGAGTCGTCGATGTGACCGTGATAGCGAACCGCGCCGCCCTTGTCGATGACGTAGGCTTCCGGCGTGAACTGCGCGCCGAACTGGTCGGCCACCACGTTGTTCTCGTCCTTGTACACCGGGAAGGCGAAGTTCGCCTTCGTGGCGTGCTCGGCCACTTCGGCGGCAGGTTCGGCTGAGTTCGAGTTGATGAATACGAACTTCACGCCTTTGGCCGAGTAGTCCTTGTAAACGGCGTTCATCCGGTCGTTGTAATCGTTCGAGATCGGGCACTTGGTGGCGATGAAGGTCACTACCGTCGTCGCACCCTGGAGTGACGCGAAGTTGACCGCCTTGCCGTTCACCTCGGTCAGCTTGAAGTCGGCGACTCTTCCGCCCACCTGGACTTCGGCCGCCAGCGTTGCGGCAAGTACGAGAGACAATCCCAGAGAAAGCAGTCTATGCATGGTTTCCTCCTTGTCTTGTAGCCGGACCGCCCGGTCCGGCTACTTTTTCTTTTCGAGCTTCAGGTTGATGACGGCCTTGGTGCGCGAGTCGAATGCGCTGAGGCGTTTAACGGCGCTGGTCAAGCCGTCATGGTCGGTTTTGAGTTCGTAGTCGACGCTGGTGCTGAGCCCCTGGAATTGATAGTTGCCGTCCTGCTGCGTGATGAAGGATCGCACCTGGAGCGTCTTGGTGTTCTTAAGCTGAACCACCGCGCCTTCGGCCCCGTTGTCGTTCAGGTCCCGCACCACTCCCTGCACCGAGCGGGTGCCGGCATCCTCGTCCTTTTTCTTCTGGAGGCCGGCGGCGCCGGCGGCAACCAGCAGAACCAGCAAAGCCGAGGCGAGAATCGAACGCACTTTCATTACATTCCTCACTTAACAGACGCGCGGGCGAGTCATCTGGTCTCAGGCTCGAGGCGAAAAATCAAATCCACCCGCTCTTGGCCCTGAATCGAGACTTCCTTCTGGTCAAGCCTGTAGCGACGGGCCTTAACGCTGACAGTATAGCGCATGGGGGCGGCTGGAACGCGCACGGCGAACTCGCCCCGCGCGTCCGTAACCGTCTTGATTCGCTTGAACTTGGATGGTGGCTTCGGCTCCGGCTCGATGGTAAGCTCGGCGCCGGCGAAAGAAAAGCCCGTGTCGCGGAACACACTACCCGCGATCAACGCGAACGGCTCGGGGTTCCCGCTCTTGCCGGCGGCGGCCAGGGCCCCCGCGGCGAGGAAGGCCAGGACCGGAAGAAAGCGGGACGCGCTACTTCCACTCGTCCTCTTCCTTTTCCTCATCGTCAAAGTCGTCCTCGTCGTCGTCCTCGTCGTCGTCGTCCTCGTCGTCGGATTCGATCTCCAGCGGGTCGGTGTCCGTGACGATCAGGTTCGCCCCGCACTCCTCGCAGATGAGCGGATCGCCCTCGTCGAGTTCTTCTTCTTCCACGTCAATCGCCGCGTCGCAGAGCGGGCAGTTCACCATGTCTATATCTCCTCCAAGAGTCCGCCACTTCTATTTAGCCGAAACGCGCGGCAGATTGCAACCGCAAAAAATGCGTCAGCCTGGTATGGCCCCCTTTATTTCGAGAGTGTTCCGAAATAAAGGGGGCCATACCAGGCCGACGCATTTTTGGAGAGTCTGATATACTGTGCGCGTCGCTCCACTTGCGCGGGGGGCCGCGCTGCCGGCCTTTTCACCGAAGGAGGAACCGAAACATGAAAAGGAAATCCCAGCCCGTGGACCAGACGCCCGCGCCGGCCGAGGTTTCCGAACAGACGCCGTCCGAGCCTTCCGGCGGCCGATTCCCCATCGTCGGCATTGGCGCCTCCGCCGGGGGGCTGGAGGCTCTGGAGCAATTCGTGCGGCGCATTCCGGCCAACTGCGGCATCGCCTTCGTCATCGTCCAGCACTTGGACCCGACCAGCAAGGGCATCATGCCCGAACTGCTCCAACGCGCCACCACCCTGCCGGTCCGCCAGGTCACCGATCTGCTGAAGATTCAGCCGGACAGCGTCTATGTGATCCCGCCGAACAAGGACATGTGCGTTCTGCACGGAGTGCTGCACCTGCTGGAGCCCGCGGCGCCTCGATGCCTGCGTCTGCCCATCGACTCCTTCCTGCGCTCGCTGGCCGAGGACCAGCACGAGCGCAGCATCGGCGTCATCCTTTCGGGCATGGGCACCGACGGCACCCTGGGCCTGCGGGCCATCAAGGAAAAGGCCGGCCTGGTGCTGGTCCAGGAACCCGCCTCCGCCAAATTCGACGGCATGCCTCGCAGCGCCATCGACGCGGGACTGGCGGACATGGTTGCCCCCGCACCCGAGTTGCCAGAAAAGATCGTCGCTTTTCTTCAGCACGCCCCCCTGGCCGCCGCCCGGGCCGGGCCGGTCCTGGAGGGCCACGTCCAGAGCGCTCTCGAGAAGATTGTCATCCTGTTGCGCCTGCACACCGGCAACGACTTTTCGCTGTACAAGAAGAGCACCGTGTACCGCCGCATCGAGCGGCGCATGGGCATCCACCAGATCCACAAGATC
>JAUYBU010000544.1 GCA_030693045.1 Bryobacterales bacterium | reverse complement strand
TCTGGAGGTCTGAGGCGGTGCGGTCTCCGACCGCACAATTCGGTTCTTCCGCTTGCTGACGCGCGCGGCTCAGAATCGTTTCCGAGCCGCGACCGTGAGGGAGCGGGATTAGCGGTGCGGGCGCGTTCCGGAGCGCCGCGCGCCGCGTGATAAAATAAAAGATCTCCACTATGTCAAAGGAAAAGAAGCCGAGACAGCCGATGCCGCCGCTCAAGCAGTGGCTGCACGTGGTGGCCCTGGGCTGGCTGATTCCCGGCGGCGGCCACCTGTTGCTGGGTCGCCGCGGGCGCGGAGCCCTGCTGGCGCTTTCGGTTGTGGCGATGTTCGTTTTCGGCCTGATGATGCGCGGCGCGCTGTTTCAACCTCAGACCGGCGACCTGCTGACGACCATCATCTACTGCGGCGGTTTCCTGGGCAATCTGGCCTCCGGCATCCTTTACCTGTTCAGCGTCTGGCTGGGCTACGCGCAACCCGACATTGCCGGCCACGTGCACGACTACGGCACCAAGTTTCTGGTGGCCGCGGGCCTGCTGAACGTGCTCGCGATGGTGGACGCGTTTGAAATCGCGGTGAGGAAGAAGGACTGATGCCGAGGATGAATCTCTCTCACTTCGAAGCCTCGTTCCTGTTCGCGCTGTTTACCTCGATCGTGCTCGGCATCGTGACCAAGAAGACCGACCGCGAGCGGGTGGTGTACGGCGCGCAGTGCTTCGGCTACTTCCTGCTGGCGCTGTTCGGCCTGGGCTGGCTCATGAAGCTGGGCCACGGATAAACACGACCGGAGCCCGGAGTAGTATGTCCGCGACTGTACGCCTGAAGGAAATCGTCGATGCTCTGGAGATGCAGTTCGACGAGGCCTTCTCCTTCCTGGATCTCGACACCGGCGAGGTGGAAACAGTCTCCCGCGATCTTCTGTCCGCGGCGGAGGAGTCCGACGACGACGACGAGGGGCCGGACCTTCCCAGATGGCAGGAAAGGGAATGGGAGATCGCCAAGCGAATCGTCTCAACCGACCGCTTCCGGAAGCTTCCCACGAAGTATGAGGTTCACGAGTTGGAGATCATGCTGGATTTCTCGAACTCGATGAAGCGCGAGAAGATTCGCGAAGATCTTCTGTGCGCCATCCACGGCGCCGGGGCTTTCCGGACTTTCAAGGCCGCTATTCGACGCCACCGCATCGAACCGGCCTGGTTCGCATTCCGCGCGGAGGCCCTGAGGCAGATCGCCATCGACTGGTGCGAAGAGAATGACATCGCTTGGGAGTAGGCGAGTTTCCAGGACGGGCGCTCTGCGGCCAAGTTGCGGTTGCGACTTGCATCAGCGGACCGAAGCCGACTTGGGAGGACCTATTTCCGTGACAGGAGTGGCCGGATTGGTTGGTAGAATTACGGTCATGGCTATGCCACCTCATCGTCTTCCCTCGGCACGTCAATTCTTCCCAGCGGTAAACGACAACGATGCGATGAAAAAGACCATCCGGATCCACACGCTGATCGAACGTGCTCTGATTCGGCATATTCGAAAAGCGCTCCCTCATCCCGAAGCTATCGACCTAAAACCTCTTCCATTCCTCGCAAAAGTGGACTTGGCCATTGCGCTTGGACAGCTCAGAGCCGATGTGAGAGGGTCCCTGTCGGCAGTAAACACCGTCCGCAACAAATACGCACACGAGCCAGCTACTCGACTAACGGCTAAGATGACAACGGACTTATGGAACACTCTCCCTGTGAGATTGCAGGACGAACTACATGCAATCTTTCGTCGAAGGTTTTCAAAACAGCCGAAATCCATGCTGACACAGGTGTTGGGAATACTGTTCCTCGACGCGCGGGACTATGCCATCCTGGTGCGCCCCTCTCTGGAGAAGAAGTGACCGAAGTTGAAAGACCGGGAACGATAAACGCGCTTGTGGTCCCTCACCCGCCTGCCCGGATCGCCGGCGCATCGGAGAACTGGGGTTGCTTGGCCATACCCTCGCTCACCGGCAACTCGGGTAGGTCCTGCCGGCGGCGCTTACTTCGGCGTTCATGGAGAACGCGAGATTCTCTATTTCCCGCGCGTGTATTCCCGGTACAAGTCGCGAATCCGCTCCTCCCGGGGCGCGGTGAGCACCAGCAGGCGGGCGCGGGCGCGGGCCGTTTCACCCTTCTTCAGGTCGCGGCCGAACAGCGAGAAATAGAGCGAATAGTGAGAGTCTTCCTGCTCGGGCGTGGCGATGGCGAAGCAGTCTTGCGCCGGCGCCATGATCGCCGCCGCCAGTCCCGAGGCCGGATCGCGCCGCACGGCGATGGGCTCGTCGAACTCCGGCCGGACGACCCAGTCTACCGGGTTAGGCGGAATTTTCCAGCGGCCATCGCGAATGAGAGATACCGCTTCCGGACCGCGCGGAAACATCTGCCAGGCGCCGTTGTCGCGATCGGCGGCCAGCCAGCGGCCTCCCTTGGCCAGCACCGTGGAACTGGTGAACCGCTCGGCGAAGTAGGAGGCGAGAAAGGCTTCGAAGCCGTGCAGGTCCCGCTCGGGCCGCACCGAGACTTCGATATCCAGACTCGCCGGCCCGCTCCAGCGGTAGACCGCCTGCAGCTCGAAGGGCCGCTCGTCTGCCGGCGGCCAGCGCACGGTCACCGCGCCGTCGCCGGCGGGGGTGGCCTGGCTTGGAAAGTCCCACATGCCGTTGCCGTAGCGCCGGCCGTCGGAGAAGACGCGGTAGACGCCGAACAGTCCCATGCTGCGCGCCATCGGGGCGCCGGTGGGCGCGTGCGTGACCGGCAGCAGGCCGATGGAGCGGCCCTGGGCCCGCAGCGTGCCTTTCAGCACGCCGGTGTCGAACTGGAACGCGCCGCCTTCGGCGGGGTGAAAGCGAAGGTCGGCGGCGGCGCAGCACAGCGCGCCCGCCGCGGCCAGAAGCAGCGTTGGTGTGCGCATGGCGCTAGATCAGTTTCGTGACGCCGGGGATGTAGACCGGGTAGATGCCCTCGGCGTCGGGCTTCACGGGAGGCTCCATGTCCGCGCGCACGTCCTCGGGCTTGGGCGGGAAGTAGAAGTCGGAAGCCGAAACCTGCTCCCAGGTCACTTCCTTGCCGGTATAGCAACTGATTTGGCCCATGATGCCGATCATGGTGCTGCGCGCCATGACGTCGCCGCTGTTGAGCGGCTTGCCCGAGCGAATGGCTTTGAACAGCTCGTTGTGCTCGATCTGGTAGGGGTTGGTCAGGGAACTGGCGTACATCGACGGTCCGGTGTACTGCCACTTGTTCTCACCCTCGATGCGTCCCTTCAGGATTTCGGCGCGGCCCTTGGTGCCGAGCACCACGCTGGAGGTCTCGTTGTAGCAGTTCGGGATGGTGCGGCACCAGGCGTACACCGGAACGCCGTTGGGAAATTCGTAAACCACCGAGTGGTGGTCGAAGACGCTTCCGTAGATCTGGCCGCGCAGTGTCGACCGCCCGCCCATTCCGTGGCACTTGATGGGCGCCTGCCCGCCCAGGACCCAACTGGCGCGGTCCAGATTGTGGACTAGCGACTGCGGAACGTCGTCGCCCGAGAGCCAGTGAAAGTGGTACTGGTTGCTGCCCTGCCACTCGACCTCGGTGAGACCCGGCTGGCGGGGGTAGAGCACGTAGGGCGGGCGCAGAAATTTCTCCTGGAGCGCCACCACCCGGCCGATGGCGCCGTCGTGGATTCGCTGGATGGTCTCGCGATAGGACATGGTGTAGCGGCTTTGCAGCCCCGAGAGCAGGCACAAGTTCTTCCGGCGAGCCAGTTCGCAGGCGGCTTGGACCACCTTGATCCCGGCCGGATCGATGGCATGCGGCTTCTCCACGAAGACGTGCTTGCCGGCCTGAATGGCCGCGTACATGTGCAGCGGGTGGAACTTGGCCGCGTTGGCGATGAGCACCACGTCGGAGCTGGCGATGACGTGCTTGTAAGCGTCGAATCCGGCGAAGCAGTGGTCGTCGTCCACCTCGACCTGGCGCGGAAACTTCTCGCTCAGCAGCTTGCGCTTCTCCTTCAGACGACTCATCACCACGTCGGCCATGGCCACCAGGCGTCCGCCGTCGTCGGCGGTCAGCGCCTGGGTGGCCGCCTCGGTGCAGCGGCCGCCGGCCCCGATCATGCCGATCCGGATGACATCGCTCCCGGCCAGATACCCTGGCCGCATCGCGGCTGCCGCCGCCGCGGCGGTCTTAAGAAACGCCCTGCGTGGTTGTTCGCTCGGTTGCATTGCACCCCTCAGCGGAATTGTACACCGGGCCGGGGCTCGGTGGGGCGCCCGGCCGAAGAGCTTGCCACCGAGTTTGGAGGGCGTGTTTCGTTTATATTGGTCGATGGCCGGAGTGTGCAATGGGATTGGGTTCTCGAATCGCCGGCATGGCGCTGGTTTGCGCGACGCTCGAGGCCGGCGGCCCCGCCGGTTGGATACCCGCGCGCTGGCAGGGCGGTCCGCTCGAGGTGCGCCGCCGCGGGGGCGCTGCCGTTTCGGAAATCACCCGCGACTGGTACGACTCTCGAACGCTCGACTTTCTCGAGAACACTCCCATCAACTGCCTGCTGGTCACCTGGAGCGCGGGCGCGGAAGCGGCGCTGGAAGCCGAGCAGCGGAAACTGGTGACCAGTTACGCGCGCGCGGCCCACCGGCGGGGGATCGCGGTGCTGGGTTTGCTCTATCCGGGCGCCGACCCGGGCCCGGCGGCAGCGGCGGCGAGGAAAGCCGGCCTGGACGGGCTGGTCCTGGACGGCGATGTCCAGGACCCCGCGAAGGTCGCTGGGGAGCTGCGGAAGCGTTGTCCCGTGGTCATTCCGCTGGGCCGGCGCGACTGGCTTTGGCCGGAGGCGGACTGGCCGGTGTGGGGCACGCGGGAGGCGGTCAGGGCGGGCATCCGTGCGGTCTCGGACTCCGACACCGTTTACGCCACCCCTACCAGCGAGCCGTGGATCGAATCGAACACCTGGCTCGTCCGCTCACTCGGCGCGGCCGGCGGCGGGCGGCCGGTGTGGCTTGGGAACGTGCTTGAAAATCCCTCGGCCGACGGCTACGTGCGCGCCATTGCGGATGCAGCGGCCGGCGGCGGCCGTTGGGTGGTGGCGCCGGACGATACACTGCGGGCCGGTCTATGGCGCGGGCAACCGGAAGCGCTCGCCACCTGGCGCCGTGTGGGCGCCTGGCTGAACTTCTACGAGCAACACGCCGAGTGGCGCGCATTCGCACCCGCGGCGGCGCTGGGCGTTATCCAGGACCGCGCCGGCAAGAACTCCGCCGTCATGGACGAAAACCTCAACCAGATCGCGCGCCGCCGCATCCCCTACCGCGTGATCGAGCGCCGGGAGCTGACGCCGGCGGCGATCGAGGGACTTCCGGCGGTGCTCGCGATCGGCCTTGCGCCGCCCACCGAGCGGGAGCGCGGTCTGCTGGCGGCCTACGCTGGCGCGGGCCGGATGGTCGTGTACAAGCAAGACCCGCCCGGCCCGGAGGCTTTTGCGAAGGACCTGCGCGATCTTATCGGCAGCGCAAACCTCCCGGTGCGGCTGTACGACGCGGCTTCGGTGCTGCTACAGGCCGGCGCGGACCCGGGCGGCGGGCGGCTGGTGGTGCAACTGGTAAGCTACGCGACGGAGCCGCCGGAACGGATACTAGTGCGCGCGGCGGGCGACTACCGCGGCGCGCGCGTATTCAGTCCCGATGCGCCGCCCGCGGATCTGAAGACAAACACGTCCGCTGGGACGACGGACGTGCTTCTGGGGAAGCTCGCGGTTTACGCCGCGGTGGTGTTCGAGAAGTGATTGGAGAGCCCCATGCATGGGAACATGACGCGACGCGGACTGCTGGCGGTTTCCGGCCTGAGCCTGGCCGCGCCCGCCGCGCGCGCGCCGGCGGCCCCGGTGTCGATCGGCAAGTGCGACGGCTACGGCGATGGCCTCGCGGCTGTTCTGGGAAAACAGTTCGACCAGATCGGCGGCATCGGCAAGTTGGTTGGCGGCAAGACCGTGGCGATCAAGTTGAACCTCACCGGCAGCAGCCGGTTGGGGAGTTACAGCCCCGGCCAGACCCACTGGGTGCATCCGAACCTGGTGGGGACCTGCTGCCAGTTGCTGGCCCGCGCGGGCGCCAAACGGATCCGGCTGCTGGAAGGCGCGGGCCGCGGCGAATCGCTCGAGGAAAAAATGCTGAACGGCGGCTGGGATGTGGCGGCGCTGCGCGCGGCCGCGCCCGTGGTCGAGCTCGAAGACACCAACCGCGTGGGCGGCGGCAAGCGCTACTCGCGGCTGAAAGTGGCCCGGCCCTACGTCTATCCCGCGTTCGATCTAAACCGCGCCTATGAGGACACGGACGTTTTCCTCAACCTGAGCAAGCTGAAGCAGCACGAGGAGTGCGGCATCACGCTCACCATCAAGAACAGCTTCGGTATCACGCCGAATTCCACTTACGGAGACGACGCCGGCGTGGATGAGCCGAACGAGAGCTGGCGGCGTGGCCGGGAGGCGATTCTGCACTATGGGAAGCGGCAGCCGCCCAAGAGCGCGCCGCAGGAGGTCGATTTCACCTCCGAGCGTTTCGAGGGGCATCGCGTTCCCAGGATTTGTGTCGATCTGATCGCCGCGCGGCCGGTGGATCTGGCGATCATCGACGGCATCGAGTGCTCGACCGGTGGCGAAGGCCCCTGGGTGAAGGGGTTCCAGTACGCGAAGCCGGGAGTGCTGATCGTGGGCTCGAACCCGGTCTGCACGGATGCGGTCGCCACCGCGGTAATGGGCTACAACCCGCGCGCCAAACGGGGCGAGACGCCGTTCCACCGTATGACGGCCGCCAAGCCGGGCGAACTTCAGTGGGCCGACAACCCCATGCTGCTGGCCGAGGCCGTGGGTATTGGGATCGCGGACCTCGACCTTATCGACGTCCGCGGCGTCCCGATCAAGGACGCGCTGTACGATTTCGAAAACCGGCGGAAAGGATAGCGAAAACCGGCCGGTTTTCTGTGGAGGGATGAAATGAATCGAATTGGATTAGGATTGCTTTTGGCGGTTGGTGCGGCGGTGACGCTGCTTTTGGCGCAGGAGGGCGACGGCAAGCTTCGCATAATCGCCTTTGGCGCCCACCCGGACGACTGTGACAGCCGCGCGGGCGGCGTCGCGGCCAAGTACGCCGCGCTTGGCCACCACGTCAAGTTCGTCTCGGTGACCAACGGCGACGCCGGTCATCAGAGCGAAGGCGGGGGAGCGCTGGCCACGCGCCGCCGGCTGGAGGCGCGGGAGGCGGGCCGCCGCATCGGCATCGAGTACGAGACCCTCGACAATCACGACGGCGAATTGGTGCCCAGCCTGGACGTGCGCCGGCAGATCATTCGGAAGATCCGCGAGTGGAAAGCCGACATGGTGATGTCGCCGCGCTCGAACGACTATCACCCCGACCACCGCTACACCGGCATTCTGGTCCAGGACGCGGCGTACATGGTGGTGGTGCCCAACATCTGTCCGGACACGCCCGCGCTGCGCAAGAATCCGGTGTTCTTCTACTTCCAGGACGGGTTTCAGCGGCCGAATCCGTTCCGGCCCGACGTCGCCGTAGCGATTGACGACGTGGTGGAGAAGAAGATCCGGATGCAGGACGCCCACACGTCGCAGATGTATGAATGGCTGCCATGGGTGGCGGGAAACCTGGACAAGGTTCCCAAGGACCCCGCGGCCCGGCTCGAGTGGCTCGGCAAGGGGCGATCCCGGCCGGTTTCCGAGGCCGTGCGGCAGGCGCTCGGGAAGTGGTACGGTGCGCAAGCCGGCTCGATCCGCGCCGCGGAAGCCTTCGAGTTGTGCGAGTACGGACGCCGGCCGTCCGACGAAGAAATCCGGAAGCTGTTTCCGTTCTTCCCGAAGCAGTAACCGGCCAAGCCGGCGGGCTGTAACGCTCACACGGCCGCGGGACGTCTTATCTGTCATGACCAAAAGAACGCTCATTGTTTTTGCGCTGTGTGCAGTGGCCCTCCTGGCGGCGGACGTGACTGGCAAGTGGACCGCCCAGGTCCCGGGACGGGACGGTCAGACGCGCGAGCAGGTTTTCAACTTCAAGGTGGATGGCGAGAAGCTGACCGGAACTATTCCGAGCGGCCGAGGGCAGGATGTCGTCGCCATCGCCGACGGAAAGGTAAGCGGGGACACTTTGTCCTTCACGGTCACCCGGGAGATGGGCGGAAACTCCGTCAAGATAACGTATACGGGCACCGTCGCCGGTGACGTGATCAAGTTCAAGCGCGAAGGCGGCCAGGGACAGGCCCGGGAGTTCACCGCCAAGCGAGCCAATTGAATTCTTCGACCTTCGACTGGACCGGCCGCATGCGCGAGGACTGGGACCGGCGCGCGCGCGACGACGCCGAGCGCTTCATCTACACGCGCGACTCGGCGGCGGACGTCGCCGATTTCGCCCGTTCGGGGGAAGCCAACTACAACCAGTTGGTGCGGCCTTTCCTGCCGATTTTGCTGAACGGCCGGCCGGCGCGGTCGGCGCGGGTGGTCGAGATCGGCTGCGGCGTCGGACGCATGACCGAGTGGTTTGCGCGCGACTTCGGCTTCGTCGAGGCGTTGGACGTGTCGCCGGCGATGATCGAGGGCGCCCGGCGCCGGCTGGGACATGCGCCGAACGTTACCTTCCACGTTGGCGACGGCTCCGATCTGGCTCCCGTGTCCGGCGGGTCGGCCGATCTGGTTTTCAGCTACATCGTTTTCCAGCACATTCCGTCGCGCGAGGTGATCGAGAACTACGTTGGCGAGGCCGCCCGCGTGCTCAACGACGGTGGCGCCTTCAAGTTACAGTTGAGTGGCGACCAGTCGGCCGGCTACCTGGCGCACGAGCGCGACACCTGGCTGGGCGAGACGTTTTCCGAAGCCCAGGCGGAGGCGATGCTCGCCCGCCGCGGCTTCTCGATAGCCGCGATGGAAGGCGCCGGCACGCAGTACTTCGTCATCACCGCGCGAAAAGGAGAGCCGCCGCGAGAGCGTCCCTACGTGTTGCCGGGCGAGCCGTGGGCCGCGCCGCTGCTGTTGGAAGGCTTCGGCCCGGCGGTGGAGGGAAGCTGGCGGCCGATGGACGCGAGGGCGCGCGTGCTATTGGATGGCCGCGGAACGCGCCTGTACGCGGGGCTGTATTTCTGGCCGGAATCCTGCCACCACCGGCTCACTCTGGCCGGCCATTCGTTCGAGGTCGCCACGCCGGGCGACCACTACTTCGAATGCCCGGCGGCCGCGGGGGAAATCCAGATCACGCTGTCTCCACCGCCCGCAAAACCGCCGGCCTTCCGGGTGCTTGGATTGTATTGACCGGCCCGGTCAGCGCCGCGCCTCCCGGTGCAGGACACTCCGCAGTCTGTCGCCGAGGGTCTCCGGCGTCAGTTGCGCCGGGGCGGTCAGTTTGGCCGCGAAGACCTGGAAGCTCTTCCACAACTCGGCCTTCGGTGAAATCGCCTCGCCGCGCAGGACCGATGTTCTCACGGCGCGGTCGTCGTTCGGGAAGATGTGCAAGACCGGCCGTTGCAGGAACCCCTCGACTTCGCGCGGACCGAGATCGCCTTCTTGCCAGCGATTCAGCACCACGTGAACCCGGTCTTTCGGAATCCCGCTCAGTATGAGTTCGCTGTAAGTGCGCCCAGCCAGTTTGAGCGCTACCACGTCGGGAGTGCTGACCAGAAAGATCTTCCCTGCCCGGCGCAGGATCTCGCGCGTTTCCGGCGGTAGCGTTTCCGGAAGATCCACCAGCACCGGACTGTAATGGGCGGTGGCAACCTCGACCAGTCGTGCGTAGACCTCCCACCCGGGCGCGGGTTCCGGAATGCTGCGATCGGACAGGAGCACCGAAACGCCGTCCCGCTCGGTAACAGCCTGATCGAGCCGGAAACCATCCAATTCGCCGGACGCCGTCAGAAGGTCCTGGAGGCTGCCCTCCACCTTCTGGTCCAGCATGAACGAAAGCACGCCAAAGCGGTAATCCCCTTCGACGATCAACACGCGCTTTCCGGGCAACTCAGCCAGCGCCGCGGCGGTGTTCCGGACGATGGTCGTGGCCCCGCTTCCAGCCTTGGCCGGCAGAAACACGAGCAGGTTCTCTTTCGCGTCGGACAGCGACTGGCGCACAACTTGGTTGACGCATCTGGCAAGCTCCTCCGGCGCGGGTGGAAACGGAAGCACCAGGTCTAACCTGGCGAAGCCGTCGGGATCGAATGAGGACGGCTGGTCGGTGAAACCGAGGATGGGGGTTTTTGGGCTGCGCTGCCGGATCCCGTCGGCGCATGTGAGCGCGGAGTCATTCTCGTCCAGGTCGAGCAGAACAACTTCCGGCTCGACGTGCATCAACTTAGTCAGTCCGATTCCCCGCGGATACTCCTCTAACATCCGAGCCAGCAGCAACTGACCTGTCTCCATGGCGACGCTCTTCAGAATCTGGCATCGGGCGGAGGTCGGGCTGATCAGAAGGGCGCTGAACATACGCCAGCTACTCCGCCTATAGCCTACACCTTCATGCAGAGCGAGGAAGTCGGGTAACTACCTTAGAACTACCCGAAAAATGCGTCAGCCTGGGTAGGGTCGAGGACTGGCGCCATGATTCCGTAGGTCCGGCCTATCCATTGCTCCCCGTTTCCTTTGGGAGTGCCTCACTAGCCGAACCGTGAACCGGATTCCAGCCCCCGCCACATCGCACGCAGCGAGCGGATTTCCCGCACTACGCGCTCCTGCACATTTCACATCCAGGGTTATGGGACCTATCAGACCGGAGCGACTGCCGAGTTCGACGGCTGATACGAGACGCGGTACTCCGAAAACAGTCCCAGCGTCCCGTACAGCCATTCCCTGCTCCATCGCTTCCAGCCGAAACCTCGACGCTGGCACGCCCG
>JAUYBU010000537.1 GCA_030693045.1 Bryobacterales bacterium | reverse complement strand
TAAACCACCGCTTAAAGCAGCCCACAGGCGGGTCCCCCAACCGACCCGAGACCCGGCCCCCGGGGACACTCCGGGCTACCTTCACGCAAACCATCGCCTGAGCAGCCCACAGGCGTGTCCCCCAAGTGTCCTGAGACCCGGCCCCCGGGGACACTCCGGGCGAGCTTTACGCAACCACCGCTTCAACCACCCCACAGGCGTGTCCCCCAACCGACTCGAGACCCGGCCCCCGGGGACACTCCGGGCTACCTTCACGCAAACCATCGCCTGAGCAGCCCACAGGCGTGTCCCCCAAGCGAACCGGGCAGGCCTTGCGTAGCCTCGGAGCTCCGGCCGGAGTTCCGAGGTTACGTAGCCTGTCCCCGAAATAGGATTCCACGGCGCCGGTCAAAAATAGAGCTTCATCGACAATTGGATGCTTCTCGGGTCGTTGCCGGTGGTGATGACGCCCACGCTGGGGTCGCCAATGGTGGTGTTGGGAAGACCGGGGTTGAAATGGTTGAATGCGTTGAAGAACTCCGTGCGGAAGGCCAGCCGCCGCTGCTCCGAGAGGCGGAAATCTTTGCTGAGCAGCAGATCGCAGTTTAGCTGTCCGGGCGCGCGCAGCGACGGCTGGGTGGCGGAATCGTTGCCGAACGTGAAAGGCTGCGGCAAGGCGAACGCGGCCGCGTCAAACCAGCGCAGCCGGTCGCGCTCGCCGCCAGGGAGCACGCCGGTCCCCAGCCGGTTCGGACGCGAGCCGCCGCCCATCGAGCCGGTGAGATTCGTGATGGTTCCCAAACTCAGCGGGTTGCCGGTGCGCACGCTGGAGAGAACGCCAAAATTCCACCCGCCCAGGATCAGGCCGGCGATGCCGCCGCGGCTCAGCACTTGCCGGCCCTTTCCAATGGGTAACTGGTACACGACGCTATAGGCCAGGTTGTGGGTAATGTCGAACAGCGACGGCGACTTTTCGGCGCGCAGATTGTAGTTGTCCTGCGGGTTGCCAACCGAGACATTGTCGATGGACTTGCTGAACGTATAGGCGCCCTGGAAGGAAAGGCCCTTCGACAACCGGCGCTCGAAACGGCTTTGAACGGCATGGTAGGTGGAACCTCCAACCGGGCTCTTGGTTGCGGTGATGCCGCCCACCGCCGGATAGGGCCGGCGGGATTGCGATTCGCCGGGCCCGATGAGGTTCACCGGCACCTGGTTCAAATCGTAAGTCAGGCGCAGGTGCGTGCCTTTAGTTCCCGAATAGCCCGTCTGCAGCAGGGTGCCCCGAATATCTCTCTGGATATTGACGTTCCACTGCTGCATGTAGCCGGTAGGGTAAGTGCGGGGCAGCCACGCAACTCCCGTGAGCAGACTGAGCGTGAAGGGATCGTTGAAGCTCATGGCCGGCAAGCCATTGCGCAAGGTAATCGGAAAACTCACGCCGCTGTTGAGCGAAGCGAAGCTGTAAGTTCGGTTCCACGGCCCGGTAGTGAAATTCGTCTGCCCTTCTTCGGTGTTGGCGGTCAGGTAGAAGACGCCGTAGGCTCCGCGCACCACGGTGCGCGAATCGCGCGTCAGGCTGTAGGCGAACCCCACGCGCGGCGCGAAGTTGAACCAGTTCCCGTCGTGCAGGGTTTCCGGGTATCCATTCTGGCCCGCGTAATCCAGGGTCAGGGTCTTCAGATTGAAATCCGACTGGCGGTTCCTGATCTCCCGCCGCGGCGATTCGGCTTCCCAGCGAATCCCGAGATTCAGAGTGAGACGGTTGGTGACGCGGTAATCGTCCTGCAAGTAAGTGGAGTAAGCGTTCCAGCGAAAGGCAAACCCGTCGCTGGCCTGCAACGTCACCGAGGCGCCGTTTGGTATGCCCAGCAGGAAACTGGCAAAACCGATGCCCTGCTTTTGGGTCCCCACGTTCGCCGTGGGCTGCTGGTTGAAGTTGAATTGTCCCGAGTTTGAGCCCGAGTTCCAGGTGGAGTATTCCAGCTTGCGGAACTCCACTCCGCCTTTGATGGAGTGGCGGCCGGCGATGGCCAGCAGGCTCTCGGAGAACTGATACGTGTTGGCGGGAACCTGCCGCGAGAACGCCCCGCCGCCCAGTGTCGTCAGCGCATTGATCTTCATCTGAGGGAACTTGTCGGGACCGACGTTCTTGAGCCCGATCTTACCCGCCCAGTCTTCGTTCACACCCAGGGTATCCGCGGGAGAAGTCATTCGGAAATGCCCGAAGTGCAGATTGTTGACCAGATTCGGCCGCAACGTGAGAACGTGGTCGGCGGAGGCGGAATGGTTGAAGACGTTCTTGCGCAGGAAGTTACTGCCGCCGCCGGCGCCCGCGGGGTTGTCGAAGGTTTGCAGCCGGTTGTTGAAGACCCGGCGGTAAAGGTAACGCGCGGTCAGGCGGCTGCGGTCGCTGATGTTGTGATCGCCGCGGGTGTTGAACGCATCCGATGGCTGGCGGTTCGATCCGCTGTTGACGTAGTTGTTATTGGCGCCCGGCTGATTGGGCAGTGGAAACCCGATCTCCATTACCTTGACGGCGACGGGGTCCATGCGCTCGGTTGGAATCCGGTTGCCGGGAAACGCATCGCGCGCGTTGCCTGTCCCACTGGCTCGCGTGGTGGCCGGGTCGTAGATGATGGCGCCGCCGGAGAAGTCGCCGGCGCGCATGGCCGCCAGAGGCACCGAGGAGACGATCTGTTTGTATTCGCGGTTTCGGTTGCCTTGATAACCCAGCGTGAAGAACGTCCGGTTCCGGCCGTTATAGATGCCCGGGAGCAACGCCGGGCCGCTGACGGTCCCGCCGAACGTATTGCCGTTGGTGACCGGCTTCGGGAAACCGTAAGCGTTGCTCATGAACGGACTCGCGTCGAGTTTGGCGTTCCCGAAATACTCGAACAGCGTCCCGCGAAACTGGTTGGCCCCGGAGCGCGTGGTCACCTGCACCTGCGTCGCGCCGCGCCCGAACTCCGCGCTGAAGTCGGAGGTGTGCACCACTACCTGCTCCACCAGTTCCAGCATTGGAGTGGCGGTGGTGAGGCCGTTATTGTTGTTGGTGGCGGGGACCCCATCCACCTTGAAATCGGTGGTGCTTTCCTGGCTCCCGTTGATGTTCCCAACCCAGTAGCCATTGCCGCCCGCCTGCACGCCGGGAATGAGTTGAAGCAGGGTGGCCATGCTGCGGCCGACCGGCAGCGAATCCGCCTGCGATGGCTCGAAGTTACCGCCGGTATTGGATTGGTCGGTGGTTACCAGGGGTGTTTCCGCTCTAACCACCACCTGCTCCGAGAGCGACCCGAGTTCCAGGCGGATGTTCACCCGCAGCCGCTGGTCGGGCGCAAGGCTCAGGCCATCGCGGACGAAGCGTTTGAAGCCCTGAGTCTCCGCCGAAATCTGGTAGTTACCGGCAGGCAAAAGAGGCAGCACATACATGCCCGCCTCGGTTGCCGTCGCTTTGTACGCGATGCCCGTATCAACATTCCGGGCCACCACGGCGACCGCCGGAACCTGGGCGCCCGTCTGGTCCTGGACCGAGCCCGTAATGGTACCCGCGATCTCCTGCGCCATAGCGGGGCCGGCAAGAACAAACACGCACATGCAAAGAGAAATAATTAGGCGATTCACAACCCAAAGTCCTTTTTTTCGATAATGTGACGCTGCGCTCATTTTAGGCTCAAGGACTACCGATGTAAAGAACGGCTGCCGTCGCGTCAGCGGCAACCATTACGCCTGCACCACAAGTCGGATGCTTGGCCCGGAGGGCGGCCCGGAGGGCCCCCCCGGAGCGCCGTCCGCCGAAAGATCGCGGCCTGCCATCGCCACATCCAACTCGGGCTCATCGTCATCCGGGACCGGCTGGACCTGTCCGGGGCCGAAGGAACCAGCATGCTGGCACGATCCGCCCGAACTCGGATCCCCGCACTCTCAAGGTTATACTGAAGAGGGTTTTTCTCCGATCATGATTGGCGCGTTGTGCTGTTTTGCCATCCTCGCGCTCGCCGCCGGCCAGGAAGATGCGGCCGACAGGTCCGAGCGCGCGGCGCGCGCCATGTTCGAGGAACGTTTCAGCGAGGCCGAAACACTCTACCGGGAGCTTCTGCGGGGGGACCCGAACAACCCGGGATTGCTGCTGAACCTGGGCCTGGCCGAGCAGTCTCTGGGCAAGCTTCGCGAGGCCGCCGGCCAGTTCCGCGCGGTGGTGAAGCTCCAACCGGAAACCACGCTGGCGTGGCTGCTGCTGGGCGCGGCGTACCGCAAACTCGGCCAGCCCGCCGAGGCGGTACAGCCGCTGGAGCGAGTGCTGGAAGCCGAGCCGGCCAACCGCGCGGCGGCGCTGGAACTGGCCGAGGCCCTGTTCGAACTGGGGCGTTTCGAGGAGGCCGCGACGCGCTTTTTCCGGCTGGTGGAAATGGAGAACTCGAACCCGCGCGGGTGGCAGGGGCTGGGTACGTGTTACGTGAAACTGGCGCGGCGGGCATTGAGCGAGGTCGGCCGCAGCGCGCCCGATTCCGCCTTCTGGTGGGCGCTGGCCGGCCGCGAGCGGGCCGAGGCCGGACGCCTGGAATCCGCCTTCACTTTTTATCGCGAAGCGTTGAACAAAGAGCCGGGGCTGCGCGGCGTCCGCGGCGCGATCGCCGAGATCTACAGCGCCACCGGCCACGACGACTGGGCCGGGATCGAACAGGCCCGCGAGGAGAAACTGCCTCCGCCCGATTGCGGAAAACAAGCGCCGGAATGCGAGTTGCGCGACCAGCGCTACTGGCAGGCGGTGGAAGCGGCGGCCAAACTCAGCGGCCCGCGCGCCGTCTACTGGAAGGCGCTGGGCTATTACGAGCTGGCGCGCGTGGCCTTCGAACGCCTGGCCGAATTGCCGCTCTCGGCGGAGCGTTACGAGCGGCTGGGGGAGGCGCACCGGCTGATGGGCCGGCATCGGGAAGCCGTGAAGATGTGGCGCGAGGCGCTCGCGCTGGCGCCGGAAGACCAGCGATTGGTTAAGGAATTGGCGCGCTCGCAGGTGGACGTCTTGCGCGACGATGGCAAGGCCCGGCCGGCGCCCGGCGAAATCGCGTTGACCGAGCGAGCGGGGGAACTCGAGCGATCCCGGAGGATCATCGCTCCGTGAGCCGGCCCTTCCGACTGCGGCCCTGCGAGTGGGTCGTGATCGCCTACTTCGGCCTTGCCGCGGTGCGCACCGCGCCCCGCGCGCACTGGACCTGGCTGGCCGCCATTGCGATCCTCGCGGGTGCCGGAAGTTGCGCGCTGGCCCGGGCGGAAGCGCGCACCGGCCGCCGCGCTTTCGCCATGGCCCGGGATTGGCTGGCACTCCCATTCGTGCTCATCGCCTACTGGAGCGTCGACTGGGTCCGGGACGGCGTCGCGATCCACAGCTTCCAGGGATCCTGGATTGTGCTGGACCGGTTTCTGTTTCGCGATCTCGGGCTCAAGGCGGCGATCGAGTTCTTCGGCCCGCTGCTGCCGTTCGCCCTCGAGTTCTGCTATGCGCTGCTGTACACCCTGCCCATTGCGGCGCTCGCCGTGCTCTACGCCGGCGGCAGCAGATCGCGAGTCGAACGCTTCCTGTTTGTCCTGCTGCTGGGGGCCTTCACCACCGACACGCTGATGCCGCTGTTCCCCTCGACCGATCCCCGGTTGCGATTCCCGGGCGAGGATCTGCCGGCCTGGCTGACCGCCAGCCGGGCGCTCAACCTGTGGCTGTTGCACCACTTCGACATCCGCGCCAGCGTCTTCCCGAGCGGCCACGTCACCACCGGGCTCTCGACCGCCTTTGGAATGTGGCTGGCCTGGCCGGAACGCAAGCGGGCCGGCCTGGCGTTCTTCCTGGTCGCCTGCGCCGTCGCCCTGGCGGCGGTCTACGGCCGCTACCACTACCTGGCCGACGCGCTGGGAGGCGCCGCGGTCAGCCTCGCCGCCGCGGGCGCGGGCGCGCTGGTGTACCGGCGGGGATCGGCGGATTCCGCCGGCCGCGCTTCACCCCGAGGGGAGTAGCCGCGGTTGAGTGACTCGATGAACTCGCCGAGCACCGGCGACCGCAGCGCACGGGAAGATCGGTCAAATCCGCGCGGGCGTGTCCCCCGGCCGGGCAGGGGCGGAGAGCCTGAAGCGGCTCATTTGGCCCTTTTCTTCTTCCCCCGCTGGTCAAGCTCGGTTCCGAGTTGCGCCATGAACTCCTCACCGTCGACGCTCTCACCACGCCGCAGCGAATCCCAACCCTCCTGGATCTTAAGGCGCATTTCCTGGAGCCGCACCTGGCGGAGATGATCGTGTTCTTCGAGAAGCCGCAAAGCTTCGCGCACCACCTCGCTGGCGGAGTTGTAGCGGCCGGTTTGGACTTTATTGGGCTCTTCGCTGTTTGGTGTGGGTAGACCGGACAGATCGGTGGACACGGCAGGCGCACCTCGGCACGCCGCATCGTAGCGTCCGCCGGACGAAATAGGGAAACGGAGGCTTGACGGACTCGGGGACGCCGTCCCCGAA
>JAUYBU010000532.1 GCA_030693045.1 Bryobacterales bacterium | reverse complement strand
CAACTCGCCGACTTCGATCGGCATCGCCCCGCCCACTGTCCGCAGTGCCAGGCCAAACATCCGCTCACCGCGCACGGCTTCTACACCCGCACGCTGATCGACGCCGCCTTCGACGGCTCGATCCGCGTGCGCCGCTACCTGTGTGAAGTCTGTAAGCGCACCGTTTCCCTGCTGCCCGAGTTCGCGCTGCCCTACCTGCGCTCCAGCGTCACCCTGATCGCGCTGTTTCTCGTCGCGCGGCTGCTCCAGGCGAAAACTCTCGCCGCCGCGTTGCCGCCATCGGCGCCCTACCAGCGCGGCCAGTTCTGGCTGCACCGCTTCCGCGCACAAGCCGAAGCCTTGTGCGCCGCGCTGGCCGCCTTGACCAAGCCCGCACCCGCGCCCGACTTCGTTCATCGCGCGCTCGCCATGCTCGAATCCATCGGCTGGATCCCCGCTCACCGCTTCCTGTTCGGCAGCCTCCGCCAACACCTGTTGGGCCGAGGGTATTGGATGGCTCGCAAAGGCCAACGCACCGCACTCGCCCCCGCCGCCGCCAATATTTAAGCTTCCCCACACACCACTTGCATGGAACTCCGCCGCCTTTCGCCGTACGCTCGAAACCAGGAGAGAACACCACACGATGAACGACGACAAAGCCGAAACAATCGCGCTGTTCCGCTACGGACTCATCGCCCCGCTGGTGTTGGAAATCCTGCCGCGCGGCGAACTGACGAGGCGCGCCCAAGAGGTCGCCTCCCGCCTCTACGACATTCCGCACTCCACGCGCCGCCAGGTGTCGGTGGACACTTTACTCGAGTGGACGCTGCGCTACCGCCGCAACGGACTCACTGCGCTCACTCCCCAACCGCGCCAGGACCGCGGACAAACGCGCGCCGTCGCGCCGGAGACCGCCGCGCTCATCGAACGGCTCAAGCGCGAGAACCCGCACCGCACTGGAGCCGCGCTGCTGCGCGAGTTGGCGCCGACTCAAACCGGCACGCTGTCGGCCTCCACGCTGTACCGTTTCCTGCGCGCTCGCGGACTTACTCAACGTCAGTTACTACTCGACCAAGCCACCGCGCACAAGAAGTACGAAGCCGAGTTTGCCAATCAGACCTGGCAGTCCGACATGCTGTTCGGTCCGTGGGTGCAACGCGCCGGCGGCGGCAAGATGCAAGTGTTCCTGCAGGCCACGCTCGACGATGCCAGCCGCCTCATCCCGCACGCCGAGTTCTATCCCAACCAGGGGCTGGATTCGTTTCTCGACTGTCTGCGCCAGGCCATCGCCGCGCGCGGCCTTCCCACGCGCCTCTACATGGACAACGCTAAGATCTACCGCTCTCCGCAACTGGCGCGCATCGCCGCCTCCAGCGGCATCCTCATCATTCACACGCCGCCTTATCAGCCCGAAGGTCGCGGCAAGATCGAACGCTTCTTCCGTTCCGTGCGCGAGCAGTTTCTTAACTCGCTCGATCCCAAAGCGCTGCTGTCGCTCGAGCAGTTGAACGAGCGGCTGTGGCACTGGCTCGACACCGTCTATCACCGCCATGAACACAGCGCGCTGCGGACCACGCCGCTGGTGCGCTGGCAGCGCGACATCGAACGGGTCCGGCAACTTCCGCCCGCCACCGACATGCGCCGTCTGTTCTTTCATCGCGTCGACCGGCTGGTGCGCCGCGACTCCACCTTCTTGTTGCGCAACCGCTTCTTTGAAGCGCCGCCGCAGTTGGCCGGCAAACGCATCGAGGTGCGCTTCGATCCGCTCGACCTGGCGCACGTGGAAATCTACTGCGACGGCAAACCGGAGGGCGCGGCGCGCCTGGTGGACGCGGTCGTCAACGGAAGGACATACCAGTAATGTGGGAATCATACTTCGGCTTCAAGAAGACGCCCTTCTCCGACCGCCCCGACGCCAAACAACTGTTCGCCTCGGCGGCCTGGCAGCAGGTCAAGACCCGGCTCGAGTTCCTGACTCAGCACTCCGGCGCGGGCTTGCTCACCGGCGAAGCGGGCGCCGGCAAGTCCACCGCCGCGCGTGTGTTCGCCGCCTCGCTGAACCCGAGTCTCTACAAGATCCTCTATGTCCACTTCACCACCGGCTCGGCGCTCGACTTACTGCGGCAGATCGCCCTGGCGTTGGACCTGGAGCCGGCGCACTTTCGCGGCGATCTGGTGCGGCAGATCTCCGATGCGATCGTGCGCTTGAACCAGAGTAAGAAGCAGCATCCGATTCTCATCTGCGACGAAGCGCACCTGTTGCCGCATCCGGCGCTGGAACAACTGCCGCTGCTGTTGAACTTCGACATGGACTCGTCGCGCTATCTCACGCTGCTGCTCATCGGCCAGCCGCTGTTGCGGCGCACGCTGTCGCTGCAGATGCATGAGGCGCTGCGTCAGCGTATCGGTGTGCATTATCACTTGGAGGGACTCACGCGCGAGGAACTGGATGCGTATCCGACGCAGCAGTTGAAAGCGGCCGGCGTCGCGCAGCCGCTGTTTGACGAGACCGCGCGGCAGGGGCTTTATCAAGCCACCAAAGGCATTCCGCGGTAGAGTAGGAGAGAGGGCGACACCTTGCGGTGCGACCCACTCTCCCCTCGTCGAACCGGACAAGCGGATTTCCCGGCATCCGGCTCTCCTGAAGACGTGTCGCCTCAGGCATGCGCAGGCAGTTGCACGGCTGCCAGCCTCTACAAATTCACCAGCCCAAATCGCTGGATTTGCTCATAGAAACTCACCCCTTCCGGCGGACGGAAGGGCCGTTGGCTGCGTCGTCTCAGATGCTGCGTGAGACGATCGCGAACGTACGTGTTGACGTCTCGGAAGGCTTGGCGTGGATACCCAAAATCGAAGTAGTTCTTCCAGCCCTTCAGGTGCCGGTTCAGCTCCTGAATCAGTTGTGGAATCGGCTTGTAGCACTGCCGATGATTGGTCATCTCGTGCAGCTTCTCCCGTTCCTTCTTCAGAGCTTTCGCCGACGGACTCACATTCAAATACCGCCACCCGCGCCCTTGCAGGTCCTCGTAGTAGCGGAACGTGAATCCCAGAAAGTCCAGACTCGCTCCTTCGTCCTTCAGGTTCACCACCCGCGTTTTCTCCCGATTGATCTCCAATCCCAGCCAGCCTTCGAGATTCGATTCTATCCAACCCGTCAGACGAGTCCCTTGATAGCGCGCCAGCACCACGAAATCGTCGGCATAACGCACCAGCTTGGCCCCCGCCCATTGGGCTGGCCCATCGGTTCGATAAAACAGCTTGTCGAACCAATGCAGGTACAAGTTACTGAGCAGCGGCGAAATCACCCCGCCTTGGGGAGTCCCCTTACGCGGGCGACTCCATCGCTCCGGCTTGCCCTCCTCACCCGGTTCTGCGACTGGGGTCTCCAGCCACATCCGGATCAACTTGAGCACACTCCGGTCCACCACTCGCATGCGCACGCAAGCCAAAAGCTTGTCGTGCGGAATCGAATCGAAGTAGCCTTTTAGGTCCGCGTCATACACCGCTTGATACCCGGCCTTGACATGCCCGCGTATCTCCTCCAGCGCCTGGTGAGCCGACCGGCCAGGACGGAACCCATAGGAGCAATCCTTGAAATCTGCTTCAAAGATCGGTTCCAGGATCAACAGGGTCGCCATCTGTACCACCCGGTCGCGCACCGCCGGGATGCCCAACGGCCGCAGTTTGCCATTTGCTTTTGGTATGTAGACGCGCCGTACCGCTTTCGGCGTGTAGGTTTTGGTGCGCAACGACTCCTGGATTTCGTCCAGGAATCCCTTCACACCGGCTTCCGACGCTTCGATTTCTTCAATCTTCACGCCGTCCACCCCGGGCGCGCCCCGATTGGCGCGCACCCGTTTCCATGCCGCTTCCAGCACATCGCGCCGATAGATCCGGTCGTACAATACGTAAAATCGGAACTTCGGTTCCTGCTTGGCCTTTTGGCTCAGCTTCTGTCTCAGCAAAGAGAGTTTATCCGGCTGTCCGTCTCGGCTCACCTGTTTATTCAGGGCTTCGACATGCCGCCGTTGTTCCATAGCGGGAATTTCTTCCAAGCGGCTCTCCTTTCCTCTTACAGCAGCAATGTTTCCAGCAAGGCCCCTTGGCTCCGCGGGCGTTACCCCGCTTCTTCGCTACTACCTGAATCCGGCGTGAAAGTGGCCACTTTCAGGGTTGGAGGGGTTTCATCGTGCGGATCTTCGCCAACATGTCATTGGCCAACTCCCGTAGCATCGGCGACTCCCTGAGGCGCAGGACGGGGCGATTCTGAGGCCGAGT
>JAUYBU010000487.1 GCA_030693045.1 Bryobacterales bacterium | reverse complement strand
TAAAGTAGCCCGCGCTTTGCTATTGGAATAAGTCTAAATCAGCAGACGTGGATGACGCTGGTGTCCACTGGCTTCATTGCTCCCCCGGTTGACTGTAGACTATGCACCGCTGCGATTCAGGCTCAACGTGTCCACGCGTAGCTCAATCCCGTCGCCGGTGCGGCCGAGGGATACGGTATACTTCGGACCCAACCCTGACTTCGATTTCCTCCTCTGTCCGCTTCCTACCCCATAACGAGATCCTGTGTGGCAGATTTCCAAAATAGGATCGGATCGTAGCGTAGATGGTTTGGATTCTCCTGGCAAAAGGCACGCGTGCCTCGGGGATAGGTACGTTGGCTCCCACGGGCGAAGCACGAGCCCCCGAAGCCAGCTTCCACATCGATGCTGCTGGCTCGCAGGTCGGCACGACACCCAAAGATCCCGCTTGTGCTGCAGCTTCGAAAGCGGAGCGTGCGACCGAGTGAAAGTTTGAGGTGGCACTGAACTTCATACCCAGTTCGAAGTAGTACCAGCTGACGCGGCGTCCCTTCAGCAAGCCGAGTTGGATGCTCCGCAAAAAAAAGCCCCTAAGCTCGCCCAGCGAACTCCGCCCAGCGCGCGCGCTTGCGAGCTGCAAGTGAGGTAGGGGGTGCGATGGATAGAGGGTCACTGCGCGACCAAGGAGGCTGTCCGACTCTCGTAGAAAGTCATCCCTGTCGGCTTGCTCTAACGTTCGTCCCATTTCGATTGTCTCTATGAGATACCTAGGTGAGAATTTGTATCGTAAGATCTGTGCTAGGTTGAGAAGGCTTTGGAGGGAGGGCGTTCCGAGGGAGATCTCGGACCGGAGGCGTGTTTCAGTTTCCATAAGGGCATCCCAATCTCCGCGGTCCCAGAGTGCGCCAATTCCTGACAAAAAGCTTTCACAATCCAGCGGCACCTCGTGAAACACGTCGCGATCGTTCTTGGTTTGGTCGGGGCTGGCGTGACGGCCATGCGTGAAGGCTCCCCTTTTGCAGTGGGGGCACTCGATCGCCGAGATATCCACGCTGGCCCCACAAAAAGCACATTCCTTACCAAATCCACTTGACCCTTCGGAGAGGAGTCCTGCCTGTTCCGTGGACGAACCGGCCGCCGCAGCGGAAGCCCTCTCAAGCACGGGATGAACAGCCAAAGGGAACGCTCTGTTAAGCTGCTGGACACTCTGTTGAAAGTCCCGGGCGCTGACGGGGAGACCCTCGTGGTACGCCAACAGATGATCGAACTCTTCGGCGAGCGCTCTCTTGCAGGCTCCCGAGATTGGAAACACCTTGTCAAATCGACACTCGGGAGCGTAATGTCTCTCGTCGGAGCCGACGCAAACAACTTTCGTAGTGGAACTATCGGCAAAGCAAATGTGCAGGTCGGCGCAGCGGATCGCATCGCGTAAGAGCCCAACCGTCCGCGCTTCATCAAGCCCGTAGATGCATTCCAAGACGACGTGCTCCGTCCCCAATGCAAGTCGGATCTCCTGCGACTGAGCGGTTAGGAAGATACCGAGCAGGCCACCTGCGGGCATGTGATAGAAGGAGTAGGCCACATCCAGGCCACAGCTTCTCAAGAGGTCGACGTGACCGTCGGCTCTCGCCAGCAAAAACGGGCCGAGGTCGCGGTCCATTCGGAAGAAGCCGGCGCACCGTGATCGAGACACGAGCAGGTGGTAGTGGTCAGCGAGCCACAGCGTTCCAAACCTGGGTTTTTGTGGGGCCTCGTCCAGTTCCAGGACAACCTGCCGAACATTCCTGCCAAGGTCAACGGCACAATACCACTCCATGGGTCACCTCCGTTCTGATAGCCACACTATGGTTCTGCCTCCTTCCAGCTTCACCCACGGCTCGATTACTGAGCCGCGAGGCATTGAGCTGATACTTGACCGTCGCTACCGCGGGCTGCCAAGAAACCACAACAGCGTGGCGTTGACTAGTACCAAGAGAACGACTCCCACCAGCGCAGTCAGTGCCTTCCGGCCTGCGGAGGGGATGTTGAAGACGGTTCTCATCACCGCCAGCGCACAAAAGAGGGACGCGATCCAATATACCAGCTTGTTCAAAAACGCGCCTGGTGGGTTCCAGGGATGCTGCGGGTCCCAGAAGTAAGCAGCCAGCCCCGCGTTGATCCCAAAGATGACGGCGATAACGAGCGCCGCGGCCGCGCTGTCGCCATTGTCCCGCTTCGTCCGTAGGACCGTCTTCATCAATAGAAACGAGACAACGATGCCAACTATGCCGACTACGGAATACATCACCGCAGACCTTTCGCACCAGCTTCTTTGAGCATATTCAGTATCTCAGTCCGGCCGGCAGTGGCCGCGATTGCTATCAGGCTTTGCTGGCCTTCCGCTCGTCCGTTCGGATCTGCACCGGCGTCGAGCAATACCCGCACGCAGTTAGAATGGCCCTCGCTCACTGCCATCCAAAGACAGGAGTCCGCAAACATCCTGGGGTCTTGGCTTTTCGATAGCAGGAGACGCAGTGTGTCGGCATGGCCGTTCCCAGCCGCAGCTAGGCCGAGTAAGGTCACAGTCGTCCCGTGATCAGTGCCAACTCGCCCCAGGAGGATGCCGAGTGTAGATGTGTGGCCTTCCCGAGCTGCACATAGGAGAGGACTCGGTGGATTGATGTGAAACTTTCCGGGTTCTGTTTCTACATCAGCTCCTTTCGCCAGCAACCTCCGAACGACTTGGTCATGGCCAAAGGTGGCCGCCCACGCCAAGGCAGATCGCCTGTCGCTCACCGCCGAGCTACCGCTGCTGCGCGCGTTGACATCCGCCCCAAGTGCCAGCAATATCATCACGGCAAGAGCGCTGCCGTTTCTGGCGGCCAAGAGCATCGCGGTGTTCCTGCCCAGGAAAAGGGCGCCACCAAACAGTATCAACAGAAGGGCTGCAATCAGCGAAGTCCGTGCCTTTGCTCCAGTGCGCCCAACTGGCTCGCCGGCCGTCAGGCTCCGCGAGTCCGCGGCCTTGTCCTGTGCCTCGGGAATTGCTGGCTGGGCGTCCGGTTCCGTGACCGAGTCGCTTGGGCTTCCGCTGGTAACTTCGTAGTTCCCGATAGCACTTGTGGGTGGGAGAGAACCTCGGACGAAGTGAAGGATGAAGAAGGGCAGGACAAGGAAGCCAATCAAACCGAGAAGGCCAAACGTGCTCTTCAGGTCTTCGTTATCGCCGATGGCGGTGAAGAGAATCCACAGAATGAGGTAGTAGAGAAGCGGCCCCAAACAACCTACGGCGAACCCTTGGGAGGCTCTTTTCCGGAGCGGTTTCGACAGATTCGCGAGGATCGTAACAATGGCGACAATAGGAATCACACCGCAAAACCAGGCATGAGTCATGCTCAAGTCGGGCACCGCAGCAGAGTTCGCGGTGCCGGTCAAGCCCTTCGGGGGGCGTTTTCCCCGCACTATCCAAGCAATCAGACCTATGAAACCAGCAAACACGGCGAAGATTACGAGTTCCTCGACAGTAACGATGGATCTCATGACTATGCGTTTCCCGTCGTGTGACGACAGTAGGAAGTGGCGAGTGTGCGCTCAAGCGGTTGCAGGAGGGCATCCGTGTTTGAGGAGGTTCGGCCCACGCAACCGCGCCACGGAGTCGCCCGCTCAGCCCCAAGGGAGCTGACAATGCACAACTCAAGGATGCGCACATGCACCTCCGTCACCGGGATACGTACGATAACATTCTATTCTCCGATTCGTGCGCAGTCAATGGGCCGACATGGCCGGGGTGCGCGACATGGAAGTGGGAATTGATCCGGTTTCTTTTTTTGTGGCATAAAACCTAGCGTAGTGCTACGCTAGGCATCGGAGGAGACTTTCCATGCCCGATTCTCTGTCTGATCTGGAAAACCGCCGCGCTGCCATCCAATCCCAGGTCGTCCAACTGGGTGATATGCGGGCCGGCTCCATCACCGGTACTGGCGGCCGGTGTGGAAATCCGAACTGCCACTGTCGCCGCCCCGGCGATCCGGGTCACGGTCCCTACTATCGACTGACGCGCAAGGTGGATGGCAAGACCGTCACGGAAACATTCTCCTCGCCTGCCGCCTTGACCACGGCTCAGCGAGAGGTCGCCGAATACCACCGTTTCCGTGAACTCGGCGGCCAACTCCTGGATGTCAATGAAGAGATCTGTGGATTGCGACCCGTGGAGGAGCCAGCGCCGTCGGCCCAGGAAAAAAAACGGCCGAAGCCTTCCGCCAGGAAGTCGCGCGCGAAGTAGACCAACTGTTGCGCGTCATCTTCAACGCTCGCCGTAAGACGGGCCGTCTGGATCTGGAAGCCATCGAGATGGCGGTGCGCTCGGCCATGCATCAGGCCGGAGCCGCCGCCCTGACCCAACTGCTGCAATTCGCCACTCCCGCCGCCGACCAGCGGAGCATCCCTTGTCCTTGCGGCCAGCAGGCTCACTACCGGGAACTGCGCTCCAAGTCGCTTCTCACGGCGTAAACAGGGAGATGGGCAAGTCAAGCCACTTGCATCTGTTGACCAGTGTCTGAGAAAACGTAGGGGCAACGAGGAACAGGCGGACTTGTTGCGTCGGATCGATGCAGGGCGTTTTGTAGAGCCGGGCGTAAGATTCCACGTGAGTTGACACGTAGTCGTAGTAGTCGAGCCCCTGGAGCAGCATGCCGTCGTCCTGCGTCACCTTGAGTTCCGCGACGACCAGCGACTTGCCGCTGTCCACCATCAGCACATCGAGACGCCCGCCCGCCGTTGGCTTCTGGTGGTCCACGTACACGAGTCCCTCTTCGATCAAAGCGGCGTTGTGCCGGACGAGGTGCTCAAGTTGCTGCTCTGAGACATCCACTTTGGTGTAGGTCATTCTTCACTTCCTTGTCTAACGGCTCGGGCGTCACCCGCCGCCGCGAGTCTGCGGCGGTCGGGTGCATGCCCTGGTCAGCCAGGGACGGTTTCCACCGAGGCTGGGAGCTTGCTGACGATGAGCTTCCGGATGTCGACTTTCGTGCCGGCATTGTCGATGTCGATTCCAACAAGATTGCCGTCGGCGTCGTAGTCAAGCACCACTCCCTCGGAGATCTCCCGGCTTTCGACGCTCGTTCGCTCCGAAAGATCGATGTACAACGAATCCGTTTCAGGATAGTAGTTCAGTTTCATGACTTGAACCGCCGATCTGGCAACGCGTTGTGGATGGTCACCTGGTCTTCGACCGTGACGACTCTCAAAAAGCGTCCCTCCAGTTCTGGCACTTCGGCTCAAACCGAATGCACCACTCCCTTTTCAAGTATGGTCGCTTGCGGAGAACCTCTTGCTCGAAGTAGTCCGTGAAGCGATACGCCGCTACAACCCCAAGGATACAGCAGTCGCGGCGTCGCGAGCCTGGCCGCCTCGCTGCCTAACGACCACGAATGAGCCGCGCGCCCCGGTGGCAGGATGCCCCCGAACCGATGCCCCGCACTGTCAGGTTTCGGACACGAATGGCCGGCCATTAGAAATTCACGCGGATCCCCAATTGCATGGTTCGGCCCGCGCGCGCCGAGGTCGGCTGCAGAAACAGCGGGTCCACTTGAGTCCAGTCAGTCGCACTCTGGAACTTCGCCTGCTGGCTGATGCCGGAGAACTGAGTGTGGTTGAATGTGTTGTAAGTCTCCCAGCGCAATTGCACGGTCCGTTTCTCGGCCCACTTGAAGTTCCGGTAGAGCGAGAGGTCCCAGTTGTTCAGTCCGGGCAAGCGCAGGATACCCGGTCCCGCGTTCCCAAAGGTGTACTTGTCCGGCGGGCGGAAGCGCTGGAGCGGCGGCGCCTTGGGGTCCAATACCGAAATCACCGCGTTCTGGGTGTGCGAGCCGGTCATATCGGTCGTCCCGGTCACGAACGTCCACCCCGGCGTGAACGGTCCTCCCGATTGCAGACGCGTAATACCGGATACCTGCCAGCCGTCGGTCATCAGTCCCAGCTTTCGGTTTCCCAGCGCCCGGCCCGGCCGCGGGAGTAAGTAGGTGTAAGTCACCGACAGGACGTTGGTCCGGTCATAGTTCAGCGGGCCGTAGTCGTAGTGCCGGGGACTGATGCCAAACGGGTTGATCGCGTCGGTGTCGCTGTTATTCGACCCCAGCACCTTGCTGAACGTATAAGACATCTGCACTTGCAGTCCGCGACTCATGCGGCGGGAGGCACGCACCTGGAGTGAGTTGTAGTTGGAGGTGGAGGCGAACTCGTACACGTTGATATTGCCGTAGCCCTGGTAGGGGCGCAGGAAGTTGGCCGCCAGCGAGGTGTTGGGCGTGGTGGGGTCCTTGTTTTCCGGATGGAGTTCGAGAAAGCGGGCGCCCACCGGCACCGCGTTGATGTTGCGCTGCCAGAGCAGATGGCGGCCCAGCGCGCCGACATAGGAGACGTCCAGCATCAGTCCGCGGCTGACCTCGTGCTGGATGCCAAAGCTGAAGTTATAGACCGTCGGCGACTTTCCCCGGCCGTACAAGGATGTCACGTTGCTCGGCGCCAGGATCCCTTTCCCGGCGGACGCCGCAAGGTCGGAAATGCTCCCGTAGTACACCGTCGGGCTGTAAATGGTGGGCGGGTTGGCCATCAGGTTCATGGTGGGGTTGCCCTGGATGCGGTCGAAATAGACTCCCGCGCCGCCCTTCACGCGCGTGCGGCGCTTCCGGAACGGGTCCCAGGCGAAGCCGACCCGCGGCGCGTAGCTGATCGCCGGCAGGGTGAAACAGCCCGGCGGGGCTCCTTTTCCCTCGGTAGCCATTCCCTCGGATGGATTCCCCATCCCTGGCGCGAAGGTGCCCACCAGGCCCTGCGAAAACATCTCGCCAGTGACCGGGTTCAGCGCGACTTTGGCGCCCTTGGCGTCCAGCGCCGGGCGCAGCAGCACGGGCGCGCGCGCCGGGCTGTACAGCGGAGGCACGAAACTGGAAAGCTGGCTCCGGGCGTCGTACTGCGGCATGTCGTGGTAGAAACGCAGCCCGTAGTCCAGTGACAGGTTGGGCAGCGCCCGCCACTGATCCTTCAGGTACCACTCGAGATTAGTGAAACGGTACTGCCCCTGCAGCCAGCCGTTTGCCTCGCTGTAACTGTCGTAGTAACCCAGCAGTGCGGTGGCGTAGGCGTAGTTAGTGTCCAGCGGATTTATGTTCTGGTTGCGGTTGAAGCTGATCGCGCCGCGAATGGGGGCGGACGAACTCTGGTCCTTTCGCGTCCGTTCGACGTAGATGCCCGCCATGGTGGTGTGCGTGCCCCAGACCCGGCTCAGGTTGTCGACGAAGTTGAAGATCGTGTTCGTGTTGTAGTAGGGCATGCCGTTGTGCACCGAGGGATTGGCGAAGTTGGGCACGCTCGAAAAGGTCATGTTCGGGATCCACCCCATGGGGTTGACGCCGGGGTTCCACTGCGGGATGTCGATGCCGGTGGTCTTTCGGCTCAGTGCGTCCGGGTCCTTGGGGTAGAAGATCAGTTTGTTCTGGCTCACTCCGAATATGAGTTCGTTCAACAGCGTGGGCGAGAGGGTGGCGGTGGCGTGCACCAGCGCTCCGCGGCCGCTGCGCTCGAACACCACCGGCGTGAGCGGGTAGTTCTGGCTGCCGGAAACCCACGACGTGCCGCCTTTGTTGTAGGGCTGGGTGAGGGCGTCCCCGTTGTTAGTCAGCCGCACGTAGGTCATCAAGTTGGCGCGCGGCGAATAGTCGGCGCGGATGATCTCGGTGTGCCGCGGGTACGGCCCGCTCCGCTGCGCGATGTAGTTCCACTGGTACAGCCGCGAAGGGTCCGGGTCGGTGTAGTTTGGCAGGGGGAAGAGCTTGAGGACGGATTGGCCCACGGCGGTGTGTCGCGACGCCGGCACGATATTCCCCGGGAACTGTATCCCGGGAACCGGCCCGTTTAGCGGATCGCGCACGGTGATGATGCGGGCGTTGACGTCGTAAGTTCTCGAGAAGTCGCCCGCCCGCTCCAGCGCCGTTGGCACCCGCACCGTGGTGCTGCCGAAGGTCTGCAATTGCCGCTGGAACTCCTGCGAGAAGAAGAAGAACAACTTGGTCCGGCTCTTGTTGAAACCCGGCAGCACCACCGGTCCGCTCAGCGTGTAGTTCATGATGTTGTAGCGGTAGGCCGGGCGATTCAGCCCTTGCCGGTTGTTGAAGTAGCTGTTGGCATTGAACCCTTCGTTGCGGTGGTACCAGCCGGCGTTGCCGCGGAATTGCTTAGCTCCGCCGCGGGTGATGATATTGATCGCTCCGCCGGAATTGCGCCCGTTCTCGGCCCCGTAGTTGGACATCTTGATGCTGACTTCGGCCACCGAGTCCATGGACGGCATGCTGTGAGTGGCGTTGTTGTTGCCCGTGTCCATGTTGGTGAGGCCGTCGATGGTGATGTTCTTGGAGTTCTCGCGCCCGCCCGCAATGAAGATGCCCTGCACGCTGTTCGGGTTGGGCGCCTCGCGGCTTTCGTTGGTGTCCACCACCCCCGGCAGCAGGCCGATCACGTCCATGAAATCGCGGCCGCGCAGCGCCATGTCCTGCATCTCTTCGGCGCTGATGACGCCCACCCGTTCGCTGCTCCCCAGCGTCACCATGCTGACTTCCGCGCTCACCGTCACGCTCTCGGTGATCGCGCCCAATTCCAGCTTCACCGTCCCCAGGCTTCGCGAGTCGCCGGCGTTGACCACGATCTTCTCTTGCCGGTGTTGCTTGAAGCCCTCGCTTCGGATCTCGAGATCGTAGGCTCCCGGCCGCAGGTCCGGGAACGAAAAGTATCCCTCCATGTTGGTCTTGACGGTGCGCAGGAACCCCGTCTCGGTGTTGGAGACGCGCACCTCGGCCCCGGCGAACGCCGCACTCAGGCTGTCCTGGACCGTCCCGGACAAGGACCCCGAGATGTTTTGCCCGAGCGCTAAAAGCGTAAAAAGAGTAACGGATATGATGAACCGAATCATTCCCGACACCTCACCATCAGACAGTATACTCCGTGGTGCCCAAGCATTCGCTTAAGATCGTGTCGGCGGCGGTGCCCGTTACGATGGTCCCGGCGGCCCGCGGCCGCCCGGCCCACGGCGGGCGGAGCAATCCGGTCCCTGGACGGCGGGGTGCGCGGGAGGGTCGAACCCGTCCCGGCCGGGCGGCCGGGTTGCCTCGCCCGCGCCGGTGTGTTATCAATAGACCAAGTCGGAACTTTTAACCCTTCTGCCAATCGACGCTCGAAAGAGCGTACTTTAGAAAGTCCGATTTCATCCTCAGAAGGAGTAACGCCGTGGAAACTGGCAATCGTAGACTCATCCGCCCCCCGCTGAATGGAGCTAAAGAGGCGCCCCCGCGAAAGATCCTCAACAAGAAGGTGCCCCCGCCGGACCAGACCAACGCGGAGAATTTCTACTACGTGAAGCAGATGCAGTCGAAGACCGCGATGGTCATCGTCCTGAAGGACGGCGAGGAGATTCACGGCGTGATCGAGTGGTACGACAAGTGCTGCCTCAAGGTCAACCGCGAGGGTGAGCCGAACCTGCTGCTCTACAAACCCAACATCAAGTACATGTTCAAGGCCGAGCCGCACTAGGTCTCTGACCGCATGATTCGGTCCTCCCGCTTGCTGACGCGCGCGGCTCAGAATCGTTTCCGAGCCGCGACCGTCAGGAAGCGGTACCAGCGGTCAAGGCGCTAGGCCGCTGGCAAAACGCGGCGGCTGAGAGCGTTCGCTCAAGCCCCACTCAGGGGGCCCGCGCGAGTGCCGCCGCGGGCGCGGTCTCTTTGCTCGAGCCGGTACTGGCGGCGGCGCCCGGCCTCTTCGTAGCGCCGCTTTTCGTCGCCGGTCTCGGGAATCACCGGTCCCAACTCGGCCGGCCGTCCGTCCTTATCGACCGCGACGAACGTCACGTAGGCCGACGAAGTGTGCTTTTGCGCGCCCGTCGTCAGGTCCTCCATGAACACTTTGACGCCCACCTCCATCGACGTGCGGAAGGCGCGGTTGACCGACGAGCGCAGAATCACCAGTTGCCCGATATGCACCGGGTGGAGAAACGTCATCTGATCGATGGAGGCGGTCACCACCGGACGGCGCGCGTGGCGCATGGCCGCCATCGCGCCGGCGATGTCCACCAGGTGCATCACCTTGCCGCCGAGGATGTGGCCCAGCGGGTTGGCGTCGTTGGGCAAGGCGAACTCCGAGTACTCGGTGACGGAATCGCGAACCGGCCGGGGTTCGATCATGACTGGCTTTCCTTCCTTGGGCGCCGTTTCCACGCCTGGACGAACGCGCCTGCCTGCGCGGCCATCCGCCCAGACAGGGTTTCGACCGTTCCGTGTTCGGACGGAGCGTACTCCCTTTCGAGCACCCAGCGGACCTGGTCCTGGCCGCTCACGGTGAAGCGAACGGCATCGAAGCGGGCATCCGCCGGGAACCGGGGGCAATGGCCGCGCGCATAGCCGAAGTTGCAGCGCTGTGTGAGCGTCGCCTGGTCCGGCGGCCAGGGTTCCGCCGCGGCCTCGCAGACTCCGTCGAACGGATCGACCAGCGGGAGGCGCGGAGGGTCGATCCAGCGCTCTGGCGCCATGCGGGCGGTAGGGCGAAAATAGGGGCACGCCACGTGAGGTATCGTAGCACGCGCGCGCGGATTACACTGGTCGAGAGGGAAACCCACTCGAATGGACCGTCTCGACGCACTCAGAATGCTGCTTCAACAGGATCCCAAGAACCGGCTGGTCCGCTACGGGCTGGCCATGGAGCTGGCCAACCAGGGGAATCGGGAAGGGGCGGTGGAGGAGTTTCGCGGGCTCATCGACGCCGACCCGGATTACGCCTACGCCTACTTCCACTGCGCCCAGATGCTGGAGAAACTGGAGCGCGTGGACGAGGCGCGCGAGACTTACCGCCAGGGCATCGACGCCGCCGGGCGCGCGGGCGACAGCCACGCACTGGCCGAACTTCAAGAAGCGCTCGACAGGCTTGGATGAGGGAAGCATGAAGCGCTCGACATGCTTGGATGAGGGAACCATGACCCGACGCGAATGGCTTGCTTCGGCGGCGATGGCGGTGAAGGCCCGCCAAGTGACGGTGGGCGCGCACCCGTGGGTTTATGCGGCGAAGCAGCCTAATTCCGACCCCACCCCGGCGCTGGACCAGATCTTCCGCGAATTTGGCGGCGCGGGCATCGACGGTATCGAACTGATGCACGCGGTGCTGATGACGGACGGCGCGGTCGAGCGAGTTAAGGAGCTGTCCAAGCGCCACAAGCTGCCGGTCATCGGCACATCCTGGTCGGCGGCGATGTGGAAGCGCGACGAGCGCGATGCCATCCTGGCCCAGGCGGCCACGCTGATATCGCGGCTTCGGCAAGTGGGCGGGCGCACGCTGGGGATCAGCGTCGGCGACGCGCGCCGCAACAAGACGGCGGCCGAGTTCGACGCGCAGGCGGCGGTCCTGCGCCAGGTGATGAAGATTTGCGCCGATCACGGCGTCGTGGCGAACCTGCACAATCACGTCTATGAGGTCCGCGACGGCGAGCACGACCTGAGCGGCACGCTCGAACGCATCCCCGAGATTAAGCTGGGACCCGACCTGGGATGGCTGTACCGCGCCAAGGTCGATCCGGCCGATTTCATCCGCCGTCACAAAGATCGCATCGTCTTCGCCCACCTGCGCAACGAGAAGGCCGACGGCAAATGGCCCGAAACGCTGGCCGAAGGCGTCATCGACTACACCGCCATCGGAAAGCTGCTGCACGAAATCGGTTTCGCGGGCGACCTGGTGATCGAACTCGCGCACGAGCGCGACTTCGCGCCCACCCGCGGGTACGGCGAAAGCGTCGGACTGAGCCGCGACTACGTCCGGCGCGTGATGCGGTATTAAGATACCCTTATGAGCAAATCACATCTTGGACGCAGGGAGTTTCTCGCAAGCACAATCGCCGCGCCGGCCATTCTGGCACAGCGCAACCCGAACGACAAGGTCGGCATCGCCGTGGTCGGTGTCGGCACCCGCGGCACCTACCTGCACCGGGATGTGCAGGAGGCCACCGACACCGAGGTCCGCATGATTTGCGACCTCTACGACGGCAACCTCAAGCGGGAGGCCGACGCCTGCCGGAACAGGAAAGTCCGGACCTCGAAGGACTGGGAGCAGGCCATCGCCTCGCCCGACGTCGATGCCGTGCTCATCGCCACGCCCGACTTCTGGCACGCGCCGATGGCCATCCGCGCCGCGCAACTGAAAAAGCACGTGTATGTCGAAAAGGCCATGTGCCGGACCGTGCAAGAGGCCAAGGACATCCGCAAGGCGGTGAAGGACAACGGCGTCGTGTTCCAGCTTGGCCACCACGAGAACAGCGATCCGTACTTCGTGAAGGCGCGCGAGATCTACCGCTCCGGCCAACTCGGCAAGATGCCGCTGGTGCGCACCTACATCGACCGCACCAGCGCCTGGCCGGAGTGGCAGTTTTATACCCGCTACGACAACCAGGTCCTCCCCGCCGACGCCAACGAAAGCGCGATCGACTGGGAACGCTTCCAGCGCAACGCCGCCGTCAAAACCAAATTCGACCCCGAGCGTTTCTTCCGCTGGCGCTGCTGGTGGGAGTATGGCACGGGCATCGCCGGCGACTTGATGAGCCACCAGTGGGACTCCATTAATGGGGTGGTCGGCATGGGCATCCCGGAGGCGATGCAGACGCAGGGCGCGCTGTACTTCTGGAAGGAAGACCGCGAAGTGCCCGACCAGTGGCACGCCATCATGGAGTATCCCAAGAAGGAACTCACGGTGACCTTCGCGTGCACCTTCCACAACCGCCATCACGGCACCTGCACCTATCTGTTCGGGCGCGAGGCGACGCTGGAGGTTGCCTCCGGCTTCTGCCGCGTCTACGGCGCGGAATGGAAACCGGAGTACGCCGCCAAGGCCGCCCGCGCGCGTAAGGAAGCGGTGGCCCAGGGCCGCGACCCGCGCGACCTGATCGTTCCGCCCGATTACTCGCTTAAACCCGGCGAACTAAAAGTCACGAGCCACATGCAGAACTTCATCGACGGCATCCGCACCGGCGAGAAAACGCGCTGCGACATCGACCGCGGCTTTGAAGAAGCGGTCACCGTGGTGATGGCCGTCGAAAGCTTCCGCAAGGAGCGCAAGGTGCGCTGGGACACGTCGCGGGAAGAGATCGTCTGATCCGGACAAGGCGCCGCGAACGGCTCCGGGAATCTGGTATGTTTGATCAAACGGCTGACACACTGGCTCTCCGGAGAGCTATAATACCGGGAAGGTTTTAGCGGCGGCTCTGCGGCTGCCAGCCCCCAAGAAAACAGGAGAGTGGATGAGCACGACAGCATACGTAGATCAAATTTTCGAGACCGTAAAGAAGCGAAACGCCGGCGAACCGGAGTTCTGGCAAGCCGTCAACGAAGTTCTCCGGTCGATAACGCCCGTGTTGGACCGGCATCCGGAGTACGTCGAATCGCGCATACTGGAGCGGCTGGTGGAACCCGAGCGTGTCGTCATGTTCCGCGTCCCCTGGCAGAATGACCAGGGGCAGGTTCAGGTTAACCGTGGATTCCGCATTCAGTATTCGAGTGCGATCGGTCCGTACAAGGGGGGATTACGATTCCACCCGACCGTTTACCTTGGAATCCTGAAGTTTCTGGCCTTCGAGCAGACCTTCAAGAACTCGCTCACCACGCTACCCATGGGAGGCGCCAAGGGAGGATCCGACTTCGATCCCAAGGGCAAGTCGGATGCCGAGGTCATGCGCTTTTGCCAGAGCTTCATGACGGAGCTTTTCCGGCACATCAGCTCGGACACGGATGTGCCGGCGGGTGACATAGGCGTGGGCGGACGGGAAATTGGATACATGTTCGGCCAATACAAGCGCATCCGGAACGAATTTACGGGCGTGCTGACAGGTAAAGGTCTTGCCTGGGGGGGCTCGCTGATCCGGCCCGAAGCCACCGGATATGGTTGCGTGTACTTCTGCGAGCAGATGCTCAAGACGCGCGGCGAGGATTTCAGGGGCAAGACTTGCCTGGTCTCCGGGTCGGGCAATGTAGCGCAGTACACGGTCGAGAAGCTTAACGAGCTGGGCGCGAAGTGTGTCACACTTTCCGACTCCGATGGCACGATTTACGACCAGGATGGAATCGACACGGAGAAGCTGGCCTGGGTCATGGATCTCAAGAACAGCCGGCGTGGGCGCATCAAGGACTACCTCACGAAGTTCCCCCGGGCCGAGTACTTCCAGAACAAGAGGCCTTGGCACATACCGGCGCAATGCGCCTTTCCGAGCGCCACGCAGAACGAAATCAGCGGAGAGGATGCCAAGACGCTCCTCAAGAACGGCTGCTATGTCGTGGGCGAAGGCGCCAACATGCCGACGACGCCGGACGGCGTGGAGCACTTCCGGGCGGCGAAGATCCTCTTCGGCCCCGGCAAGGCCGCAAACGCCGGCGGCGTGGCAACCTCCGGCCTCGAGATGGCCCAGAACTCGATGCGCCTTTCCTGGAGCCGGGAAGAAGTCGATGGCCGGCTAAAGGGCATCATGACTTCGATCCACGACGCGGCTTGGGAAACTTCGAAGGAATACGGAGTTTCTGGCGACTATGTGACGGGCGCCAACATCGCCGGCTTCGTCAAGGTGGCGGATGCGATGTTGGCACAGGGTCTGGTCTAGTTCTCCGACCGCACGATTGGGTTCTTCCGCTCGCTTACGCGCGCGGCTCAGAATCGTTTCCGAGCCGCGACCGTTAGGGAGCGGAATTGGCGGTCTAGGGACTAGGCGCCTGTCCGGCCAGTTCGGAAGTACTTTCGGCAGGATGGTTTTTTCGAAGCAATTCGAACGACTTTCCGTTCTTGGGGCTGCGGCGCCTGGTTGTGCTGGCACGCGAGCCGTGATCCGCGGCCCCCGATTCACGAGGCTTTGATGAAGCCACCGGACCTTCGCGACCAGCTCCGCTACGCCTACGATCCGCAGTATCGTGGCTTTCTCAACCTGATGGCTCGGCGCGTGCGCACGATCCTGATGGTCTCGAATCCATACGAGGCCTTCAGCCTGTCGCGCGATTACTCGTTGACGCAGGACATTTACGGCGCGTCCCAGTTGCTGCACCTCCAGAACGTCCCGCAGATCGTCACCGCCCTGTGCGGCGAGGAAGGGCTGAGCACTCTAGGACAGGAACACTTCGATCTGGTCCTTGTCTCCAGCAATCTGCCCGACATGGACACGGCCGACTTCGGCCGGAAGGTGAAGGCTGCCCATCCCGGCTTGCCGGTCGTCATGGTCGTTTTTGACGGGTCCTGGTTCGACCAGACCTATCGCGGCGCCGAGCCCGAAGGAATCGACCGGACCTTCGCCTGGCGCGGCAGCGCCGATGTTCTGCTCTCGATCATGAAGCTGGTCGAGGACAGCCAGAACATCGACCGCGACCTTGGCCTTGCTTCCATTGGGACGATTCTCGTGATCGAGGATGCGGTTGAGCACTACTCGCTCATTCTGCCGCACCTCTATTCCATGCTCATGCAACGCACCTTCATGCTGGTGCCCGAAGGGATCAACGAGAGTGATCGCCAGGTCCGGACACGGGTTCGCCCCAAGGTGCTCCTGGCGCGCACTTTCGGCGAGGCCAGCGTGCTTTTTGACAAGTATGCGACCTCGCTGGTGGGCATCATCTCCGATCTGCACACGTTCCACGACGACCGCATCGACCCCAACGCGTGCATGCGATTCCTGCGTGAAGTCGCGGTCCGCGAACCGGGCATCCCAATCCTCCTTCAGTCGTCCGATCCGGACCTGGCCGAAGTGGCCAGGTCGGTGGGGGCGCGTTGCTTGAGCAAGCGCGGATCGGACATGCGGGCCGGCATCGAGCAGTTTGTTCTCGAGGATATTGGTTTCGGTGATTTCGAATTCCGCATGCCGGACGGGACCAAGGTCAGGCGCGTCGCCAACTTGTGGGAGATGGAGCAGGCCCTTTCCAGCGTGCCCGAGGAATCGCTGGTGTTCCACGTCGGGCGCAACGAGCTTTCCCACTGGTTCCGGGCGCGGGGCGAAATCACGCTGGCCGCGGTTCTCCGGCCGGTTACCCTCGCCGACTTTCCCACGGTCGATGCGCTCAGGGAGTACTTGATCAACGCGATTTCCATTGCGCGCAAGGAGAAATACCGCGGGGCCATCGCCGACTTTCGTCCGCCCGAATTCGATCCCGACTACCCCTTTCTCGTGCTCGGGCGCGGCTCACTGGGCGGCAAAGGCCGCGGCCTGGCGTTCATGTTCCGCCAACTCAGCCAGTGGTTGGAGGACGACGGCATCCAGGGAATCATTACGCGTCTGCCGCGCACCCTCATTGTCGGCGCCGATGAATCCGACGCCTTCCTCAGGGACAACGGAATGGAGGTAACGTCGTTCGCGGGACTCGCCGATGACGCCATCCTTGGGCGCTTTGCCCACTGCCGGCTCGGCCACCGGCTGCGCGAGTGCCTGGGGCACTATGTGACGCGGGTGGATGTTCCGCTGGCCGTCCGCTCGTCGGGGCTGCTCGAGGACTCCCATTCCCAGCCGTTGGCCGGGCTTTACGCGACTTACATGCTGCCCAACAACCATCCGGACTTCGAGGTGCGGCTGAACCACCTGGCGACCGCCGTGAAGCTGGTCTACGCCTCGGCCTACGTCGAGCGGCCGCGGCGTTACCTCCAGGCAATTGGGCAGGATTTGGCCGAGGCCCGGATGGCAGTGATCATCCAGGAAGTCGTCGGCCGCCGGCACGGCCGGTACTTCTACCCAGCCTTCTCCGGCGTGGCCCAATCCCACAATTACTACCCGATCTTCCAGATGAAGCCGGAGGATGGCGTGGCAACCATCGCCGTGGGCCTGGGCAAGCAGGTGGTCGAGGGTGGTGATGCGGTGCGCTTCTGCCCGCGCTACCCGCAGGTCCTGCCGCAGTTCCGGTCGCCAGCCGAGGTATTGAAGGTCTCCCAGCGAGAGTTTTTCGCCCTGGATCTGGAGCGCAGCGAAGCCGACTTGCTGGCCGGCACGGATGCCACGCTTACCCGGCTGCAGCTCTCCCAGGCCGAGGCGGATGGGACGCTGGCACTTGCCGGCAGCGTGGTGGCCATGGACGAGGATCGGATATACGACGGGTTGGGCCGGCACGGCAGCCGCGTGGTCACCTTCGCGCGTATCCTCAAGCACAACGTCTTCCCGCTTTGTGCCATCCTCAACGAGTTGCTCGAAGCCTGCCGCAGAGACGTGGGTTTCGCGGTGGAGATCGAATTTGCCGTGGACCTGGGCGCCGATCCGTCCTGGAAGCCGGAGTTTTACCTGCTGCAGATGAGACCTTTGGTGGCCTTGCGCGAGCGCTGCGACATCTCCTCGGAGTCAGTCCCGCCGGACAAGCTGCTGTGCCGCTCGCAGCGCGTGTTGGGAAATGGCCGCATAGAAGGCTTGCGCGATATTCTCTATGTCGATTGCGCCAAATTCGACCGCGGGCGGAGTGCGGAGGTTGCCTCGGCCGTGGCGGAAGCCAACGAGCGCCTGATCCGGGAACGCAGGCACTATGTGCTCATGGGGCCCGGGCGCTGGGGCTCGTTTGACCCCTGGATCGGAATTCCAGTGGCCTGGCACCAGATTTCCTGGGCGCGCGTGATCGTCGAGGTCCCCGCCAGAGACCTGCCGATGGAGCCATCGCAAGGCACTCACTTTTTCCACAACTTGACCTCGGCGGGCATTGGGTACTTCTCTCTTGGCGAGTCGAATGAGAAAGAGTTCGTCCGCTGGGATCTGCTCGAGGCGCTGCCGGGCGAGGAGATCGCGCGCGGAGTCCGGCACGTGCGCCTGACCCAGCCTCTGTCGGTGCGCATGGACGGCCAGACCCAGCAGGGAGTTATCTGGTTGCCCTGAGATGCCGCGGCGGCCACGCCGCGGCCGCGGCCTACTATGACTTGGGGGATTGACAAGTGGTTCGTTGGCGGAAAAAGGAGGTAATGTCCCGTGGCGTCGGCTGAAGCCCATCCCAGTACCGGATTACCGGCGCTGGATCGCATTCTCGAAGGATTGATCGCCGGCGACAATGTGGTCTGGCAGGTTGGCTCCATCGAGGATTACCTGCCCTTTGTGCGCCCCTATTGCGAGGAAGCGCTGCGGCGGGGCCGCAAGCTGGTCTACTTCCACTTCGAGCGCCACGTCGAGCTGATCTCTCCAGACCCGCGCGTGGAAACCCACCGCTTGGAGCCGGCGGCCGGGTTCGAAACACTTACGGCGCAGATCCATGGCGTCATCGCGCGTGCCGGCCGCGGCGCCTATTACCTGTTCGACTGCCTCTCCGATCTCGCCGCGGACTGGTGCAGCGACATGATGTTAGGCAACTTCTTCATGGTCACCTGCCCCTACCTGCGCGAACTCGACACAATCGCCTACTTCGCGCTGCTTCGAAGGCACCATTCCTACCGCGCGGTAGCCGCCATCCGAGACACGACGCAGCTCCTGCTTGACGTCCACCGCCATGAGGGTACGCTCTATGTCCATCCCCTCAAAGTATTCCAGCGCTACTCGCCAACGATGTATCTGCCGCACGTCTGGCAGGGCGACTCCTTCCAGCCGGTGACGCAAAGCACCGCCATCTCCGGCATCTACGAGACGCTGATGCGCGACGGCTCGGGGAGAGAAACCGACCGCTTCGACATTTGGGATCGCACGTTCCAGGCGGCGCAGGAGACGCTCGAGGCCGTCCGGCGCGGCGAGCGCAAACCGGAGGCGACGCGGGAAACTGTCCGGCATCTGCTGCACATGGTTGTCAGCCGCCACGAGCGCATGCTGGAGCTGGCTGAACGCTACCTGACGATCGAGGATCTGCTGGCCGTGCGCCGTCGCATGATCGGCACCGGCCTCCTCGGCGGGAAGGCGACCGGTATGCTGGTTGCCCGCGCGATCCTGCGGCACGCCGCCAGCCGCTGGCAGGACATCCTCGAGCCGCACGATTCCTTCTTCGTAGGTTCCGACGTCTTCTATTCCTACCTCGTCGGCAACGGCTGTTGGCGTTCGCGACAGAAACAGCGCGACCGTGCGAGATTTCTTGACGAAGTGGAGCGCGCCCAGGAGCAGATGCTCACCGGCTCGTTCCCGGAATCCGTGCGCGATCAGTTTGCGGAGATGCTGGACTACTTCGGTCAAGCTCCGATCGTGGTGCGCTCGTCCAGCCTTCTCGAGGACAGCTTCGGGAACGCCTTTTCGGGCAAGTACGAGAGCGTCTTCTGTGCCAACCAGGGCTCGCCACAGGAGCGCCTGGAGGCATTCCTGGCGGCCGTGCGCCAAATCTACGCGAGCGCCATGGGGCGCGAGGCCCTGCTCTATCGCGCCCAACGCGGGCTGCTCGACCGCGACGAACAGATGGCGCTCCTGGTTCAGCGCGTATCGGGGGCGGTGCACGGCCGTCTTTTCTTCCCGCAGGTGGCCGGCGTGGGGTTGTCGTTCAACCCCTTCGCCTGGTCGGAGCAGATCGATCCGCGGGCCGGTGTCCTGCGACTCGTTTTCGGCCTCGGCACCCGCGCCGTCCGCCGGTCGGATAACGACTACACGCGCATCGTGGCGCTCAACGCGCCTACCCGCCGGCCGGAGACGACATCGATTGAGGTGCGCGGATATGCGCAATACCGCGTGGACGTTCTGGACCTCGAGAAGAAGGAACACCGGGCGTGTTCATTCGAGGAGGTTGTCAAGTCCTGCGGCGAGCAATCCATCGAGATGGTTGCCTGGCGTGATCCCGAGCTGCTAAGGCGGTCGAGGGAAACGGGACGTCCGACCTTCCCCTGGGTCCTCACTTTCAAGAAGCTCCTCGCGGAGACCTCCTTCGTGGCCGACATGCGCGCTCTTCTCGAAACGCTCGAGAAAGCCTACGACTATCCCGTCGACGTGGAGTTCACGACGAACTTCCTCGCCGATGGAAGCTATCGCATAAACCTCGTTCAGTGCCGGCCGTTCCAGGTAAAGGGCGGCGGGCATGTCGTAGCGCCGCCGCAGGCCGTTGCCGACGGCGATCTCGTTCTGAAGACGCAGGGCGCCGTCATCGGCCCCAGTATGATCACGACAGTGGGACGGCTCATCTACGTCGTGCCCTCCGTCTATGGTCTGCTCCCCCACCGCGATCGCTACTCGATTGCGCGACTTGTCGGCCGTCTCACGGGCCTGGAGAAGCGGCCCGAAGGCGCGCTCCTTCTCGTCGGCCCTGGACGCTGGGGCACCGCTGAGCCCGCTCTCGGAGTGCCCGTTTCGTTCGCCGAAATCAGCAGCGTCACCGCGTTGTGCGAGGTCATCGAGATGCGCGAGGGTCTGGTGCCGGATGTCTCGCTCGGCACCCACTTTTTTAACGATCTGGTCGAAATGCAGGTCCTCTACCTGGCGCTGGTTCCCGGCAAAGAAGGAAACCACGTCAACGCGAACCTCATCGAGCGAGCGCCCAACCAACTGCCCGGACTCATCCCGGAGGAAGCGGCCTGGGCCGAGGCCGTGCGGGTCATCGACCCGGCCGACATCCCGGGTGGACGCGTGCTCCGCCTGCATGCCGACGCACTGCGCCAGAGCGCAATCTGCTACTTCGCACCAAATTGAGGCGAGGTGGGTATCTGCTTGACTCAGTAACTCAATTCGGGATTACGGCGACGTATTCCGGGATCGTCAGGCCGCGGCGGGCAAAGCGCTTGTTTTGTGGCGTTGCATGAGGGTGGCAGGGTCAGTCCGCGTGAAAGTCCAGCGAAAGGGCGCCGCAGATTTCTCGTAGCGGTACTGGTAGGCAAGTAAGTATCCCCCGGCAGAGCCGGGGGCTTTAGGTTGTGAGCCGCTCAAAGCGGCTATGTGGGGCCGCTAACGCGGCCCCAATTCTTGTTGGCCACCTCGACGGTGGCCGGTCAATCCCCAAGCTTCATCTGGTCCAACCGCTGGTCCTCTTGCTCCTGTTGTTGAATGTAGGAACGGTGCGGATTCCGAGGGATGCCGATCAGCGTTCCGAACTGATGTCGATCACGATTCCGAAGTGATGCCGATCAGCGTTCCGAACTGAAGCCGATCAGTTTCACGATTGTAGTTCGGAACGCTGATCGGCATCGGATTGGAACGGCGGCGCAAGGCAGCCGTGGCGACGGATGGACTCCACTGGTAAGTGGAGGATTCCAGTTGCCACAGAAGAGGCTGACCATGCGCAAGTTGAAAGAAGTTCTGC
>JAUYBU010000465.1 GCA_030693045.1 Bryobacterales bacterium | reverse complement strand
TTCGGAATCGTGATCGACATCAGTTCGGAACGCTGATCGCCATCCCTCGGAATCCGCAGTTATCACGGCTCTTTGGGGTTGTGGAAGGTGACGCAGAAAACTTCAACTCGTCCCTCCACGATAGGAACTCGTCGATCTCTTGACTTGTCTGTGCACTCCCGGCGATGGCTTCGGCGATCTCCCGCACTACGCCACGCCAGTGGCCGCACCAGGTCTCATTGCTGAGTGCTTCTCGCATCACGGCGACACTGGCCATCAGGTCTTGGTAGCGTCCTCTGAGGTCGGCGCATTTGTCCAGCAGCTCCAGAACACGCCGGTGGTAGTATCTGCAGTGCGAAACGTTCTTCTTGCCATCCATCATTCCTGCCAGACGGAGAATGCCCTCGGCAGTCTTTTCAACGAGCGCATGGGTTTCCTCAGTCGACTCCGCCCTCGCCGTACCAGCAAAGACGTACTGCACATAAGTTCGTGGCCTGGGGTCAGGCCTCGTCAGCTCCGGATCGTACTCTGGCCAGTAGTGACCGACATGATGTGGGAATTTGTCGGTATTCTCAACCCTATGTATCTGACCGACGGCTGTGAACCTTCCTTCCCCCAACTCTTGGTCGGAAAAAGTCTCCAGAAGTAATCCACCGTAAGCCTCGAGAACCTTGATGGCGCTATCGTCGTTGAACAGAAATAGAGTATGCCGCCCTTCTGGCGGGCCTGACGCAAGGGGTTTTTCGGGTCCGTGCCCTCTGAGACCACACGGATAGGAAATGAGACCGAACGGATTAGCCAAGTCCGCGATGTTCTGCCCGAAGCGGTGGCTGTTGGGCAGGTCCCTCTTGATGGCGTTGTCCGGAAACCGGTCCGTGGTCGCCTCTGTGGTTCGGATCGAATCGAAGATCGCCTGGTTGCTATCGCCAAGGCGTTGGCGGATAACCTGGCCACTTCCACTCTGGAAGACGCGATGCAGAATCGCGGATTGAGCTTCGCTGTTGTCCTGCGCCTCATCGATGAACAGTAGTGGAAAGCGATCGCGGATCACGTGGACGACGGAGGGCACCTTTTCAATCATGTCGTGTGCCCAAACAAACATCTCGTCGTAACAGAAATACCCTTCGGCGGTTGACCTCCGACAGACATCCTTAATCCCGCGATACGTGGGAGTATCGATTCCGAGAACCCGCCCCTTGCCCCACCTCAGTGTGCCAACGCTAAAATCCGAAGACCTGATTGATAGGACGAATCGATCGTGGCCGCTGTTTTCAAGCCCCCGGCGAATGGGGAACGGCAATGCGTTCCAGCGCCTTTCGAGGCAAGCCTCAGTGTCAATCATTTTAATCGGGTAGCCCTGAGAGCGAAGCCATGGGACAGCGAGGAAGTCGTTCACGAACGCGTGGATGGTGCCGATGTAGTGGGGATAGGCCAGCAGACGCCGACCCACGCTTGCGGTGCGAAGGCGGGTCTCGATCTGGATCCGGGCAGCATTGGTATGTGAAACGACACACATGCCACGCGTGCGGCATTGCCACTTCTTCGCCAAGATCGCCAATTTGGCTACCAAGAGGGTCGTCTTGCCGCTGCCCGGACAGGCCTGAACGTCAATACTCTCCATGGACTTGAGGACCTCTTGGCGCGGATCGGCCCCATCCTCCCCATGGAACGCGACGGCTGGAAGCTTCAGAAGATTGGATGCCCAAAGGATATCCTCATCGGTTATCTGGGGAGGCCCGAACGGAGAGCGGTCACTCATCGCTCGACACCTCCCCGTTGGACACGTTCCTCTCTGAGCCAGTCACGTAGTCAATGGCCTGGGTCAGATACCTGGGGAGGCGCGCTCGCAGGCCCTCGGCTGTGATCTCGCCTTTGCCGTATTTCGACGTCAACCGTTCTGCCAAGTACTGTGCGGCGACAGGCTTGGATACCCCGTCCTTCGCGAATCTTGCGTAGACCTTCGTAGCCAGAACCTCCTCAGCTGCGCAACCATCCTCCGCTACCGCCTCCCGCTTCAGGGCAGCGAACTGATCGGCCGCCGTCGTTACAACCTCAGCAGCTTGTATATTTCCGGCATTGATAGCGTCGTCATGGTCGGCGAGATTGGCTGCCACATAGACATCCTCGGCAAGGCCGAGGGGAAAACCACCATCCTTGGCTTCGGGGCCCAGCGCTAAAGCGTATTCTAGGGTCCATTTATCAGAGACGAATGTCTTCACAGATTGGCCGGAAGCTTTAGCGGTCTTCACGCCGCGATGTGCGTCCAGCGCCGTTTCGTTACCGATGTCCCTCTTGGCCCTCCAACGACGGCGATCCGTTTCCGGCCACTCGTCGCCTTCCTTGAGCTTGCCGAGAATCAAGGGTGCGCAATCGGGCATGACGTCCATGTCCGTTACACAGGCGACCGGGATGTCGAGTATGCCGTCTTTTTGCGCATCCTTACGTTGAAAAATCCGGGCATAGCGGCGCAGACCAACGCCGCCTACGTTCACTATGGACACGCCGTGTTTCGTGAAATCACGGCCGAGGAGTCTCGCCAGAGTGGGAAGGAGAATGCTCTCCGCGTCTCCCTCGACAATCATCACGCCGCATGCGAAGAATAGATTGGCCTTGGTAACGTCGAGAAAGCGTTCGAGAAATCGGTAGTCCGACGGCTCCAGCTGTGTCTGACCCTTAGCGAGCGAGAAGCACCGCCGCTTGCGTATCATTACCATGTGGTCCAGTGTGATGGCTGAAGCGAGGTTAGGGCTGTGGGTAGTAACGATGATCTGGATGCCCTTTTCTGCGGCCTGCTCCTGTAATGTCCTCATCACACGCAACTGCCGCTGAGTGTGGAGGTGGGCCTCCGGCTCCTCGATCAGCAGCAACTTATTTCCCTCATCTTCTTGGGCAAGCAAAAGAAGTTCGCAAGCCATGAAGAGTAGGTTATTGGAACCCAAGCCGAGCTTACCCGGGCCGCTAAGGATTAGATCGAGCTTCTCCAGCAACTGTCGCAGGCGCACGTCGTCGGAAGCCGTGGCACCGCTGACCTTGATCTTGCTTCCGATGACGTCCCCGCCGAGGGAAAGCCCCTTGAGATGTTCGTCGATCTTTTCTCGCGCGTCCACGATCCCTTTTTGCTTTTCGAGGAGGGCATTGGCGAGGTCGCCGATGCCAAGTACGTTTAGCTGGTCGATATCGACCCTGGGGTCATATCGGACCCCTGCTGTCTTTACCTGGTCCGTGTGATACAGAACTTGGGAAAGGCGCGAGCCGCGGCCGGCGGCCAAAGCTTGGTCGGCATCCCGTAGGGGTCGCAGATAGGTAGCACGCAATAACTCGCGCACCTCCGGCACCAGTCCCGGGCCGTCACCCTCTTTACCAGAGTGCATCTCGACTCGCCGGTAGGGCCGTCCTCTAAAGGCCTCCCCTGTGTCTTTTGCCGTCCAGTTTACATAGAGTACCGGTTGGCCTTTCCCCCCTTCGCCATAGGTCAGATACTCGACAAAAGCCCTCTGGTCCGGCGCGCTCAGGCTCTCAAACTTGCAGACGATCCTGATTTCGCGGGTTGTCTCGTCTTTATGGAAGTCGGCGTCTTCCAGCCGATACCACTCTTGATCGGATGTCCCCAACGCGAATCGCAGCGCGTCAATTACGGCGGTCTTGCCGGCCTCATTCTCACCGACCAAAGCGGTTAGCCCGGGTCGGAAGGGCAACTCGAGGCGGTTGACTCCTTCGCCAAAGCATCGAAAGTTTTCGATCGTGATCTTGCTAAGGTACATGATAACCTCGACAACTGTTCACAAAAACGGGCTTACTGACCCACTTTGCTGAAATCTCATGTTGAAGTCAAGGGGCAACATATCGAGCGCAGCACGACACGCGAGAGACAGGATGCAGCCGCGTCCTTGGGGAACGGTCCGGCTCACTCAGCAGCCTCGGCGAAAACCTCCAGAACCTTGGCCAGGTACTTCCTGATTTCCATGAGGTCCGTGCTACTTCGGAGTTCATACGGCATGAGCCTGAGCCAGTCGTTCTGGCTGGTGGGCCGCTTTTGGAGGAAGGCGTCGATCATCTCGTCACGCAAGAGCCTGCGCTCATGCGCGGTGTCCGGGCAGTCTCTTGCGATGGTTTCCTTCAGTGCAACCAACTGGCTTCGGAAGTCCTCCTTCAGCGCCGCTTGGGCTTCAGCGGCGACTTCGGTCTCCAATTGGAGCCGACCTTGCCGTCCCCGGTACATTTCGAGGGACGTAGCGCGCCTCAGGCTTTCCTCCCGCTCCTCGTCGGAAAGGAGTTCCACAATCCGGCTCAACAGCCTCTCGACCTCCCGCTGCCGGAACTTGTACCAGTCGGTTGACCAAATGCGGTGAATTTTCCAGCCGAGGTTCTCCAGAATCATCTGCCGGAGTCGATCCCGGTCACGGGCGGAACGGCCCGCATGATAGCTTGCACCATCGCACTCGATGCCAAGCAAATAGGCTCCGTCCCTGCGGGGATGCCTGAGGGCAAGGTCGATGAAGAACCCGGCGACCCCGACCTGGGTTGCGATCTCATACCCGTGTTCCTGGAGCACTTGGCCGACGCAGGTCTCGAAATCGCTCTCCGGCCCGCCCCGAGAGCCCTGCGCCTGCTGCAACACGCCGGTCTTCGCGTACTCAAGGTATTTCTTGAGGACCTTGGTGCCCCTCTTCGAATCCGGATCAACGCGAATGGAGCCGGGATCCATCGAGCTGAACACGACGGTCCGTTTCTTTGCGCGCGTGAATAAAACGTTGAGCCTGCAGTGGCCCTTGGGGGCGTTAATAGGCCCGAAGCGCTGGTAGAAGTTCCCGCGCGCATCAGGGCCGTACGTCATCGATATGAATATGACGTCGCGCTCGTCGCCTTGAACGTTCTCCAGGTTCTTGACGAAGAATGGCTCCTTCTCGCACTCCCATTTCTCCAGGTAGTGCTGGGCCGCCGGGTCGCTCTGAAACTCCTTGTCCAGCATCTCGTCAATGAGTTCGCATTGAGGGAAGTTTATTGTGGCGACTCCCAACGACTCGTTGGGGTACCGCTCCATGTGCTCCAGGACAGCATCCACCACCCGCTGCGCCTCGCTCACGTTGCGACGCCCGTCCCAGATTCCGTTCGTCACTGGGATGTAGCGCACACCGAGGTCGGGAGCGCTCGTATACGCCGCTGGGAAGACAATCAGCTGAGAGTTGTAGAACTCCTCGTTTGAGAAGGCGATGAGGCTGTGGTGGCGGGAGCGATAATGCCACCGGAGCTGACGGACAGGCTGGAAGACAGACTCGGAAACCTCCAGGATGCTCTTCCCCTCCTCGGCGGACATGATTTCCAGTTCCGACAGCTCTTCTTCGGGCGCAGCACGCTCAAAGAAAGTGGTTGGCGGCAGTTGCTGCTTGTCGCCCACAATGACCACCTGCTTTCCGCGCGCGATGACACCAATGGCGTCCTCGGGCTTGAGCTGCGAAGCCTCGTCCATGACGACGAGGTCGAATTCGATTTCGCCGGGAGGCAGGTACTGCGCCACCGAGGGCGGTCCCATCATGAAGCAAGGCTTCAGCGCCAGGAGAGCACGGCAGGCACGAGCGACGAGCTGACGGATGGGAATGTGTGCGGTCTTCGTAATCTCTTTCTGGATCAGCGCCAGGTCTGACCACTGGGCGACAGGGCCCTTGTGAACCCCGTTGGGCACTGGCCGGCGGTCCACGAGGCAGGCCACGCGGGCTTGGTAGTGGTGCATCACCTCCTCGTCGAGCCTGACGAAATCGCGCCGGAGCTTCTCGTGAGTCATGCCGCTGAAGCGCATGAGACGCGGATGCTTCTCCAGTGCGCACCGTGCAAGGCAGTTGTAGACCGCATAATCGTAAGCGCGCACGAGATCGGTGTGGTGGAATTTGCCCTGTTCTGCAAGTTTCAGAAGGCCCGCGAGCTTCAAACGCTCGGCATCGCTCCTGGCCCTCAGGTATTCGAGCCACTCGGACAGTTCTGCCACTGCGCCCAGCGCTTCCTCCAGCCGGGAACACATCTGGCCCAGCCCAGGATCTCGCGCAGGCCCAGTAAGCCGAAACCAGCACCGGCTATCGAGCGTCGCCTGGCGTTCGAACTGGTTCCAGATCGTTTCCAGTTCGCCTGAGCAGCGAACCAGGTCATCGCACCAGCCGGCGACAGTGGCAAACCTGGATGTGTCGCCGGTTTCGAACAGCCAAGCTTGCAGGGTTGGCGGCAGACTGCTGCCTGCAACCCTTTCCGCCAAATCGAGGGTACTCGCAACCACCTCAGCTTCGGTGTCCATTCCGGCGTGGTGCTCATGCAGTATGGCACGCACTGCCGCATCTTCCTGAAGCGACTCCTTTCTGAGCACTAGTTCGTTGATGCGTTCCAGAATGCCGGGAATCTCGCTCAACCGGACGCCCTGACGAACGCCGGCGGCGGCCAGAGAAACTTGTGCGGAGCGCATCTCGGCGGCGACCGAGTCCAATGTTGCGGCATATGCCTCGGGCTTGAAGCCAGACGCCAGCCAGGCGGCAGCCGGAAGAGCTGCAGCGACGTGGCGAACTTCCTCTGCAACGATTCTCAGCCTTGAGAGCTGCTCGGATCCGGATTCGGCGAGCTGCGCAATCTGGTAGAGCGCCGCGGTCTGCGTGGCGCATAGAGTCCGGATTAGGCTCCCAGCAAAGCCAGCCCGCGTGGACAGCCGCAGACGTGACTCCTGGTACCAGTCAACGAGTCGCAGCAGTTGATTCCACGGTGCGTCGATGTCACGGTCGAGACTGCCGATGAAGCTCCAGCAGGAGTGAGTCCGGAAGGCCGCCCTGCGCTGGCAGAATGCCTCGATATCTTGCAGGCCGCGAGCCATGTGGCTGAGTGTAAGCCTCCCTTGGCGTTTTCTGATCCGCGTGAAACAACGCTTGGATACCCGGTACGACCTGCCAAACCAGCGTTGCCATAGCCCACTGCTCTCTACCACGGCGATATGAAAGCGAAGTTCTTCCACGGAAGGGGCGCAATCGAGCCTGAACTCCGCCTCCAGATGCTGCTTCATCGAGCGGAGTTCGGCTGCCTCCCGGGCCGCGTCACGTACCGCAACTGCCGCCGCCTCCTGCTCAAGATCTGCACGGCGCAGCGGCAAAGCGTCGAAAGGCGTAGCGGTCAGCAATAGGTCTGTAGCCGTGATAAGAGCACCAACGTCGTCGAGCGCAAACGACAGCTCACCCTCGAGCAACTGGAGAACATCCCGCACAAACGGAGCCGTCTCCCTGACTGCAGCGCTAAGACCTTCGAGACGGCTGGCCCACGCGGCGAGGGCATGGGCGTCCCAATCGGAAACGCCGAGCTGTGCCGCCCAAGCAGTGAAGTCCCGGAGCTGGGCTTGCTGCGAGCGCTCCAGGCGCGCCCAGTCCGTAACTACCTCCAGCAGCGCCGCCTCGTCCCGCCGAAACAAGTCCAGGTCCGAGAGGAAGCGAGAGAGAACGCCCCGGTTCTTCGGCTCAGCCAGACGCATTAGCAAGGCCTGGATTTCAGCTCCCGAAGGTGAGGGAAGCTCGGCTTTGACACGGGGCGCGATAACGTGAATCGTCCGCACTGAGTGCCGCGGTTGGAGGTCAAGCACCGCCCCCCACTGTGCCAGAATCGCCTCGAGTTCCCGGCACTGGGCCAAACATTTCTGGAGCAGGGAGATCAGGGCTTGCTCAGCGAAATAGTCCAGCCCGGCGTTGGATACGCCATACCACGGGTGCGACAAGAGGGAGTGGTGCGCCCGCAGCAACCCTGCGAGGCGGACGCTGCATAGGTCGAGGACCTGCCGGTGGTGCTCCCGGTCGGCAAGCGAGAGGTGCTCCGCGTCTTCCAAGGGAATTCTGTCGGCTAGTGTACTGCGTCAAAAGTTCGTGAACAGGAGTCTTGAGGTGACAAGAATGTTGGCCTGCGGCGTGAGGATTGGGATGGGAACGGGCACTCGCCAGCGGAGGTGGTCTTTGGGATGGCAGTCTGAGGCAGGGCCTTAC
>JAUYBU010000353.1 GCA_030693045.1 Bryobacterales bacterium | reverse complement strand
GGAACTGTCGCCGGCGGGGACTATGGTTTCGGCGAAATCGACGATGAGGGCGATCTTTTTGTGGTCCAGGATGCGCAGGCGCAGGTATACAGCCGCGCATTACCATGGAGACATCAGGCGATCCGAAAACACCGTAAACATGGCCATTTGGCGATGCTTAGATGTCCCTTGAATTATGCGCGGCTGTATATCTTCGTCGATGTGGACGGCGCCGGATTCAAACCCAACAAAGATACGCTCGGAGTTCCGCTTCCGGTAAAGAGCGGCGGCCCGGGCTCACAGGAAGCCAGCGAACCGAACTGACCGCAGTTCTGACCGCTCCCTGACGGTCGCGGCTCGGAATCGGATTCTGAGCCGCGACCGTCAGGGAGCGGTTGGTCTTGTCTCACTCGCCCAACTGATCACTTTTTCGCCTCCATAGACACAAGGGTCGGGCAGCGGCGAGAATGAAGATGTGCTTTCTTCGCATCGCGCAACAAGGAAGTCACCCGCGTCCAGATTCGTACTTGGGTTCTATCGCAGCGAAGAACACGGGGGCGAGGCGCTTCGCGAGGTCCGCAAGAGTGGGTTCCGGCGCTCGGCTGTAATCCATCGCGCCTCGGACGGCGGTCTGAAGCATTTCCATGACGGACTCGGACCTCGTGAGCGGGCCGCATTCGGGCTGGCCATGGCGTTCGTCGTCACCGCGCTGGCCACGATCGCGGGTCTTCGTCCCTGGGCGGTGGTCCCATCGGCGTTGTGCGGTTTTCTGATCGCCTGGTTTGGCAGCCTCTGGCTGGGACTCGGGATTCGCAACCGGGTCCTTCGCGGCTATCGCGGCTTTGTCCTTCCCGGAGAGAGCCTGGTAATCGTCGAAGCGATCAAAGATGAAGCCGCCGATGTCATCGCGGTATTGCGGCGCATCGGTCATCCATCCGTCTTCGCGATTCGTCCGGGGCCTGGCTTTGATGCCTCGACGGAAACGGCCGGACAACGGCGCGAGCCGGTCACCGTGGCCAGCTTGCCGGATTGCGCGGCGGAGCTGGCGAGTTCACACCAACTCGAGCCGTCAACCCGATCGGGGCCCCTGCTGCCGATTTTGCGCAATTGCGAGGTGGTCATCGAACGTGCGCGGGCCGATCTGGCCGAAGCCGCGCGGCTGGAATATGGCGTCACGCATGCAGCCGAGTGGCTCCTGGATAACGCGTACCTGATTCGCTCGAACATCGCCGACATCCGGCACGGCCTGCCCGACAATCACAACAGAATTCTGCCGGTGCTGACCGACCGGAGCTCTCCGGTCCGGCTGCGGGCCTATTGTCTTGCCGCCGAATTGATCGACCGCACCGGCCACCGGCTCGCGGCCGAGACCATCGGCAGCTTTCTCGACGCCTATCAGCGCCAGCATCCGCTGACCATCGCCGAGCTGTGGGTGTTCCCGCTGATGTTGCGTTTGGTGCTTCTCGAGCGGCTGCGGCGGCTGTCGGAACTGGCCAGCCTGCGCCAGCATCAGAAGGAACTGGCCGACTTTTGGGCCGACCGCGTTCTGAACGCCGCCCATCGCACTCCCGAGCAGTTCCAGGAAATGGTCGCCGAACTCGATCGTCATGGCGAAGAGCTGACGCCCCATTTCATTGCGCGCCTCGGCGAGCACCTGCACCAGGAAGAGTCCGCGCTTGCTCCGATCCAGAAATGGATTCAGGAGAAGAGCGAACACCACTTAGCCGATATCATCCGGGGCGAGCGCGCCGGAGAAGCAAACGATCTGATGTTGATCGCCAGCGCGATTGGGAGTCTGCGCCAGTTGTCGGAACTGCAATACCCGAAGATTGTCGAAGCGGTGAGCCGGATGGAGGCGATTCTGCGCCAGGACCCGGCAGACATTCATGCGCGCAGCGATTTCGCCACGCGCGACCGCTGCCGCCGGGTTGTCGAAGCGGCGGCGCGCAAGTCGAAGTTCTCCGAATGGGACGTGGCCCGGCTGGCGGTGGACCTCGCGCAACCCGCGCCGCCCGGCAGCCGTGAGCGGTGCGTAGCCTACTACCTCCTGGATGAAGGAGTGCCGGAACTCGAAAAGCGCCTGCGGCGCCGCGTTCCCTGGCGCGAACGGGGGCTGCGTTTTCTGTACCGGCATCCGACGCCGTTGTACCTGGGCAGCCTGGCCGCGCTCACCGCCGGAGTTTCCCTCGCTTTCCGGTTGGCGGCGCAAGGCGCCGGAGTGAGTTCGCAAGGCATGCTCCTGTTCCTGGGGATACTCGCGCTGTTCCCGGCCAGCGAACTCGCCACTTACCTGTTGCAGATGTTCCTTACGTGGATTCTTCCGCCGCGTGTGCTGCCGAAGATGTCGTTCGAGGAGGGAATACCGGAAGATTGCCGCACGCTGGTCGTCGTGCCGATGATGCTGCTTACACCGGAGTCGGTCCGCGGCGAGATCGAGAAGCTGGAAGTACGCTACTTCGCGAACCCGGGCGCGAATCTCTGGTTCGCGCTCTTGTCGGACTTCAGCGACGCCAAAGAGCGCGAGATGCCGGAGGACGACGGTCTGCTCGGGTTGGTAATGAAGAGCATCGAGCAACTGAATTCACGTCACGGCGACGGCCGTTTCCTGCTCTTCCACAGACCGCGGATGTGGTGCGAGACCGAGGGCCGCTGGATCGGCTCGGAACGCAAACGAGGGAAACTCGAGGAACTCAACAGCTTGCTGAATGGCGGGGAAGACGGGGATCTGCTGCGCGCCGGATCGCTGCCGGAGAATATCCGCTACGTGATCACGCTGGACGCCGACACCCAACTCCCTCACGGCAGTGCGCAAAAGCTCGTCGAAACCATCGCGCATCCCTTAAACCGCGTGGAACTCACGGGCGACGGGCGCAACCGCGCTCGCGGTTACGCGATCATTCAGCCGCGCGTGAGCATCACGCTCCCGTCGGCGACCGCCACGCGTTTCACGCGGCTGTTTACGGACGCGCGCGGGACGGACCCGTATTGCCAGGCGGTTTCCGACGTCTATCAGGACCTGTTCGGCGAAGCCATCTACCATGGAAAGGCGATTTACGACGTTCGCGCCTTTCACAAGATACTCAACCGGCGCTTCCCGCGGCAAAGGCTGCTCAGTCACGACCTCATCGAAGGAGCGTACGCGGGCGTCGGATTGGCCACGGACGTGGAACTGTTCGAACAGTTCCCGTACGACTACACCAGCTACAGCAAACGCCAGCATCGATGGATCCGCGGAGACTGGCAGATCGCGTCCTGGATTCTGCCGCGGGTTCCGGCCGCAACCGGGCCGGGGTACGCGCCGAATCCCCTGAGGCCGATCGATCGCTGGAAGATTCTCGACAACCTGCGCCGCAGCCTGGCGCCGGCGGCCTGTTTGCTGTTGCTGGTGTTCAGTTGGACCTGCTACACCGCTCCCGGGGCTGCCAGCACACTGGTGGCGCTGGCCCTGGTGGTTTCCGTTCCCTTTCAATTTGCCGCCCGGCTGATCGCGCGATGGCGGGGCGACGGGCGGGGCTGGCGGGAAGCCAACAGCGATTTGAATCGAGCCATCGTCAGGATCGCCTTCCTGCCGCATCAGGCCTGCCTCACCGCGGATGCCATCGTTCGCGCCTTGTACCGGCTGGGGATCAGCAAACGCCATCTGCTGGAATGGCAGACCGCGGAAATGTCGGACCAGTCGGCGCGGCTGTTCCAGGATCCCTACCGTGCCCATTTCGTCATAATCTACGCCGTCTCCGGGGCGTTCAGCGTGGCGTTGGAATTCCGCGGCGGTTTTTGGGAACCGGCTTGGGCTCCTTTTCTGGCGCTCTGGGTTGCCGCTCCCGCGGTTCAGCATTGGATCCGGTCGCAACGCAGCGCGCTCAGGAAAGCAGAACGGGTCGAAGCCGGCGACCGGCGCTTTCTGCGGCGCATCGCCCGTGAAACCTGGCGCTACTTCGACGACCTGCTGGGACCGGAGCACAACTGGCTTCCGCCGGATAATTCCCAGGAGGCTTTGCGCATTGAGGTGGCCGAACGTACTTCGCCCACAAACATCGGACTGTGGCTGATGTCGGCGGTCTCGGCGCGCGATCTCGGGTTTCTGACTCCGGAGGCAATGGTCGACCGTTGTACCGCAACCATGGAAACGCTGGCGAAGCTGGAATCCTGCGAGGGTCACCTTCTCAACTGGTACAACACCCGAACTCTGGAACCGCTGCCGCCAAAGTACGTATCGACCGTGGATAGCGGAAATCTCATCGCCAGCCTGTGGGTGCTGAAGCAGGCTTCCCAGGAGCTGGACGGGGAATCGCTATTGGACACGCGCGCAACGCGCGGGCTGGCCGACACGTTGGCGGTGATTACGGAGCGGCTCCCGCCGGACCACAACACCGGCGTTCCTCTGGCTGCGTTGCGCGGGCTGCTGGAGGAAGAGTCTTCGGGCATCGAAATCCTGGAGCGAATCCGCCTGGCCGCCGAGCCCGCGCGCAAGCTGACCGATTCCCTGCGTTGGAGCGTCTCGCCGGCCGGGGAGCGCGCTTACTGGTTTACGCAACTGGAGCGGCAAATAGAGAGCTGGATTCAACACGCCGACCATTACTTGCACTGGCTGGACGTTCTGGCCGCTCCACCCGACGAGTTTCTGCAGCCTCTCGGAGAAAGCGCGATTGCGGCGCGCCGCAAGCTGCTGCGCGAGTTGCCTTGCTGGGGCGCGGTGGCTCGCGGAGAAACCGGCCTGCTCAGCAAAATCTTGCAGGACGCCACGAACAAAGACGAGCTATCGGCGAACCTCGTCGCCTGGATTGCGGACGTCACGGTTGAGTACCAGAGGGCTCGTGAAGCGGCGGCGGATTTGCTGGGCCGATACGGACATCTCGGAGAAACGAGCGATGCTCTGGCGGTCGGCATGGATATGCAGTTCGTCTACGACGCTCAGCGGCGTCTGTTTGCCATCGGATACCAGGTAGGCGGACCGGTGAACCTGACCGCTCACTACGATTTGCTGGCCAGCGAGGCGCGTCTTGCCAGTTTGGTGGCGATTGCCAAGGGTGACGTGCCGGCCGAGCATTGGCTGGCGCTGGGACGGCCCTACACGTCGGCCAACGGGCAGGTTCTGCTTTCCTGGAGCGGCACGATGTTCGAGTACCTGATGCCGCTGCTGTTCACGCGCAGTTTCCGGAATTCCCTGCTGGAGAACGCTTGCGCCGCGGCGGTGAAACGCCAGATCGAGTACACAAAGGATCGGGGGGCGCCTTGGGGCGTCTCGGAATCCGCATACAGCGCTCTGGATTCGCAAAAGATTTACCAGTATCGAGCTTTCGGCGTGCCATCGCTGGGCCTGAAACGGGGGCTGGAGGAGGATCTGGTGGTAGCGCCCTATGCCACCGCGCTGGCTTTGCTGGTGGACCCGGCGGAATCGATCGAGAACCTCAAACGCCTGGTGAAGGCCGGTATGTACGGCCGCATGGGGTTCTATGAGTCGCTGGACTACACGCGCCAGGAGGAACGGCGAGGCGGCGGGAAGGGAATAATCGTTTACGCCTACATGGCTCACCACCAGGGAATGAGCCTCATGGCCCTGAACAACGTGCTCAACCGCGGCATTATGCGGCAGCGCTTCCATGCCGATGGCCGGATCAAGGCCGTGGAGCCGTTGCTGTTCGAGCGCATACCGCCGGTGCCTTCGATGCTGGTTCACCGCCCATCGGATCAGGTCGCAATGCGGCTGGTGTCCGGGCCATCGGCGCCCGAATACCGGGTGTTCGACGAAGACACGCCGATCCCCCGCGTGCAGTTGCTGGGCAACGGCCGGTACGCGCTGATGATCACCAACACGGGCGCGGGCTACAGCCGGTGGGGCGAGTTCGATATCACGCGCTGGCGTTCGGATACCACGCGCGACCATTGGGGAACTTTTGTCTATCTTCGCGAAGAAGAAAGCAACACGCTGTGGTCCCCGACGCATCAGCCCTTGAACGCGAAAGACCCCCGCTACACGGCGACCTTCAGCGCCGACCGCGCCGAGTTCCGCCGCCGCAGGCTGGGGATCGAGAGTCATCTGGAAGTGACGGTGTCGCCGGAAGACGATGCCGAGATTCGCCGCATCACCCTGGTCAATCAGGGTTCGCGAGCGCGGACCATCGAGCTGACCAGCGCCGCCGAATTAAGCCTTGCGCCGCATGGCGCCGACCGCGCGCATCCGGCCTTCAGCAAGCTGTTCATACAGACCGAGGCGCGGGCCGATCTGCACGCGCTGCTGGCGTGGCGCCGGCTGCGGTCGGCCGATGAATCGCCGGTCTGGGTTGCGCAGTTGATGGTTGAAAGTCCGGAGGGCGAGAGTTCGTTCGAGTACGAAACGGACCGCGCGCGGTTCGTCGGACGGGGACGCACCTGGCGCGACCCGATTATGTCGATGAACCGGACCGATGGCTACGTGCTGGACCCGGTGTTCGCCATGCGGCGGCGCGTTTCGCTGGAACCGAGGCGCCAGGCGCAGATCACGCTGGTTACCCTGGCCGCGGGGTCGCGCGAGGAACTGATGCGTCTGGTCGTGAAATACCGCGATGCCGACGTCTGCAGCCGCGCGTTCGAGATGGCCTGGTCGCACGCGCAGCTCGAATACCGCTATCTCGGTATTCAGAGCGATGCGGCGCTGCGTTTCGCCGAACTCGCCAGTCACCTTCTGTATCCGAACATCCGGTTGCGTGCGCCGGCCGAACGCCTGCGCCGGAATGTGCAAACGCAGTCGAAGCTGTGGGCGCATGGCATCTCGGGCGACTTGCCGCTGGTGGCGGTCTGGGTGGGCGATTCGCAAGGTCTTACGCTGGTGCGCGAGCTGCTGGTTGCGCATACTTACTGGCGGCTGCGCGGCTTCAAAGCCGATCTGGCGATTCTCAACCGCGAGCCGGCAAGCTATGAGCAGCCGCTGCATCAGCAGTTGCTCCGCCTGGTGGAAGCGCACGCATTGCACACTGGGGCGCAGCAGCCCGGGAGCGTGTTCCTGCGTAAGGCGGATCAGATTTCCGAGGAGGATCTGAATCTGATGCTCACCGTTGCGCAGGCGACCATGGGCGCGGTGCGCGGAACGCTGGCCAAGCAGCTCAGCAGTCCCCCGGAGGGAATCGCTCTGCCGCCCCCGTTGCAGATCCAGCGAGCCGAGGAACAGCCATCCGAGCCTTTGCCCTTTCTGGAGCTTCCCTACTTCAATGGGGTGGGGGGATTCACGGCGGACGGGCGCGAGTATGCGATCTACCTCGGCCCGCATGCTTTCACGCCGCTGCCGTGGATCAATGTGATGGCCAATCCGGCGTTCGGAGCCCTGGTGAGCGAAGCCGGTTCGGGATGCTGCTGGTACGGCAACAGCCAGTCGAACCGTTTGACGCCTTGGAGTAACGACCCGGTTTCCGATCCTTCCGCCGAGGCCATCTATATTCGCGATGAAGACAGCGGAGTCTTTTGGACCCCCACGCCGCTGCCGGTGCGCGAACTGGACGCGTATCGCGCCCGGCACGGGCAGGGATACACCGAAATCGAACACAACAGTCATGGGCTGGAACAAACGCTGATGACTTTTGTGCCGGTCGCCGCCGACAGAGCCGATCCGGTTCGCCTGCAGCGTCTGCGGATCGGGAATCGATCCTCGCAAAAGCGGCGTCTGTCGGTGACCTCCTATTCGGAGTTCGTGCTGGGCACGGATCGCGAGACGACCGGGATGCACATCGCCTCATCCTGGGATGAGAGTGCGAAAGCGTTATTTGCGCGCAATCCTTATCACATGGATTATGGAGGGCGGGTCGCATTCGCGGCCATGACGCCCGAGCCCTCTTCCTACACCGGCGATCGCACTGTATTCCTGGGGCGCAATGGCACGGTGGAAGCCCCGGCGGATTTGCGGCGGGAGTCGCTTTGCAGGCGCACGGGGCCCGGCCTGGATCCGTGCGCGGCGCTGCAAACGAAATTCGACCTCGGCCCAGGGGAAGAAATAACGGTGATTTGCGTCCTTGGGCAGGCGGATGACGCCGAACACGCCCGGCGTTTGATTGCCCAGTACCGGGATGCGGAAAACGTCGAACGGTCGCTCGACGAGACGCGGAAGTGGTGGGATCAGCTCCTGACCACGATTCAGGTCAAGACGCCGATCCTCTCGGTTGACTTCATGTTGAATCGCTGGCTGCTCTATCAATCGCTGAGCTGCCGCATTTGGGGACGTTCCGCTTTCTATCAATCCAGCGGCGCGTATGGTTTTCGAGACCAGTTGCAGGATGCGCTGGCTATGGTCTACTCCGCGGCGCCGATTGCGCGCGAGGTGATTCTGCGCGCCGCGTCGCGGCAGTTCACCGAGGGAGACGTGCAGCATTGGTGGCACCTGCCTTCCGGAGCGGGCGTTCGCACCCGGTGCTCGGACGATTTGTTGTGGCTCCCGTTCGCGGTGTGTCACTACGTGGATGTCACCGGCGACACGGGCATTTTGGATGCCCCGGCGCCGTTTATCGAGGGACCGCCGCTAAAAGAAGAGGAGCGCGAAGTCTATTTTCAGCCGTCGGTCTCAATCGGCCACGCGACCATATTCGAGCACTGCCGCCTGGCTATCGAAAAGGCCACCACCTCCGGGCCGCATGGGTTGCCCCTGATCGGCACCTGCGACTGGAACGATGGCCTGAGCAGCGTCGGCGATGAGGGCAAAGGCGAGAGCGTCTGGCTGGCGTGGTTTCTGGTGGACGTGTTGAAGAAGTTCGCCGAGGTATGCGCAGGCCGCGGCGAGCGGGAGCTAGCCTCCCGGTACCGCGGCCGCGCGGACCGATTGTGCGCGACGGTGGAACGCACCGGCTGGGATGGGGAATGGTATCTGCGGGCCTTTTTCGACGACGGGACGCCGCTGGGTTCGCGGCAGAATGCGGAAGCCCGCATCGATTCGCTGTCGCAGTCGTGGTCGGTGATCAGTGGCGCCGGCGACCCAAAACGGGCGGCGGTGGCGATGCGCTCGGTGGAAGAACATCTCATCCGCGAGAAGGAGAAACTGGTGCTCCTTTACACGCCGCCGCTCGACAAATCCACGCCCCACCCCGGCTACATCATGGGGTATCCGCCGGGTGTGCGCGAGAATGGCGGCCAGTACACACACGCCGCTTTATGGGTTGCCATGGCGTTTGCGCGCATGAAGGACGGCGATCGTGCCGTCAAAGTTTTGCAGATACTGAATCCGATCGAGCACTCACGCACGCCGGAGGATTATGCGGCCTATCGAACCGAGCCTTACGTCGTGGCCGCGGATGTCTACTCACTGCAGAGTCAGACCGGGCGCGGAGGTTGGACGTGGTACACCGGCTCGGCGGGCTGGATGTATCGGGTGTGGCTGGAGGAAGTGCTGGGGTTCAAGCTGCGCGCCGGACGTTTGTCGATCCAGCCGGTGATTCCCGAGGACTGGCCGGGTTACTCGCTGACCTTCCGCTATGGACGAACCGAGTATCGGATCGAAGTGGAAAACGGCGGTGAGCGGTCTGAACGGGAGTTCGAGTTGGTCGACGACGGTGAGAGCCACGCAATTCACATATACGCGGGCGCGCCGGCTTCGCGGACCCCGGTGGAGGCGGTCGCGAAATCCGCTCCCTGACGGCTAATGCCCCAAGCTTTTCGCATCAGCCCCCTGTGGGGCAGGCCCTTCGGCCTGCCAAATCCTTGAACCCACAAGAGGGTCGCGGTAGGGATGCCGGTTACCCGGCACCCCCCGCACAGATCCGTGCTGGCGCTACTAACGCACACGGTTCCTACCTTGGATGTTTAGACGCAAAGCGCACCTCTGGATACGGATGCAGGATCTCGACTTCCGGCAG
>JAUYBU010000340.1 GCA_030693045.1 Bryobacterales bacterium | reverse complement strand
CTCAGTAAGCTGTCGCGGATCGGTAGCGCGTTTCCGAGCCGCGACAGCTTACTGAGCCGCGACCGGGGCGCCCTCTGGGCCGGGAGCGGTCGTTCGGCGAATCCGGGTTCGGTTTCGGCCGGCGCTTATGAACCCTGAGCGAGAAACGAAACCGCCACGACGAACAGAACCACGCCGCCGACACCCATCAGAATCGAATTGCGGGTCATCCGGCTCCGCACTTCGGGCGGGAATTCGCTGTGACCGATCTCTCCGCACTGCGCGCATTTGAGCGACCCGAACGCCGCGGAAACCAGGGCGCCCACGAGGCCGAAAAGGATACTGGCGCCGGCGCTGACATCCCGCGCCACCGGACCGCCGCAACGAGGACAAACATAAGCCATCTGAAATCTCCTTTCGTTCCGTAGTGGCCGGATTTGTCCGGCCCACACAGGCCTCTACGCCGTTGCCCGAACTATTTTTCAGGGACGGCAGGCAATGAGCGCTCCCGGCCGGATGAATTAAGATGGCAGCGTGGCCTCCGATGCGAGTTCCAATGCGCGCGCCCGCCGGTGGGTGCGGCCGGAAGACCTGGCCTGGATCGCGCTGTTCGGCGTGATGGCGGCGGTCAGTCCGGAACAGAATGCGCTGGAAATGACGCTGCTGGGAATGATCGCGGCGCTCCAGATCCTGGAGCCGCGAATTCCGGCGCTGGGAACCAGCCGGGGCAATCTCGCCTCGATCTTCATCAAGCTGTTGCTGGGCTACCTGCTGATCCACTCGACCGGCGGGCTCAACAGCGGCTACTACCTGATCCTGCTGCTTCCGGTGGTCTCGGCGGCGACCTCGCTGGGCGTGCTCGGCACGGTGCTGATGACGCTCATCGCCAGCGCGACCTATCTTTCGCTGCTTCTGTATATCGACTGGTCGCGCTACGTCATCGAGCCCGATGACACGCGCCAGCTCGGATTGCGGCTGGTCTTCATCTGGGTGGTGGGCTACGTCACGCACCGGCTCGCTCGAGCCAATCGCGAGGAGGCGCGCAAGTACCAGGCGGCGGCCGAACAACTGGCCGAAGCCAACCGCAACCTTCGCCAGGCGGAGGCGGCGGTGCGCCGTTCGGAGCGGCTGGCCGCGCTCGGACAGATGGCCGCCGGACTGGCGCACGAGTTGCGCAACCCGCTGGGGACCATGCGCGTCTCGGCCGAAATGCTGGTGCGCGAGGTGGCGGGGGAAAACGAAGTTGCGCGCGAGGTGGCGGGCTTTATCTCGAGCGAGGTGGTGCGGACCAATTCCCTCATCACGCGCTTTCTGGACTTCGCGCGCCCGCTCAAGCTTCAGCGCAAGCCCGTCGAACTGAGCGAGGTGATCGACCGCGCGGTGGCCCAGTTAGGGCAGCACGCTCCACCCTACCCGGTGAGCGTCTACAAGAACTACTCGCCCGACATCCGGCCCGTGGAAGTCGACGGCGAACTGCTGGAGCGCGTGGTTTACAACCTATTGCTGAACGCGGCGCAGGCCAGCCCGGCGGGCGGCGTCGTGACGGTGAAAACGCGCCCGCTCGACGGCAACCTGGAGATCTCGGTAATCGACCGCGGCTCGGGGATCGAGCCGGCGCAGATCGAGAACATCTTCAACCCGTTCTTCACCACCAGGCCGGACGGGGTCGGGCTGGGCCTGGCCATCGTGCAGAAAATCGTCGACGAGCACGGCGGCCGCATTGCGGTGGAGAGCGAAGCCGGGCGCGGGAGCGTGTTCCGCGTGTTCCTGCCGGCGGTCTAGGATTTTCGCAGTAGCCAGCGGGCGGCGTTCTTCTGCATCTTCTCGTATTCCGGGTTCCACAGGGCGCTGATCATGTGGCCGGGCGCCATGAAGCACACTCGTCCCTTGCCGTAATCGTAAGCCCAGACCGCCTCCGAGGAGTTGCTCCGCTTTCCGGACTGGTCGGTGAATTCCAGTCCGTCCTGGTTGACGCTTCGTGCCAGCACGTACTTGGGGTCCTTCTCGTAGACCACGTAGTGCTGCTCGTCGGTCACTACGAAATCGTTCACGCCTTTCGTGATGGGATGCTCGCGGTTGACGATCTTGACCTGGAACGGGCGAATCGGCGGGTGGCCGGTGTAGATGGCGCCTTCCACGTCGCGGTAATCCTTGTTCATCAGCGAAAGCTGGCTGTTGTTATGCCAGGCCCAGAGCGAGCCGCCTTCCTCGACCCAGCGCTTCACCCCGCGACCCTGTTCCTGGGTCATCCAGCCGACCCGCCGGCCGCCGATTTTCTTTTCGATGGGCGGGACGCTCACCACATCCTTCGGCTTCGGGTTCCAGTTCTGCGCATACCAGTAGCCGCCCGGGAAGCGCAAACCGTCGCGGAAGAGGATGAGTATCTTGTAATGCCGGAGGTTTTCGTAACTCAGCAGTTTCTCCTCGTCGGTGAAGTCGATCGAGAGTCCCGCGTCTTCCACCAAGGTGCTGCCCAGCGCCGCGCGGATGTAATCGGAATTGTGGTTCTCGTCGCCGATGAGGGCGAAGGCCGTGGCGCCCGCCGGTTGCGCTCCCAGGACGGCGCCCACTCCGGCGAGACTCATCCGGCGCAGCGCCGATCGGCGAGATGTCCGGTCCGCTTTCATGCCGGTCTCCTCTCTCTATTTCGGGGACAGGCTACGAAACTCCGAAATAGGAAAGCGCGAATTAAGTGATTTCGTAGCCTGTCCCCGAATTAGATCATTCTACGCCCAAGCGATGCGCCTTGTGTCGATGGGCTGGTCTTGCGTAAAATCGTGGGCCGGAGGCTCGATAGATGCGTATGCTGTTTTTTGGGATGAGTCTGGCCGCCGCGGGGGTGTTGAGCGGCCAGGAAGCGGGCAAGTTCGTCAATGCCGATCCCGCATTGGGCGCGATCGTTCCGGCGGGGGCGAAGATCGAGAAATTGGCTGGCGGGCTGATCTTCACGGAAGGACCGCTTTGGATGCACGACGGCGGCGGCTACCTGCTGTTCAGCGATGTTCCGGGCAACGCCATCTACAAATGGAGTCCCGGCGGCAAGGTGGTGGACTTCCGCCGGCCGGTGTTTCTCGGGAAGGCGGAAAAGGGAGAATTCGTCGGGCCCAACGGTCAGACGCTGGACAAGCAGGGGCGCTTGATCACTTGCGAACACCGCAACCGGCGGATTTCGCGCACCGAGAAGAGCGGTGCAATCGTCACCGTCGTCGACCGTTTTGAAGGCAAGCGGCTTAATAGTCCGAACGACGTCGTGTTCAAAAGCAACGGGGATATGTATTTCACCGATCCGCCCTACGGACTCGCCAAGCAGGACGGCGATCCGGCGAAGGAGCTTCAGTTCAACGGCGTCTACCGGCTTACCGCGGCGGGGAAGTTGGAGGCTCTGGTCAAGGATCTGACCCGTCCGAACGGGCTGGCCTTTTCGCCCGACGAGAAGAAGCTGTATGTCGCCAACTCCGATCCGGGGTACAAGATCTGGATGGTCTATGACGTCAAAGCGGACGGGACGCTGGCCAACGGGAAGGTGTTCTACGACGTCACCAAGCAGACCCCCGACGGCCTGCCGGACGGGATGAAGGTGGACGTTAAGGGCAACCTGTACTGCACCGGTCCCGGCGGAATCTGGGTGTTCTCGCCGCAAGGCAAGGCCATCGGCGCCATCATGCCCGCCGAAACCCCGGCCAATTGCGCCTGGGGCGACGCCGACGGCAAGACGCTCTACATGACGGCGCGCACGGGGCTGTATCGCGTGAAACTGAGTATCCAGGGGATTCGCCCATGAATCGACGACAGCACATCGGGGCGCTGGCCGGCGCCGCGCTATCGGCGGCCGACGCGGCCGGCGCGCCCATTCAACTTCACGTGGATCTGGAAGTGGATCCGGGCAAGGAAAAGGAGTTGCTGGCGAACTTCGGAAGCGTGTTTCGCCCGGCCATTCGCAAGCAGCCCGGATTCGTGGACGTGAAGCTGTTGAAGTTGCGCTCGGCGCTCGCTGGCAAGGCCCCGGCCAACTGCGTTTTCCGGTTGCTGATCAGCTTCCAGACCGAGGCGCTGCGGATGCAGTGGGTGAAGTCGGCGGAGCACCAGAAGGCCTGGCCCACCCTGGAGAAGACGCTCAAAGGCGTGAAGACCATCGTTCTTCTATACGACGTGATGTAGAAGTCCGGGAAATGGGGACAGTAACAAATAACCCCTTTTCCGGAAATGGGGACAGTAACACATTACCCCTTTTCCGAGAGGATGCGACGCCACTCGGCACTGCGCCGTTTATGCTCAGAAAAGTGCACGGCGACTGCGCGCGCCGTGCAGGCGTGCCGCGGAGAGGCTGCGGGCGCACTTTCGCAGCCGAGAGGCGGCTGATGCGAGCGGAGAGCCGGAGCGCTGCCGGCTGAAAAAGGGGTTATTTGTTACTGTCCCCATTTCCGGAAAAGGGGTTATTTGTTACTGTCCCCGTTTTTTGGCCGTAGCGGGCGGTGGGGCCGTGCTTGCGCAGGAAGTGCAGGTCGCGGAGCGGGTCGGGAATGGGCGCGGCGGCCGGGTTCAGCGCCATGGTCTGGGCCGCGATTCGGGCCAGTTCCTCGAGGATGACCGCGTTGTGCGCGGCGCCGGTGGCCGAGGGCCCCCAGGCGAATGGCCCATGACCGTGCGCCAGGACGGCCGAGAACTCCTCCGGATCCAGTCCGGCCAGGCGCTGGACGATCGCCCGGCCCGCGGCCGCCTCGTAGTCCCCTTCGATGCCGCTTGCATCGAGCGGCGCCGTTACGGGCACCGCGCCGCGGAAGTAGTCGGCGTGAGTGGTGCCCAAGCACGGAATCTCGCGGCCGGCCTGCGCCCAAGCGGTGGCGAATGGCGAATGCGTGTGAGCGACGCCGCCAATGGCCGGAAAGGCGCGGTACAAAACCAGGTGCGTCGCCAGATCCACCGACGGACCTAGCGTTCCTTCGACCACCTTTCCCTCAAGATCCGTGATAACAATGTCGGCGGCAGTCATCTTTTCATACGGCACGCCACTGGGCTTGATCGCCACCAGTCCCTGGGCGCGCGCGATCCCACTGACATTGCCGAAAGTGTAAATCACCAGGCCCCGGCGGACCAGTTCGAGGTTGGCGTCGAGAACTTCTTCGCGAAGGGATTCCAGTTGCATGATGATTCAGTTCTTCGGCAGCCAGCGCCGGATGGCGAAATCGTAGAGCCCCGCGCCGAGGATGCCGCCGATCAACGGCGCCACGATCGGAACCCAGAACACCGGGCTTGGGCCACTGAACCCGTTGTTCCGGAAGCCGGCGAGCGCGGTGAAAAGGCGCGGGCCGAAGTCGCGCGCCGGGTTGATGGCGTAGCCGTGCAGCGCACCGAAGGAAATGCCGATGCCCAGCACCACCAGGCCGACCAGGATCGGGGTCAGCCACCCCGGCAATTGGTTGCGCTCGTCGACGATCGCGAAAACCAGCAACAGCAGCAGCGCCGTGCCGATCACCTGGTCCAGGAAGCCCGCCGACAGCGCGTTGGGGAAAGCCGGAAAGGTGGTGAAGATGCCGGCCGTTTTTTCGAGCAGCGGGTCGAAGTTCGCAAAAGCCGGGCGGTAATTCCAGAACACCACCGCCGCGCCGGCGAAGGCGCCCAGCGTTTGCGCGAGCGTGTAAGGAACGACCTTGCGCCACGGGAAGCCGCGGAACACGGCCAGCGCCAGCGTGACCGCAGGGTTCAGGTGCGCGCCCGAAATACGGGCCGACACGTAGATGCCCATGGTCACGCCGATGGCCCACCCGAAGACGATGTTCGTGTAGCCGCCCTTGACGACTTCGCCCGGCACGCCGGTTCCGAACAGCACGACCATCGAACAGACTCCCGAGCCGAATAGCAGGATCAGGGCCGTGCCCAAGAATTCGGCGATCGTTTCCGCAAGCAGTCCGGGAGTTTTCATGGGTTCGTCAATTCTATCAGAGCGGTCAGGCGCGGCGGAACACGGAGAGGATTCTCCGGTACGTGGTGTCGAGGTCTTCCGGCAGCACGCGCGTCTCGCCCACCGTGGTCATGAAATTGGCGTCGCCCATCCAACGCGGCAACACGTGCATGTGGATGTGGCCGGCGATACCGGCGCCGGCGCACTCGCCCAGGTTCATTCCGACGTTCAGCCCGTGCGGCCGGTAAATCTCGGTGATCGCCCGCTCGGCGTCGGCGGCAAGCTGGATCATCTCGGTGAGGGCCTGGTCGCCCGCCTCTCCCATTCTGGCCACGTGCCGGTAGGGCGCGATCATGAGATGGCCGCTGGTGTAAGGGAACAGGTTGAGCAGCACGAAGTTGTGCTCGCCGCGATACAGGATATGGTTCTCGCGGTCGTTTTGCTCGGCCGGTTTCTCGCAGAAAATGCAAACTGAGTCGGGCACGGTCCGGCTCACGTATTGGTAGCGCCAGGGGCTCCAGAGGCGGTCCATGCCCGCGTGTCAGGCCAGCGGCGGCGCGTCCGCGGGCGGTGCGGCCGGTTCGGCCGGAGCGGGCGTCCCGCTCTTGGGAGTCCCGTTCACAAGGTCCTTGAGTTCCTTGCTCGGCTTGAAGTAGGGGATGCGCTTGGGCGGGACTTCCACCCGGGATCCGGTCTTCGGATTACGCCCGATGCGGGGTTGCCGCTGCCTGGTGCGGAAACTCCCGAATCCGCGGATTTCGATCTTGTCGCCGGTCCGCAGGGAGCGCACGATGCTGTCGAAGATGGCCTCGACAATCACCTCCGAATCCTTGCGAGTCATCTCGACGACCCGCGACACTTCTTCGATCAGATCCGCTTTGGTCATTTGCCCTTCGTCTCCTTCTGCTTCAGCCTGAAAACCGGTGAAACTTCAAGCTTACACCAACAAGGCGCTGAAAAACGCGGGTCAAGACTGGCGGCGCCCTGGGGCGGGCGAAGCACGCCTAACTCCCGTCTTCAGCTTCCCACTACCGGCTTTCGCCGTGCTCCTTGAGGTTGATAGCCTCCTCGATAGTCGTGGTGGCGGCGGCCGCCTGCCGCTGGTAATCCTCCAGCCGCGACCGTTCCTCGTCGTCCGCCACTGCCCGGATACTAAGGCCGACCCGTTTTTCGGCCTCATTCATCTTGATGACCTTGAACTCGGACTCCTCGCCGATCGCCAGCGCCGGCCCGTCCCGGTGCCCCTCGGCGCCCGGGATTTCGGAACTGTGACACAACCCTTCCACGCCCGGCGCCAACTCCACAAACACGCCGAAGCTCGCCGTACGGCAAACCCGCCCGCGCACGATGTCGCCCACCTGGTGCGACCGGAAGAAGGTCTCCCAGGCGTCCGGCTGAAGCTGTTTGACGCCCAGCGACAACCTGCGGTTGGGCGCGTCGATGTGCAGGATCACCGCCTGCACCAGTTGGCCCTTCTTCAGCACCTCGGAGGGATGTTTGACGCGTTTGGTCCAGGAGAGGTCGGAGATGTGCACCAGGCCGTCGATGCCCTCCTCGATTTCGATGAACGCGCCGAAATCGGTGAGCTTGCGCACGCGGCCTTCCACGACCGAGCCGACGCTGTAACGGCTGGCCACGGTGGTCCACGGGTCGGCCTCGAGCTGCTTGATCCCGAGCGAGACGCGGCGATCCCTGGGCTTCACGTCCAGGACCACGGCCTCGATATTGTCGCCGACCTTGACGACCTTGGCGGGATGCTTCATCCGCCGCGACCAGGTCATCTCGGAAATGTGAATCAGGCCTTCCACGCCCGCCTCGAGTTCGACAAACGCGCCGTAGTCGGTGACGCTCACGACGCGGCCGATGACGTGGGATCGGATCGGGAAGCGCTCGGCGACACTGTCCCACGGATCGGGCGACAGTTGTTTGAGCCCCAGCGAAATGCGTTCCTTCTCGCCATCGTACTTGAGGACCTTGACGGTGATCACGTCGCCGGCGCTGATCATCTCCGACGGGTGGTTGATGCGGCTATGAGACATGTCGCTGACGTGCAGCAACCCGTCGATGCCGCCCAGGTCGACGAACGCGCCATATTCGGTCAGGTTCTTCACCACGCCGGTGACCACCGCGCCTTCCGAGAGCGAGGCCAGGGCGTGCGCCTTGCGCGAGTGGATCTCGTCTTCCAGCGCCAGCTTGCGCGAAACGACGACATTGCCGCGCCGCCGGTTCAGCTTCACCAGTTTGACCGGGATATCCTGGCCGATGAAGCTGTCCAGGTTGTGCACGGGCCGGGTGTCGACCTGCGAGCCGGGCATGAAGGCCTGAACGCCGACGTCCACCGATAAGCCGCCCTTGATGCGGCCCAGAACGCGGCCGGCAACCAGCAGGTTCTCGCGAAAGGCTTTCTCCAATGTGTCCCAGCAACGGATTCGCGCGGCTTTTTCGTGCGACAGCAGGACGTATCCGTCGATTTCGCCGCCGCCGCGGTCAACCATCACGTCGATCGTGTCGCCGCGCTGCACCGCGATCCTGCCATCCGGACCGCGAACCTGATCGATCGGCACAAGCCCCTCGGACTTGGATCCGAAATCGACGATCACTTCTTTGTCGGTGACTTTGAGGACGTGACCCTGAATGACCTCGCCCTCGGCGGGCGGCGCGAAGTGACTGTAATCGTCCAGAAGCTGTTCGTAGTCGACCTCCTCCGCACGACCCGGCATAGCCGGACCCGGCATGGCCGGACCCGGCATAGCCGGGTGCCGGTCATCTGATGTGATGGCCATAGCCACGTCTCCCACCAACCTACGGTTTCAACGGTCGGCGCGGGTCAGGCCGCTGGCGACGACGTGTTTGAGAACGAACAAGGGACAAGTGAAGAGACGCAAACCAAGCTCCTTTTGAGCCAGCCAGCCGCTCTCGAACCGGGCGCTTCGAGTCTCAATCCGATCTGACACCTACAAACCGTTGATAATCAGGTACTTCAGAAATATAGCGGACCTGCTTCCGGATGTCAACCGTCAGACCAGCTAAGAATTGGATGGCCGGTTGCCTGCCGAAGCTTCACGCAATCACTTCTCGCGGCCCGGGAATGCGTCTCGGCCGAGCCTTATCAGGTCTCGACCAGTTCGTCCTGATACACTGCGGCACGGCCAGCCGAAGCATACGTCTCGATACGCTCGATGGCCTCCAGGATGTCCTGAAGACGCTCCCGATCATCCCTCACAGCGGCACGGCCTCCGCCAGAACCCGTTCGCGGACACGAGGGCGCAGGCCCTTCTCGGTGACCACGTCGACCGGCGTGTGCAACACGGCTTCCAGATCGAGCAGCAGGCCGCTGAGGTCGAACAGGGTTCGGCCGGGTTCCATCTCAACCAAGAAGTCGACGTCACTTCTCTCATCGTTGTCGCCCCTGGCCACCGAGCCAAAGACTCTCACATTCTTCGCGCCTCGCTTGGCGGCCAACTTCAGGATCTCGTCGCGGCGGGCCGAGCGAATGTCCTGGAGAGTCATAAGTCCACCCTTCGACGATCATACCAACTGCCCGGCGTGAAGTGGCTGCCGTGCAGTCTTACGGCCGGCTGCTATGGCCGGAAGGTCCAGCGCAGCTTCACGGCCACCATTTCGCTGTCGGGCGCTAGTACACTGACAAGCTAATTACGAAACATAATGACGGCACAGCTTCCGGTCGGCATCCTGCCGGGTGAATTTCCATTCTATGCCTCGCCCTTCGGCATTCCGCCGTTGCTGCCATTGCTGTACCTCGGTCTGCAATAT
>JAUYBU010000280.1 GCA_030693045.1 Bryobacterales bacterium | reverse complement strand
CTTGAAGGGATCCTCGGCGATGTTACGGTTATACTTGGCTCGAACCAACAGCTCCACAGATCGGTCGCGGCGCTGCTCGTCGAACATCTCGAAGAAGTCCGCCTCGCGGTCGCACACATCGATCAGGCGGGTATGGGGCATGTCCGCGGCCACCGCCACCATCTCGCGGTGATGCTCAATCCAAGGGAAGGTTTTCTTCTCTTCGATGGGGATGGCAAACGCGGGCCTGTTATCCTCCGGCGCTTTCGGCTCCGGGGCCAAACACTGCGCGCACAGCACGCCCAGCGGAAGGCCGCCAGGTGAGATCGCCAACGTGGTATGCAGATGCAATCCGCGGCTTTTAGCACCCGTCTGGTTTGTGCCGATCTCTCCCAGCCCGGTGCACGCAGCCAAGCCGTTGTAGTTCAGATCGCTGCCGTCCTGCACGCACAGCACGGTGTGCTGCCCCTGCATACGCCGCACGGTGCGGTCCCGATGCGGCCGCAGGATGTGGTCCATGGTCACCGCCGAATCCTCCGGCATATCGATCAGCCGGTAGTAGCCCTTGACGGCGGCGCCGTCTCCTTGAGCCACGCCGCAGAAGGCGCGCCCCGGGGTGTTGGCTTTGGCGTGTGCCACGTTCACGAGTCTTTGGCTCAGCCGCGCATCCCCCAAGGGCGCGCCACCGAACTCCTTTTCCGCCCACGTCTGTGCCTCCAATCCGTCTGCCGGACCGAGGGCGCTACGGCCGGCATCGGCAGCCAACCCCAATTGGGATCGGAAGTCTTTTTCCAGCGGGTACAAATAGATATCTTTGACTGTCTCGCTCGCCTGCCGGAAACGATCCTGTCTGCCGCGGCCCTGCGTCCGGCCCACCCGTATCCAGTTGGCGGCCTGATAACAGGTACCCGCAAAATGGGCGCGGTCCACAAAACTCTCCATGAGAAACGGCCGGTAGTGGTAGCGCTGCTGGAAATCCACGGGCATCTGCCGCGCCGCCATCGCCAGCAGCCGTGAGGCCAGATTGGCGCAGTGAACGCTCGGCCGGATCAGAAACCGGCTCATGTTCACCACCGTGTGCAGAGAGGTTCGCCGCTGTTCCACCGTCCAGCCGATCCAGCGGTCGCGGTCGGCCAACTGCAGGGCTGGCGCGGCAAAGCCAATCGCGCCCAGCCACCCGTGTTCAGACTCGATCAGATAGCGCACCTGGCGTCCCACGAGCGGCCCATGGCCACGCGGGTGTTCGCGAATCATCATCTCGTTCCAGATCCGCATGTGCGCCTCGCCGCTCACCAGGATCAACGCCAGGCCGCCAACGTCACCTGCCTGGGCGGGCACGCCCGTCGGATCCGCCACTGCCTCCGGCAACCGCTTGGGCGTGTTTGGTCCGGTCTTGGCCTGCGCCGGCGGAAGAGTAAAGCGACCAGCGGTTTCCAGTTCCCGTAGCGCCTTCAGGCAGCCATCGCGTTGTGCCTGGCCGCGTGCGTCGTAGAACCCCCATTCCTCGCACAGGAAATCGGCCAACTCGCTGCGGTGGACGAACTCGCCACCATCCAGCAACTCGGCGACATACGCAATGGCAACAGGCCGCGACAGCGTCCGCTTGATCTGGCTTTGTGAAAGCACTCAGCTATTATGCGCCGCGGAAGATTCATTGTCCAGCTTTATTTACGGGTGATGGGCAGGCCTAGCCGGTTAACCAAGAACGAGGTAGTCTTGAGGGCCGGAGGTGTGTTCGAGAAATGGGGGACACGCCTTTGTCCCGGGTCAAGCGATCGTTTCCGTAAGATTAGCCCGGAGTGTCCCCCGACGGATCTTCCCCCGCCGGGCGGGCGAGATTTGGCCGGTATCTGTCTGGACGGATGGGAGTTACTGGTTTTCCGCGGCAGCGGGCTTCTGTCTACATCCTTACTTCTTGGGCAGGCTGACTCCGAGCGCCGCAAGGATCTCTTCCTGGCGGGCGTCGGGATTCGGCAGGCGAGTCAAAGTGGTTTTCTCGTCGATCTGATATTCCAGCAGGCACAGCCGGCTGAGCGCCGCCAGCGCATCGCCGACCGTCAAGGCGTACGGATCGGCGTCGGTGGTCCCGAAGGCCGCTTGCAGCCGCCGCTCTATTTCACGGCTGAGTTTCAGGGCCAGCATGCAGCAGAACACGTGGAAGCGGTTCCGGCTCTGTTTCCGAACAAACACATTCCGCACTTCGAGAAGACCGGTCTTCAGC
>JAUYBU010000137.1 GCA_030693045.1 Bryobacterales bacterium | reverse complement strand
CGGCGGCCTGGACCGCGACGAGTGGTCGGTCATGCGGCAACACACCATACGGGGCGAAGAGATTTGCCGGCCGATGAAGAGTCTGGCGCCGGTGCTTCCCGTGATCCGGTCTCATCATGAGCGCTGGGACGGCTCCGGGTACCCCGACGGCCTGAAGGGAGATCAGATCCCGCTGCTGGCCCGCATCCTGCAAATCGTCGACATCTACGATGCGCTGAACACCGCGCGCCCGTACAAACTCGCTAAGACCCACCAGGAGTCGCTCGACGTGCTGCAAGCCGAGGCCGACCGCGGCTGGTGCGATCCGGAACTGGTTTCGCTGTTCCGCGAGATCAGCGGTTCACTCACCATTCTGGCGCCCGGAACCGTGGCGGACCCGGCCGAAGACGCCGACGTGCGAGTGTCGCTAGAGAACATGCGGCGGGAATTGCTGAAGTAGGGGGCGGACAGATCCGACCCCACGCTCGCGGTACAATGGAATCATGAAGACGCGACCTCAATCCGCGCGTCCGTCCCTGTTCGGCTCCGACTGACAGCCGCTCCCTTCCGCGTAGTCTGGCACCCCTGGCGAGTACACCGAGAAGGAGAGCCCCATGAACGGCGTCGTTCCAGCAGTCCGTCCGGATCTTCCGAGCATCACGACTTCCCTGCCCGGCCCGCGCGCCCGGGCGATCATCGAGCGAGATCACCGCGTCCTTTCGCCGTCCTTCACGCGGCCGTACCCGCTGGTTGCCGCCCGCGGCAGCGGCGCCATGGTCGAGGACGCCGACGGCAACCGGTTCCTGGACCTGAACGCCGGAATCGCGGTGGTGGCGGCCGGGCATTGTCATCCGCGCATCGTCCAGGCCATCCGCGAACAGGCGGAGAAGCTCATTCACATGTCCGGGACCGACTTCTACTACGAGAACATGGTCGAACTGGGGGAACGGCTGGCCGCCCTGGCGCCGGGCCAGAGTCCCAAGCGGGTTTACTTCGGCAACTCGGGCGCCGAGGCGGTGGAAGCGGCGATGAAGATGGCGCGTTATCACACCGGCCGCGACAAGTTCATCGCCTTCCTGGGCGGTTTTCACGGGCGCACCCTGGGCGCGTTGTCGCTGACCGGGTCCAAGGCGGTTCAGCGCAAGGGCTTCGGGCCGCTGGTTCCGGGCGTGTTCCATGCCCCATATGCCTATTGCTACCGTTGCGCCTACGGCAGGCAGCCGGAGACCTGCGCGGTCGAATGCGTCAAGCATATCGAGGAGACCCTGCTTGCATCGATCGTCCCGGCCGAGGAGGTGGCGGCAATCGTGCTCGAACCGGTGCAGGGCGAAGGGGGCTGCATCGTGCCGCCGCCGAAGTTCTTCGACGAACTGCGGCGGCTGGCGGCCAAACACGGCATCCTGCTGGTGGCCGACGAGGTGCAGTCCGGCATGGGCCGCACGGGCAGGATGTGGGCCTCCGATCACTTCGATTTCGTGCCCGACATTCTGGCGGTGGCCAAGGGAATCGCCGGCGGCATGCCGCTTTCGGCCACCATCGCGCGCGCCGAGCTGATGCAATGGGGGCCCGGCGCGCACGCCTCGACCTTCGGCGGAAACCCGGTGTCGGTGTCGGCGGCTCTGGCCACCATCGAGTTGCTGGAACAGGAACTGGTGGATAACGCCGCGCGCATCGGCGCCCAGATGCTGGAACGGCTGCGCGAGTGGCCGCGGCGATTCGATTTCGTCGGCGATGTGCGCGGTCTGGGGCTGATGATCGGCGTCGAGTTCGTGCGCGACCGCGACAGGCGCGAGCGCGCTCCCCAACTGCGCGACCGCCTGGTGCAACTGGCCTTCGAGCGGGGCCTGCTCACGCTCGGCGCCGGGCTCAATACGTTGCGCCTGTCGCCGCCGCTGGTCATCACCCGCGACCAGGCCGGCTTCGCCGTGGATACACTGGAGGAGTGCCTGACAATTCTCCAGCGCGAGATGTGAGGGTATTGGATGTCGGTTGCGGCGTCAACAAGTTCCCCGGCGCCATCGGCGTCGATCGTAACCCCGCCAGCCGCGCCGACGTCCTGTGCGACCTGGACCGGTTTCCCTACCCGTTCCGCGATCACGCCTTCGACCGGCTTCGCGCGGTCCACGTCATCGAGCACCTGGGGAACGTGATCGGCGCCATGGAAGAGTTCCACCGCCTGGTGCGCCCGGGCGGGCGCATTACCGTCGTCACGCCCCACTACACCGACTTCAGCAGTTTCTGCGACCCCACCCACCGCTGGCACCTGACCAGTTTTTCGTTCCGCTACTTCGGCCCGGACCACGGCGGCTTCGGCTACTACTCGACGCGCCGTTTGCGGGAGATTTCGGTCCGCGTGCGGCTACTTGCTTTGTGGAGGTGGCTGGGCTTCGAGCTGCTGGTGAACCGGTTCCCGCGTTTCCGCCGGTTCTGGGAGCACTACCTGTGCTACCTGGTGCGCGGAAAGGTCATCGAGTTCGAGTTCGAGACGGCCTGAAATGTTCGGCTGGTTGTTCGAGACGATCGACGGCGTGCGCGACCGCGTGCGGCGCGCAAGATGGACCCGGGATCGGGCCCAAGGGCGGCGAGGCGAAGACATCGCGCACCGCCATCTTCGCCGCCTGGGCTACACCATCGTCGCCCGGAACTGGCGCACGCGCTCCGGCTCCAGCGAGGTGGACCTGGTGGCCTGGGACGGGCCGGCGCTGGTGTTCGTGGAGGTGAAGTCCAGAGCCACGGACCAATACGGCGCGCCGGACCGCGCCATTGGCCGCGAGAAACAAATTCACATCGCCCGCGCGGCGCGCGACTACGCCCGCCGCGCCGGCATCGATTGGAGCCAGGTGCGCTTCGACATCGTCAACGTGCTCTACGGAAAACCACCGGCCGTCACCCACCTGCGCGACGCCTTTCGGCCGCCCACCGAAGGGTCGTAGGTTCGAGTCCTATGTGGCGAGGCACCCGAAATCGACGTTTCGAATCTGCACTTTACGGGCGACCCCAGTTCAACACTCGAACTTATTGTATCGAAAGGAGTTCCCCTGAGAGTGGTTTCGGGCCATCTTCGGTAGGCACCAGACTCCCTTGCCCTTTCCGGAGCGGCAGACCCGCGACTAGAATCAGCCCGTTCAAGCAGCTGACACGAACTTCGTGTAACATGCAGTACAGACAACAACCCCAAAGGGAACACTTGTGAAAGCGATTCTGCACACTCAATATGGACCTGCCGATCTTCTCCAGTTCAAGGAGGTGGACAAACCCGCTCCAAAGGACAACGAAGTCCTGATCAGAATACACGCGACCACGGTGTCGAGTGGGGACTGCAACGTCCGCAATTTCACTTTCGTTATCAAGTCCATGCTCCCGATCGCGAAACTCATGTTTGGTATTGGAAAGCCTTGGAAAGAACGCGTCCTCGGGACCGAGTTGGCCGGGGAGGTGGAGGGGGCGGGTAAAGACGTTAAGAGGTTTAGGACGGGGGACCGGGTTGTTGCCTCGACCGGCATGGCGGGCGGCGGGCACGCCCAGTACGCTTGCCTTCCTGAAAAGGGGGCTTTGGCGATCAAGCCGGATTCGCTGGGTTGGGAGGAGGCAGTTGCCATTCCGTTTGGGGCGAACACCGCGTTGTATTACCTCCGGGAGTTGGGAAAGATCCAAGCCGGGCAGGAGCTTCTGATCATCGGAGCTTCGGGGAGCATCGGTTCGGCCGGGGTGCAGCTGGCCAAGCACTTTGGGGCGACCGTGACCGCAGTGTGCAGCGGCGCGAACGTAGAAATGGTGAAATCCTTGGGTGCGGACAAGGTGATCGACTACACGAACGAAGATTTCACCAAGAATGCAGCAACCTACGACCTGATATTTGACGTCGTCGGCGCAACCACCTTTGACCGCTGCCATAACTCGCTGAAGCCCAAAGGTATCTTCCTTGCCTGCATCATGGGATTGACTGACATGGTTCGGATCCTTTGGACCTCCATCACCGGGGGTAAGAAAATGAGGGGCGGTGTGGCCATCAACAACCTGGAGAGAATGACTTTCATCGCAGAACTTGCCGCGGCTGGGAAGCTCAAGCCGGTCATCGACAGAAGTTATCCCTTGGAGCAGATCGCGGAAGCTTTCAAGTATGTTGAGCAAGGGCACAAGAAGGGAAATGTCGCGATCAGGGTGGAGCATTCATAAATGAAGAGATCGTCGCCACAAACTATGGGAACCGGACGTACTTGATCTCAGATGACGACCCCGCCTACGCTCAATCGCTGTCGTGCTCAACTGGCTGGAGGAGCTAAGGCGCCTCGTGCCGACGAACTGAGTCCGGCACTTCAGGGGACCAGGCACGTGCGATCAGCCTAGCTCCTCAGTAAAGCCGCAGCGTTCACCGCCCCGATCCCGATCCGTGGATTTGTCGGTTTGAAGTTGCTGGTTCTCGCGTCGTTCGAGACTCATCTTTGCTGGGCGCCCAGTCTGGATGGGTACGCCGGTTTTGTGGGGATGTCATTGGTCTAAAAGCAATTGGAGTGGTTCGAGCACAGCGTGTTTTGTGCCGCAAAAGTTCGAAACGTGTCCAGACTGGGAAGCCAATACCATACGGCTTTCGGTCTTTTAATTTCAACGGGTTGCGTGTCCCCATTCGGTGGCCCCAGCCAGGACTCGAACCCGTCTCCCACGAATGGACACATCGGAGGCGACCATCCCGGCCCAAACCGTTTCCTCATTACAACGGCAGAAAGATAATCGCGTTCGTCCACTCTTCGGCCTCGGATGCCGCCCATACCAGCAACAGTTCTTCTATCGTCCGCCCTATATCGAGATCTTGTGAAACGATGACGACACCGGGACTGGCCTGCGTCTCAATGAAGCGCCTGAAGTGCCCAGGCATGGTTTGGTGGTCGTGGGAAACCAGCACGCGACGCTCGCTGGCCGCGAGAGCGAGGACCTCGGGATCGGGCCTGCCGATGACATCCCCTTCGCCGGCGCTCCGGAAGTCAATCGCAGGCTCACGCCGGCGCAAACCAGCCACGATCTTCTGGTTGAGGTCGGCGTCGGCTTGAAAACGTGGCCTCATCCGCGTGGGTTGACAGTGCTCTGAAGGGCCGCCTCAATCTTGGCGTACAGAGATGGATGATCGCGCCGGGCCTGTTCTCGAAGCCGCACGAAGTCCGCTTGGCCGGCACGAAGATAGGCATCAATCGTATCGCGATGGCCCAGATAGAACGCGATGGCGCCGTAAACTTGCTCAAGGTTCAGCGCGGGAAACGATTCGGCAATTCCGTCCGGCGACTCCCCGCGCAGGAACGCGTAGACAATCGAGTCCAGTGAAATACGGCTTCCGGCAACCCGATAGGCCCCGCCCACATTCTCGATGAAATCCTTCGCCATGGGGCGCCTCCTTGCTTTCATGATCCCACAGGAAAGCAACCGGGTCGAGACCCGGAATCGACCCGGAATCGTCCCTTGTGGACACACCGGCCTGTGCCCGCGCACACATCACAGGCGTGTCCCCAGGATTTCTTCACAAGTTCTCAGTCTCGGGGAAGGAGTTGAAATGCCTCGGTCTTGGGGAGGCGTTGTAAGATCAGCGCCAGCTTGTCCCGCTGGTGAACTGGACAAGCTGAGGCAGGTCCCACTCGGCGGGATTGCCTCGTCGCGATTGCTGCAACCGACGGCGACTTCGGAGAGGCGCTATGATGGGGGGCGGCGATTATGCTCGCATCGCACATCTCGCTTCAGAACTGGCGGAACTTCGCCAAAGTCGATCTCGATCTGGGCAGCCGCGTTTTCCTCGTCGGCGCAAACGCATCGGGCAAGTCGAATTTCCTGGATGCGTTCCGATTCCTCGGAGACATTGCCAAGCAGGGCGGCGGGCTCCAGAAAGCCATCAGTGACCGGCAAGGACTCTCAAAGATTCGTTGTCTGGCCGCGCGACGTTACCCGGATGTTGAGCTTGAACTCCACCTGGCGGAGGACGCCGGCAGCAAACCCGTCTTGAAGTACGCAATCGGCATCCGGCAAGAACCGCGAGGTCACCGACAACCGCATCTCACTTACGAGCGTGTTTGGAAGGGATCCGAACAGGTGCTTGACCGGCCGGACAAAGCCGACGACCTGGACCCGTTGCGGCTGACCCAGACGCATCTGGAACAGATCAACTCGAACGCGGGTTTTCGTGACATCGCCGTCTTCCTGCAATCCACGCTCTACCTGCATCTGGTGCCTCAACTGCTGCGACACCCGCAGGCGTTCTCAGGTCCGGAAATGCCCGGCGATCCGTTTGGCCGAAGTTTTCTGGAGCGGATTGCCAGGACCCCCGACAAGACGCGAAAGGCCCGGCTACGCGCAATCGAAACAGCTCTGACGGTGGCGGTGCCCCAGTTGAAGCAGCTTTGCTATGCCGAAGAACTCGGGGTGCCTCATTTGGAGGCGATCTACACGCACTGGCGTCCGCACGGGGGAAAGCAGAGAGAGGACCAGTTCTCCGACGGCACGCTCCGCCTGATTGGGTTGCTGTGGTCGATGCTGGAAGGCGACTCGCTCCTTCTGCTGGAGGAGCCGGAGTTGTCGCTGAACTCGGGGGTCGTGAGCCGAATTCCCGCATTGATGCACCGAATGCAGCAAAGGCGGCGGAGGCAAATCGTCGTCTCCACGCACAGTTCTGAGTTGCTTTCGGACAAGAGCATAGGAGCCGAGGAGGTGTTGTTGCTGGATCCGTCGCCCGAGGGTACAACCATCCGGCGCGCCTCGGACAGCGGCGAGGTTCGCGCTCTGCTGGAAGGAGGCTTCAGCGTCGGAGAGGCCATACTTCCCCGAACGGTGCCCGAGCACGCCAGTCAACTTCGACTGTTCTGAATGCCCGACCCGATTCCAGTCAACCTGGTAGTGGAAGACCTGCTGAGCGAAGCCGTCGTTCGACGTGTGCTTCAGCAAGCCGGCGTCAAGTACGCCGTCGGAGCCTGCTATCGACCCGGCCGGTTCGGCTATATCAAGAAGAAAATCGAGGCCTTCAATCACGCCGCCAGGCACAGCCCGTTCTTCGTCCTAACCGATCTTGACAAGACTGATTGTGCGCCAGCGCTGATTCGGGCCTGGCTCAAGGAAGATCCACACCCGAATCTGCTCTTTCGTGTCGCCGTCAGGGAGGTGGAGTCTTGGCTACTCGCCGACGCCATCGGATTCTCCGGATTCCTTGGAATCGGCGTCCGGAACGTGCCAGAGAATCCGGATGAGATCGTGGACCCCAAGAGGAGACTTATCGACCTGGCGAGAATGTCCCGAAGGCGCGAACTCCGGGACTCGATCGTCCCACGTCGCGGCAGCACGGCACAGGTGGGTCCCGACTACAACGGGTGTCTGACCGCATTCGTCGCCAAGAGTTGGAACTTAACGGAAGCGGCGAAACGCTCCGGCAGCCTTCGCAGGTTCCGATTGGCCGTGGAGTCGTTTCGGCCGCTTTGGCCGTAGCCGCGCCTACTTGCGGATCAGGAACACGGCCACTTCGGCCAGCAGATTCGGCAGCACGCTCAGTTCGCGGTGGCCGGCCAGGAAGATGCGGCGTTCAATGGTCCAGTTTTCGCGGCGCGCCAGTTCCTCGAAGTCCAGGACGGTCAGGAAGTGGATGTTGGGCGAGGAATACCACTCGTGGGGAAACAGCGCCGTCCGGGGCGAGCGGCCGCTGGCCAGGTGCGCCAGGCGCACGCGCCAGTGGCCGAAATTCGGAAACGCGACGATGGCGCGCCGGCCGGCGCGCAGGATGTCGGAGAGCACCTTGAGCGGCTGGCGCGTCTCCTGAAGCGTCTGGCTGAGGATCACGTAGTCGAACGCCTGGTCGGGATAATCGGCCAGACCCTGGTCGATGTCGCCCTGGTACACCGAGACGCCGCGCGCGATGGCGCGCTGGACGCGGGCGCTGGAAATCTCGATGCCGCGCCCTTCCACGTTCTTGTTTTCGGCCAGCCAGGCCAGCAGATCGCCGTCGCCGCAGCCCAGGTCGAGCACCTTCGTGTTGGGCTCGATCAGTTCGCTGATGATGGCGTAATCGGAGCGGCCGAGGACCTCGCGAACGAAACCGCGGCGCGGTTTTTCGAGCGTCACAGTACGCCCTCCTCGCGCGCCACGCGGGCCAGGAAGCCGCGCACCATTTCGGTCTGCTCACCGACGTCCACCAGAAACGCGTCGTGGCCGTAGTTGGAGTTCAACTCGCAGTAGGCGACGTCTTTGTTGCGGCTGCGCAGGGCGTTCACGATCTCCTGCGACTGGTAACTCGGATAGAGCCAGTCGGAGGTGAAGCTGATGACCAGGAAGCGCGCCGTGGCGCGCTCCAGCGCCTGGGCCAGCGAAGCGCACCCGTTGGCCAGGTCGAAGTAATCCATCGCCTTGGTGATGTACAGATACGAGTTGGCGTCGAAACGGTAGACGAACTGGGAGCCGCGGTAACGCAGGTAGCTCTCCACCTCGAACTCGGCTTCGAAGTCGGAACCGAACTCGTCGCGATTGCGCAGGCGGCGGCCGAACTTCTCGCGCATCGAGTCGTCCGACATGTAGGTGATGTGCCCGACCATGCGCGCCACCGACAATCCGCGCGCCGGGGGGTTCTTGTCGTAGTAGTCGCCGCCGGCCCAATCCGGATCGGCCATCACCGCCTGCCGGCCGACCTCGTCGAAGGCGATCTGCTGCGCGCTGTGCCGCGCCGTCGTGGCAATCGGTATCGCCGAAGCGACCATCCCGGGATAGGCAACCGCCCACTCCAGCGCCTGCATGCCGCCCATCGAACCGCCGGTGGCGGCGAGCAGCCGCTGGATGCCCAGATGTTCCACCAGCATTTTCTGGAGCCGCACCATGTCGCCGATGGTGATGATGGGGAACGACATCGCGTAAGGCTTGCCGGTGGCGGGATTGACCGACGACGGGCCGGTGGTGCCGCGGCAACCGCCCAGCACGTTCGAACAGAGGACGAAATACTTGTTCGTATCGAAGGCCTTGCCGGGCCCGATCATGTTGTCCCACCATCCGGGCTTGCCGGTCTCCGGGCTGATGCCGGCGGCGTGCGCGTCGCCGGAGAAGGCGTGCGAGACCAGAATCGCGTTCGAACGGGCCGCGTTCAGCACGCCGTAGGACTGGTAGGCCACATCCACGGGCGCCACGGTCGAGCCGCCGTCGAGCGAGATGGAATCGAAACGCACGGACTTGGTTTGGACAATCATGAGCGAACCGGACTTGTACCGATCATAGCAAAAGCGGCTCGCGGGGCAGTATCATGAGCCGGCCATGAGCGCCGCACGCCGGCGCGACCTGTGCGATCGGGCGCGTCAGCGGTTGACGATTCCGCGAATGACGAGACAGGAAACCCAGCCCACGAAGGCCGACGCCGGAATGGTGAAGACCCAGGCCCAGACTATGTTGGTCGCGACGCGCCAGCGCACGGCCTTGGTGCGCTGAATGGAGCCGACCCCCATGATGGCGCCCGCGACCGTGTGGGTGGTCGATACCGGCATGTGAAGCACCGTCGAGAATAGAATCGAGATCGCCGCCGCGGTCTCGGCGCAGAAACCGTGGCGCGGCTTCAAGCGGGTCAGGCGCGCGCCCATGGTGTGCATGATGCGCCAGCCGCCGCTCAGCGTTCCCAGCGCAATCGCCGCGTGCGCCGCCAGGATCACCCACACCGGCACCGTGAGCGTCTTCAGGTAACCCGCCGTCACCAGCACGGCAGTGATGATGCCCATGGTCTTCTGCGCGTCGTTGGTGCCGTGGGCGTAGCTGAAGATGGCCGCCGAGACCAGTTGCAGCTTGCGGAAGTACCAGTCCATCTTGGACGGGGTCGAGTGGCGGAACATCCAATAGACGCCAATCATGAGCCCCCAGGCGAGCAGCATGCCGAGCACCGGCGCGATCACGATGAACAGGATTATCTGGGTCCAGCCGGCGAGCAGAATCGACTTGAAACCCGCCGCCGCGATGGCGGCGCCCGCGTAGCCGCCCATCAAAGCGTGCGAGGAACTGGTGGGAAGCCCCCACCACCAGGTCAGCAGGTCCCACACGATGGCGCCCATGAGCCCCGCCAGAATCACGTACTCGTCGACGTAACGCAAATCGACCAGGCCGCTTCCGACGGTCTTGGCGACCCCGGTTCCAAAGCTGAACGCGGAGATGAAGTTCCAGAAGGCCGCCCAGACAACGGCCTGAAACGGGCTCAGCACCCGCGTGGCGACGATCGTCGCCACGGAATTGGCGGCGTCGTGAAAACCGTTGATGAAGTCGAATACGAGCGCTACGGTGATTATGACGATAACCAGCAGAAGAAGGGCACTCATGCGAATTGGCTAGCTGTTCTTAACCACGACGTTCTGCAAGGCGTCGGCCACGTCCTCGCATCGGTCGGCGGTGTCTTCCAGAATGTCATAGACTTCCTTGAGCTTCATCAGGTGGATCGGGTTCTGCTCGTTGAGGAACAGGTCGGAGACCGCGCGGCGGTAGACCTGGTCCGCGGTCTCCTCCAGCCGGTTGATCTCGATGCAGTGGTCAATGACGCGCCCGTTCTTCTCGAGCGACTCGAAGGCCCGGCTGAGCGTCTTGGCGCAGGCCTGAATGATATCGCACAACTCGACCACCGCCGTCGGAATCGGATCGACGCGGTAGGCGGTGATCCGGTGCGCGGCGTCTTCGATGCAGTCCAGGACGTCGTCCATGTAAGACGCCAGCCCGTGGATGTCCTCGGGATCGATCGGCGTGATAAAGGTCTGGTTGAGCTTGGTGAAGACTTCGTGAATAATCTCGTCGCCCTGCTGCTCGAGTTGCTTGATCTTGGGCACGGACTCGGATAACTTTCCGTCTCCGGCCCGCACGCCCTCCGACAGCAGCAGCGAAGCCTCCGTAATGATTCGTGCCTGACTCAAAAAGAATGCAAAGAATTTTTCCTGGCGGGGAAGGAGTCTCATATCGTTGCGTCAAAAATCGCTAAACTACCATTATCGCGCACCCGCACCCTGGCAGGTCAATGGGAACATGGTTACGATCCGGTGACAATCGGGAATTCCGTATCCCCCGGCCGGTTCTCGCGGTTATCGCCCAGGTCCAGGTAGCGCGGGTCGAGCAAACGCCGCGGCTCCAGGTTTCCCATCGCCCGCAGCATGCTTTCCTGAAGATAGGGGTGGTCCTTTTCCAGATCCGCGAACATGTCGCGCAGGGCCCGGCGCACGGTTCCGGTCTTTTGGGAGCAGCCGCAGGGCGTCAGCGGGACCCCGGTCGATTCCGCGTACGCCCGCGTGATGTCCTCGGAAACGAATACCAGCGGGCGAATCAGCCGGAACTCCTTGTCGCGCGAATGGGTGATCGCCGGCAGCGCGCTTAGCCGCCCCGTGAACATCGCGTTGCGCAGGAACGCTTCGCAAAAATCGTCCGCCGTGTGGCCCAGGGCGATGACGTTCGCCCCCAGCCCGCGCGCCACCTGGTAAACGGCCCGGCGCCGGTAGCGGCTGCACAGGTCGCAGCCGTGCTCCGGCTGATCGTTGAGCAGGGTCAGGGAGGGAGCGTCGCGGAAGTAGGTCCAGGGCACGCCGCGGCGTTCCAGGTACTCGCCCAACGGCTCGATAGGCCGCAGGAACTTGCCCTGCTCGATGGTGAAGGCGCACACGGTAAAGTCGATGGGCGCGCGTTTTTCAAGCAGCAGCAGGGCTTCCAGCAGGGTCAGCGAGTCCTTGCCGCCGGAAAGCGCCACCGCGACGCGATCGCCGTCGCGAATCATCTTAAAGCGGCCGATCGCCTCGCCTACCCGGCGCAGCAGTACCTTTTCCAGCTCCATAACTAGGGACAGAGGCACCCTCTTTGGCGCAGGGAATACCTCTGTCTCTCTTCAGGGTACCTCTGTCCCTACCTGGGCGTCGGTTGATGGGTAACTTCCGCGGTCCCGATCAATTACCATAGGGACAGAGGCACCCTCAGCACCTTGAAGGAGTACACCCAGCGCAAGAGAGGGTGCCTCTGTCCCTATCTGCTATGTCGCCGGCCAGGATTGCCGCTTTCGAAGTGCTTGCCGCCGTCGAGCGCGGCGGGTACGCCTCGGAATTGCTTCTGGCGCGGACCCGCCGGCTGGATTCGCGCGACGCCGGTCTGGCGCACGAGATTGTCTTCGGCGCGCTTCGGCGTCAGGCGCAACTGGATTTCCTGATCCATCGCCTCTCGGGCCGCCGGGCTGCCGGCCTGGACCTGGAAGTGCGCCTGGCTCTTCGCATGGGCATCTATCAGTTGCGCCACTTGGAGCGGGTTCCGGCTCACGCCGCCGTAGCCGAAAGCGTCGACCTGGTGAAGCGGTCTTCCAAGCGCACCGCCGCGGGCCTGGTGAACGCCGTGTTGCGCAAGGCGCAGCCCGATCCGGCCCCCTGGCCCGACCGCGCCACCGAACTGTCGATGCCCGCCTGGCTGCTGGAGCGTTGGGAGCGCAACCACGGGGCCGAGGCCGCCACCGCCGCCGCGCGCGCCGCCCTGATTGCGCCCGAGGCTTCGATCCACCCCGTCACCGGCCGCCGCCAGGACGTCGGATCGCAGACCATCGTTCCGCTGCTGGAGGTCCAGCCCGGCCAGTGGTTCCTGGACCTGTGCGCCGCACCCGGCAACAAGACCGCACAGGCTATCGCCCTGGGCGCCCGCGTGGTGGCTTCCGACCGCAACTTGAAGCGTTTGAAGGCGCTGGACGGCCTGGACTGCCACCGGGTGGTCCTGGACGGCACGCTGCCGCTCCCGTTTCACACCCGCTTCGATCGGATTCTGGTCGACGCTCCCTGCTCCGGCACCGGGACGCTGGGGCGGAATCCTGAAATCAAGTGGCGTCTGGATGCGTCCAATCTGGCGAATCTGCACGGACTGCAGGTGCGCTTGCTCACGAACGCGCTGGAGCGCCTGGCGCCCGGCGGAAGGCTGGTCTACTCGACTTGTTCGCTGGAACCCGAAGAAAACGAAGATGTGCTGATGAAGGTCCTGGGCAGCCTGCCGCGGCTTCTGGTGCGGCGCTTGCCGGGCCGCGAGCCCGGAGACGGTTTTTTCGCTGCTGTGATACCATCTGAGTAGCTCCCAAATGGTTGAGATCATTCCCTCTATTCTCGCGGCCGATTTTGCGCGCCTGGCCGAGGAGATAGCCCCGCTTGAACGGGGCGGCGTCTCGATGTTGCACATCGACGTCATGGACGGACATTTCGTGCCCAACCTGACGGTTGGACCGCCGCTGGTCGCCTGCCTCCGGAAGACGACCAAACTGGCGCTCGACGTGCATCTGATGATCACCGACCCGGACCGCTACGCGCCCGCCTTTATCCAGGCCGGCGCGGACCTGGTCTCGGTTCATCAGGAGACCTGCCCGCACCTGGACCGGACCATCCGGATGATCCAGAGCGAGGGCGCCAAAGCCGGAGTGGTGCTCAATCCGGCGACGCCGGTGGGGACGCTCGAGAACGTGCTGGACCTGGTGGATTACGTGCTGATCATGAGCGTCAACCCGGGATTCGGCGGGCAGAAGTTCATTCCGCGGGCCCTGGATAAGATTCGCGCTTTGGACCGGATCAAGCGCGAGTCGGGGCTCGAGTTCCGGATCGAGATCGACGGCGGCGTGACGACCGGGAATCTGGCCGGAATCGTCCGCGCCGGTTGCGAATGGGTGGTGGCGGGCGTGACCGTGTTCGGCGCTCCGGACCGGGTTGCGCGCGTCGCCGAGATGCAAGGTATTGCGCGGGGGGCGGCCTCCGTATGTGTGTAATTCCCTCGAAGGTGTGAGGTTTATGCTTGGTTGGCGAAACATCCTGGTCCTGGCGCTATTGGCTGGCCTGTTAACTTCCTGCGGTTTCCGCCGCAAGAAGTACGAGAACCCGATTTCAAAGGACACCCAACAGCCCGACAAGGTGCTATACGACAGGGCGGTTCAGGACATTGAGCGCAGCCGCTTCGAAGTGGCGCGCATCACGCTGAACACGCTGATCAACACCTACGACACCAGCGAATTCATGGCCAAGGCGAAACTCGCCATCGCCGATAGCTGGTTCCGCGAGGGCGGCTCGCACGGGCTGGCGCAGGCCGAGGCCGAATACAAGGACTTCATCCTCTTCTACCCCACCCTGGAAGAGGCGGCCGAGGCGCAGGAAAAGGTCTGCATGATCCACGTCAAGCAAATGGAAAAGACCGACCGCGACGTGAAACATGCCGTGCGCGCCGAGGACGAGTGCCGCCAGTTGCTGGTGCAGTTCCCGAACTCGAAGTTTGCCCCGCGCGCCCAGCAACTGCTGCGCGAGATCCAGGAAGTCATCGCCGATTCGGAATTCCGCGTCGGCGCCTTCTATCACACCAAAGGCAGCAACCCGGCCGCGGCCAACCGGCTCCAGTCGATGGTCGACCAGTATCCGCTGTACAGCCAGGCCGACGACGCCCTCTGGCGCCTGGGCGACGCCTACTCGAAGATGGGGCCGCGTTTTCGCGACTCCAGCGGCGCGGCTTACGCGCGCATCGTGAAGGAGTATCCGCTCTCGCCGCTGGCGGATCAGGCCAGAAAGCAGCTCGTCAGCATGGAACTGGCGGTCCCGGAAGCCGATCCGGTGGCTTACGCACGCATGAAGTACGAGATCGAGAATCGAACCAAACCCGGAACAATGAGCCACATGTGGGGCGTCTTCCGCAAGAGCCCGGATGTTAGTGCCGCGGCGAAGTCCGGTCAGCCGGCCATGACCAGCCTGCGGCCGACGATTCCGGTCAGCGTGCCTCCGCCGCCGACCGGCGCCGCAGTCAGCGCCGATGTGACGGTCTCGACGGTGGGGGATACCTCGGCGCTCGACACTCAGCCGGATGCCCGTTTGAATCCGCCCAAGCCGGATGGCGCCAAAGTGGAAGCCCCGCCGGAACCGTTGCCGGCGAACCGGCAGTTGACGCCCAAGCAGAAGAAGCAGATCGAGAAGCAGTCCAAGAAGATCAATCAGAAATGAGCCGGATCCTGTTGGCCGACGACAGCCCGCACGCTCAGCGGATGGGCGAGCGAATTCTCCGCGAGGAGGGTTTCGAGGTCGTCAGCGTCACGGACGGCGAAACCGCCATTATCCGGCTGGGCGACGTCGATCCGGACGTCGTGATCGCCGACGCGCTGCTGCCCCGCAAGTCCGGCTACGAGCTTTGCGAGTTCATCAAGAGCCAGCCGCGGCACCGCCACGTGCGCGTCCTGCTGACCGCCGGACTGCTGGAACCTTTTGACGAGGAGCGCGCTCGGCAGGTGTCCAGCGACGGTCTGATCAAGAAACCGTTCGAGGCGTCGGCGGTAGTGGCGATGGTGAAGCCGCTGGTGGAAGCGGCCGGCCTGGCTCGTGCCGCCATCGCGGAAGTGGCCGGGGCCGAACCGGAAGCGGCGGACTCCGGCCTGGATCCCGAAATGGTCCGCGCCGCCGTAACGCTGGCGGTCGATGCGGCCATGCCGGCCCTGGTGGAAGGAATTACTAAAGAGGTGGTCGAGAGACTCCGATCCCATGCCCGATAACAGCTTCGATGTCGTTTCAAAAGTGGAACTGCCCGAAGTGGCCAACGCCATCCATCAGACCATGAAGGAAGTCCTAACCCGGTTCGACTTGAAGAACTCGAAATCCTCGATCGAGTTGAACGAGAAGGACAACAAGCTACTGCTGGCCAGCCAGGATGAGTTCAAGCTCAAGGCCGTCATCGACGTCCTGGAGCAGAAACTGGTCAAACGCAAGGTGCCGTTGAAGGCGCTGAGCTACGGCACGGTGACGCCCGCCGCCGGCTCCACCGTGCACCAGGAGATTTCGCTTCAGCAGGGCATCCCGATCGAAAAGGCGCGCGAGATCGTCAAGCTGATCAAAGAGGCGAAGAAGAAGGTGCAGGCGTCCATCCAGGGCGACTTTGTCCGCGTGAGCGCGCGGGACCGGGACACGCTACAGGACATCATCCAATTGCTGAAGGCGCACGATTTCGCGATCGACATGCAGTTCACCAACTACCGCACCTTCTAATAAATGCGTCAGCCTGGTATGGCCCCTTTATTGGGACAGACCAGTGTGTCCCTGGGGACTGGCTAGTGTGTCCCTTGTGGACACACCGGCCTGTCCCCGCACACACCTGTCTGTCCCAATAAAGGGGCCATACCAGGCTGACGCATTTTTCAGGCGAGGGAGTGGCGCATCTCGCGCTCGAGCCG
>JAUYBU010000122.1 GCA_030693045.1 Bryobacterales bacterium | reverse complement strand
TCGAGAGCCGGCGAGAAAGAAGCGGACATTTTCCGAAGCCAACTGCTGATGCTGGACGACCCTCTTCTGGCCGGCTCGATCAAGGCGGCGATCCGCGAGGACGACTGTCCGGCGGAAGACGCAGTGAACCGGGTGGCGCGCGATGTGGCCGAGCGATTTCGCGCGCTGGACAACCAGCGGTTCCAGGAGCGGGCGGTTGACGTCGGCGATGTCGGCCAGCGGCTGGTGCGGAACTTGAGCGGCGCGCGGGAGCACAGCGCGGTGGGCGCCGGCATTCTATTTGCGTCCGGTATCACCCCATCGGAAGTGAGCCTGCTCGATCCGGCCGAGGTGGCCGGCATTGTGACCGAACAGGGCGGCGCGACCGGGCATGCCGCCATACTGGCGCGCGCGCTGAATATCGCCGCCGTCATGGGCCTGAAGGACGTTCTGACGCTGGTTCACGACGGCGATTCGGTGATCGTCGATGGGACGCGCGGCGAGGTCATTCTCCATCCGGACCAGACCACGCGCGAATCCTACGGGGCGCGAGGCGGCCAGGAACGGGCGGCCCGCGGGCAATTTGCCGGACTGCGGGACCTTCCCGCAATTACGCTGGACGGCTTTCGCGTCGAAGTCTCGGCCAACATCACGGGGCGATCCGGCGTTGCCGCCGCTCTGGCGGCCGGCGCCGAGTCGGTGGGCATCGTGCGAACCGAGTTTCTCTTTCTGGATCGCGAGACCATGCCCTCGGAAGAGGAGCAGTTCGAGGTCTACCGGGAGATGGCGGCGGGCATGGCGCCGCGCAAGGTTGTCATTCGCACCCTGGACGCCGGTGGAGACAAGAATCTTCCCTACTGCAATTTACCCCAGGAGGGAAACCCGGCCTTGGGCTTGCGCGGTATCCGCCTGTGCCTGGAGCGCGACGAGATCTTTTTGACGCAGCTCCGCGCCGTGTCGCGAGCGGCCGCTTTCGGCAACCTGGCCATCATGCTACCGATGATTTCGGATCTTTCCGAGGTGCGGCGGACCAGGGAGTGCATGAGCAGGGCGGGCGCGGGGGCCGTGTCTCTGGGAATCATGATCGAGACTCCCGCAGCCGCCGTCATGGCCGAAGATTTCGCCAAAGAGGTCGATTTCCTGAGCATCGGAACGAACGACTTGACCCAGTACGTGCTGGCCGTGGACCGGCTCAACGAGCACGTCGCGGCTCTTTACCAGCCGTTTCACCCGGCGGTGCTTCGGCTGATCCGCGGGGTTTGCGACGCGGCCGGCCGGTGCGGGAAATTGGTGGGAGTGTGCGGCGAGATGGCCGCCGATCCGCTGGCCGCGCCGCTGTTCGTGGGGATGGGGATGGGGGAGCTGAGCATGGATCCGCAGTCCATCCCGGCGATTAAGTCCGTGATTCGGCGGTTGCGCAGGAGCGAGGCGGCCCGGCTCACCGAGGAGTTACTTGCGCTGGACAGCGCCGGGGAGATCGTGGCCCGCCTGCGGCGGTACGTAGATGACCTCACGCACACTTACAATCCTGAGTGAGTCCGGCCTTCACCAGAGGCCAGCCGGAATGTTCGCCGAGAGGGCGAGTAAGTTCCGGTCGCGAGTCACTGTCTCGAACGGAAAGCAAGCGGTGGACGGCAAGAGCGTGTTGAGCCTGATGCTGCTCGCCGTGACTGCCGGCACTCAGATCACGATCACGGCCGACGGCGAGGATGAGGCCGAGGCGCTGGACGCCCTGGCCGGCCTCCTCCAACGTAGCTTCGGCGAAGCGCCTGGCTAGTAACGGTAATGGTCCGGCTTGTAAGGGCCTTCCACCGGCACGCCGAGATACTCGGCTTGCTTGGGCGTGAGCGTGGTGAGCTTGGCGCCGATCTTGTCCAGGTGCAGCCGCGCCACTTCCTCGTCCAGCTTCTTCGGCAGGGTGTAGACACCGGGCTTGTAAGTGTCGCGGTTCTTCCATAGGTCGAGCTGGGCCAGGGTCTGATTGGAGAAGCTGTTGCTCATGACGAAGCTGGGGTGGCCGGTGGCGCAGCCCAGGTTCACCAGGCGTCCCTCGGCCAGCAGGTAGATGCTGTGCCCGTCCGGAAAGGTGTACATGTCCACCTGCGGTTTGATGTTAGTCCGCTTCACGCCGGGCGCGTTGTTCAGGCGGTCCACCTGGATCTCGTTGTCGAAGTGGCCGATGTTACAGACAATGGCCTGGTCCTTCATCTTCTGCATGTGCTCGAGCGTGATGATCTCGCAGTTGCCGGTGCAGGTCACGTACAGGTCGGCGCGGCCCAGCGTGTCTTCCACGGTAGTCACTTCGTAGCCCGCCATCAGGGCCTGCAGAGCGTTGATGGGGTCGATCTCAGTAACAATGATGCGCGAGCCAAACCCGCCCAGCGACTGCGCGGAACCCTTGCCCACGTCGCCGTAACCGCAGATCACGGCCACTTTCCCGGCCATCATCACGTCGGTGGCGCGCTTGACGCCGTCGGCCAGCGACTCGCGGCATCCGTATAAGTTGTCGAACTTCGACTTAGTCACCGAATCGTTCACGTTGATGGCGGGCACCAGGAGTTGTCCCAGTTGCTGCATCTTGTACAGCCGGTGCACGCCGGTGGTGGTCTCTTCGGAAACGCCCTTCCATTTCTTCGCGATCTCGTGCCAGCGGCGCGGATGCTCGGCATGGACCTTCTTAAGCAGGTCCTTGATGACGTCCTCTTCGTGGCTCTCGGAAGGCGTATTGACCCAATCCGAACCCTCTTCCAGCTCGTAACCCTTGTGGATCAGCAGCGTCGCGTCGCCGCCGTCGTCCACCACCAGTTGCGGGCCCTGGCCGCCCGGATGGCTGAGCGCCTGCCAGGTGCACCACCAGTAGTCCTCGAGCGATTCGCCCTTCCAGGCGAACACCGGGACGCCGGCGGCGGCAATGGCGGCCGCGGCGTGGTCCTGCGTCGAGAAGATGTTGCAGCTTGCCCAGCGCACGCTCGCGCCCAGATCCGCCAGCGTCTCGATCAGCACCGCCGTCTGAATGGTCATGTGCAGCGAGCCGGTGATGCGCACGCCCGCCAAGGGCTTCTCGGCGGCGTACTTGCGCCGGATCGCCATCAGGCCCGGCATTTCGAATTCGGCAATGGTGATCTCTTTGCGGCCCCAGCCGGCCAGCGACATATCGGCTACTTTGTATTCGGTCATGCGTTCATCCTCAACTTTCATATCGACAAATCACGATACATTGATATAATACTTTACAGAGCCCCATGGCGTCAATCCTCAAATCGCTGCGCGTGCTGGCGGATCCCACTCGCGTCCGCCTTGTACTGCTTCTGGAGCGCGAGGAGTTGTCGGTGGCCGAACTCCAAGAGGTCCTGTCGCTGGGGCAAAGCACAATTTCGACGCACCTCTCGCAACTCAAGCAGGCGGGCCTGATAGAGCACCGGCGCTCGGGAAAGAACATTCTGTACCGGCTGAAGGATCACCCGGCCGGGCATCTGATGGAGTTGTTGCGGGCGGGCGCGGCCGAAATCCCCGAAGCGGATCAGGATTCCGCCGCGCTGGCGCTGGCCCTGGGCAGGCGCCAGGACAAGGTTCGGGCGTACTTCGACGAATTGGCTGGCAAGTTTGGACGTCAGTACGTGCCCGGGCGGAGCTGGAAGGGGCTGGCGGAGATGGTGTTGACGCTGGTGCCGCCATTGGCCATCGCCGACCTGGGCGCCGGCGAGGGCACGCTGTCGCAACTGCTGGCGCGGCGGGCGGAGCGGGTCATCGCGATCGATAACTCCGAGAAGATGGTGCAGTATGGCTCGGACCTTGCGCGCCAGCACGGAGTCGCGAACCTGGAATACAGAAGAGGCGATCTGGAGGCCCTGCCGATTGACGGCGGCTCGGTGGATGTGGCACTGTTCAGCCAATCGCTGCACCATGCGCAACATCCGGATCGCGCGGTCGCCGAAGCCCATCGCATTCTGAAGCCCGGCGGGCGCATCCTGGTGCTGGACCTGGTGAGGCACCACTTCGAGGAGGCGCGCGAGCTCTACGCCGATTTGTGGCTGGGGTTCACGGCCGTGGAACTGCAGCGTTTCTTGCGCAAGGCCGAATTCGGCGAGATCGAGACGTGGGTGGTGCATCGCGAGCCGGAGACGCCGCATTTCGAGACCATCCTGGCCACGGCGAAGAAGGGCTGAGTCGGTTTGCGGTAATGCCGATTCTCACGGCCTGCAGGCCGGGACGTAGCGCTTGACGGCGATCTGGCGGGAATGCTGGCGGGTTTCCGCCACGTCGTAGGCGAGTTGCATTCGAAGAAGGTGGTTCATGTCGGGGCCGAAAGCTTTCTCGATGCGAAGGGCCATTTCCGGAGAGAGCGCGGCCTTGCCGGCGAGAAGGTCGGAGAGAGTGGCGCGGCGAACTTTCAGGATTCGAGCGACCCTGGATACGTTCAAGCCAAGAGCCTCGACGATCTCGGTTCTGATAAGGGCTCCCGGATGGGGAGGGTTCTTCATGGGCATTCTTGCCTCGTTGGGATCATCATTCGCATGGAGCTTCCGCAGCCCCTTATGGCGAGACCCGACAAGGCGCATTCGGCTCCCTTCATAAAACCAGTATGTACGGTGATACCGTACATGTAAAGAGGTTTCGGGGTGCTTAACGATTTTTGGGGAGTCCGACTCGCGTGCCCGCTCTCTGACGGTCGCGGCTCGGTAAGTGCCTGCAGACAGAGGCCCCCGTTTCCGAGCCGCGACCGGGGTGCCCTCTGGGCCGGGAGCGGATTTCGCGGCTGAACAGGCACTATCCTCAATACGGTTAAGCACCCGAGGTTTCGCGCAGGGGAAACGCACAAGAGGGGAACGCTCTCCTGGCTTTCCCCTTGGGGGGAACGAACAGGTCTGGGGCGCGAGTTTTGCGTCGACCTGTGGCTGGGCTTCACGGCGGCCGAGCCCGATCGGCAGTTGCGCCAGGCCGGTGGCAGGGCTGAGTCTTTTCCCGCATCCCGGGCGGCGCCCGTTTCATCCACTGGAGTGAGGAGAAAGAATAAGAATGGCGTTTACGTTACCGTCCCTGCCTTACGCGCATGACGCGCTGGAACCCTGGATCGACAAGATGACCATGGAAGTACACCACGGCAAGCATCATCAGGCCTATGTGAACAACCTGAACAAGGCGCTGGAGTCGGCTCCCGAGCTGGGCTCGAAGAGTATCGACGAGATCTTGGCCAATAATCTCGCGCTGGTTCCCGAGAGCATCCGCACGGCGGTCCGCAACAACGGCGGCGGGGTCGCCAACCACAACATTTTCTGGCAGGTCATGGGACCCAATGCGGGCGGGAAGCCCACCGGTAAGCTGGCCGAGGCGATCGACTCGACCTTCAACTCGTTCGACAACCTGAAGGAGAAGTTCAACGCCGCCGCTATCGGCCGCTTCGGTTCCGGGTGGGCCTGGCTGGTGAAAAGTTCGGCGGGAAAGCTCGAGATTGTCTCGACCCCCAACCAGGACAACCCCGTGTCCGACGGCAGCCAGGTCATTCTCCCCCTGGACGTTTGGGAGCACGCCTACTACCTGAAGTATCAGAACCGCCGCCCCGAGTACGTTGGCGCCTGGTGGAACGTGGTGAACTGGGCCGCGGTCGGGAAGCGCTTCGACGCTCTGAAGTAATACAGTTGGAAGGATGCTTTGCCGCGCCACGCTAGGCCTCCTTCTTCTCACCTTTGTCTCCCCTGCCGAGCGCAGGGTCGCGATAACCATAGACGATCTGCCGGTGGCCCAATCCGGCCGGAACGCATGTGAATTCTCACGGCTTCAGGATCTCACCAAGAGACTTCTCGAACCGTTTCGGGTGGGGCGGGTTCCGCTCACGGGCTTCGTGGTTGCAGGCAACTGCGCGGCGCTCTCGACGGAACACAAGCGCGGCGTGCTGCGTCTGTGGACCGGCGCGGGCGCCGAACTTGGCAACCACACCTACTCTCACCCGGGGCTCAACACCACGCCGATCGACAAGTACGAGCGCGACGTCCTGCGCGCCGACGCCGCACTAAAGCAAATCCTGGGAGCGGACCGCATTCGATACTTCCGGTCGCCGATGCTGCACACCGGCGCGGACCGCACAACCAAGGAGCGCCTGGAGCGGTTTCTGGTCGAACACGGCTATCAACAGGCACCGGTGACGTTCGATAACTCGGATTGGATGTTCGCGTATGTCTACGCCGACGCCCGCGGCCGCGCAGACGCCAAACTGGCCAGGCGCGTGCGCGATGCCTATGTTCCCTACATGGAGTCCATCGTCGAGTTTTTCGAGAAGCGCGCGGTCGAGGTGGCGGGCCGGGACATCGCCCAGATCCTGTTGATGCACGCCAACCGGCTGAACGCCGAGATGACGCCGAAGCTGCTGACCATGTTGAAGCCCGCGGCTACCGTTTCGTCTCGCTCGAAGAGGCCCTCCAGGACGATGCCTATCGCCTGCCCAACGAGTACGCCGGCAAGGGCGGATTCTCGTGGATACACCGCTGGTCGATGACCAAGGGGATGCCGGGCAAAGGCGGGCCGGACGAGCCCGCCTGGCTGCGGCAGGAGTACGAAAAGATCGCGGCGCGGGAGAAGAAGTAGCTTGCCTGCCCCTCGCGAATGTGTCACAATGTAACACATGAAGCGTGCCACCGCTCGCGACCTTCACCTCAGGACCAGCGCCATCCTCGACCAGGTCACATCCGGTTTTTCTTTCGTGATTGAGCGGCGAGGGACTCCGGTTGCCGAGCTGCGGCCGCTCACGACCCCGCCGTCGACACGCAGGCTCCCCGATCGCGAGCGCCGTCTGGCTAAGCTGCCGGCAGCGCTCGACAGCGGCCGGATTCTCGAACAGGACCGGACGTGAGGCTCTACTTCGACACCGCCTACATCGCCAAGTGCTATCTTAACGAACCCGGGGGAGTGGCGGTCCGACGCCTGGCCCGGCGCGCGTCGGGCCTCTATTCATCGATGTTGGCCATCGCCGAGCTGTCGTGCGTATTCCACCGGCAGGTGCGCGAAGGGCGGCTGGGTGAGGATCAAGCCGGGGAGTGGCGCGCGCACTTCCTGGAAGACCTGAACAACGGCGTCTGGGTTCTCCTTCCGGTCACCGAACGCATCCTGTTTCGGGTGGACGCGCTGGTATCCGCCGTGCCAAACGGCGTCTTCCTCCGCTCCGGCGACGCAATCCATCTGGTAACGGCGCTGGAGGCAAGCTTCCCCGAGATCTGGTCGAACGACCGCCATCTGCTGGGTGCGGCCGAGCACTTCGGCTTGCGCGCACGGAGCGTGTGACCGGCGCCGGCGCCGCCATCGCCGGCGCCCCCGTCCGACCCCAAGAGTCTGTCATGGAATAACCGCTCTCCCCGCTCTCTGACGGTCGCGGCTCGGAAACTTCTACAGGGCCGCTCGCGTCTGCAAGCGGCGCTTTCCGCCTGGAGCGGTTATTCCCTGACAAGCCCAAGCGCTGGGCGGAGTTTGGATGTATACTGATCTCCACCGGGACCCGTAGTTCAGGTCCTGAACGTAGGTCTAAGGGGGTTTTGCCGTGAATGACAGAGTGTCTCGTCTGTTTTTGCTTCTCGTGTGTGCGGGAACCCTGTTCGCGCAATCCACGACGCAGCAGATCTCAGGTTTCATCAAAGACGCCACGGGTGCGGTGGTCACGTCCGCAAAGATCTCGGTGCGGCATGTGACCACGGACCAGGCCCGCGCCACGCAGGCGAATGAAAGCGGTTTCTACATAGTGACCAATCTCCCGATCGGCGAGTACGAAGTCTCCGCCGAAGCGCCGGGATTCAAGAAGTTCCTCCAGAAGGGCGTGATGGTGGTTGTGAACTCGAAGCCCGCGGTGGACATCGTGCTCGAGGTCGGCTCGGTTACGGACTCGGTCACCGTCACCGCGGACTCGGCGCAGGTGGAGACCAGTTCGGGCGACGTTGGGCGTCTGATCACCGGGCAGCAGGCGACGCAGATGCAGTTGAACGGGCGCAACTTCACCCAACTGCTGGCGCTGCTTCCCGGCGTGACGACGACGTTCCGTTCCAGCTTCGAGCTGTTCGGCGGTTACGGCTCCCAGGCCAGCTCGCAGTCGGCCAACGGCGGGCGCACCGACACGTTCTCCTGGAACATTGACGGTGTCGACAACAAGGACAACGGCGGCGGCGGCAACAACTTCGTCAACATCAACCCTGACGCCATCGCCGAGTTCAAGGTCCTGACCACCAATTACAGCGCCGAGTACGGCCAGAACTCCGGCGCGATCATCAACCTGGCGCTGAAGAGCGGCGCCAAGGACGTTCACGGCGCGGCTTACGAGTACGTCCGCAACGACGCCTTCGACGCGCGCGCCTTCAACGCCATCACCAAGCAGAAGCTGCGCTTCAACAACTTCGGCTGGAACCTGGGCGGACCGCTCTACATCCCCGGCAAGTTCAACACCGACAAGAACAAGCTGTTCCTGTTCGGCGGCATGGAGTTCAAGCGGCTGCGCCAGGGCTCGATCAACACCTGGACCGTGCCGGTGATGGCGATTCGCAACGGCGATCTTTCCAGCCTCCCCTCCGCGCAGTGGCCCAGGGATCCGCTCACCGGCCAAGTGTTCTCCGGCGGCGTGATTCCGCAGTCCCGCATCAGCAAGAACACCAAGCGGCTGATCGACAACTACCCGGCGCCGAATTTCACCGGGTCCGGCGGCAACCTGGTGTTTCCCACCACCGCGCCCCTCAACACGAACCAGTACATCATCCGGGGCGATTACATCCTGAGCACCAGCCACCAGGTCACGGTCCACTACCTGCGCGACTACTACACATCGCTCCAGAACTTGACTAACCTGGTCACTTACGACCGCAACATCCCGGGCACCAACACCAAGGCGCAGTGGACCTTCGTCGCCAACCCGACCACCGTCAACACTTTCCAGTTTTCATTCAGCGGCAACGTGATCGGCCAGATGAATTTCCAACCGAATCCCCGGTTCGTCACCGATTACACCCGCAAGGGACAGGGCATCACCTATCCCATGATCTACGGCCGGAACGATTGCGTCCCCAGCCTCAATATCTCCGGTTATAACGGCCTGGGCGCATCCAGTGTGAACTGGAACAACTTCAACCGTCTCTTCAACTGGAAGAACGATTTCTCGAAACTCGTCGGAAACCACAACGTCAAGGCCGGCATCCTGATCCTGCGCAGCCGCAAGAATCAGGACAACTGGCCGGCGGTCAATGGCACCGTCAGCTTCGCGACCGGCCACTCCAACACGACCGGCAACGCCTTTGCCGACGCGCTGATCGGCAACTTCAGCACTTACACGGAAGCCAACACCAACCGCGAAGGCTGGTACCGCTTCACGCAGGCCGAACCCTACATCCAGGACGACTGGAAGGTGAGCAGCCGGCTCTCGCTCAACATGGGGTTCCGGTATCAGTACATGCAGCCACAGTACAGCGCGCTCCAGAACACCGTGCTCTGGCTGGAGCAGTTCTTCGATCCCGCCAAGGCGCCGCGGATCAACCCCGCCAACGGGGCAATCCTTCCCGGCAACTACGATCCCTATAACGGCCTCGCTCTTGGCGGCACCGACTTCCCGGAGTCGGCCAAGAAGCGCATTCCGCAGGCCAGCGACCCCGCCATCAAAGCGCTCTTCCGCGGCCTGCCCAAGGAAACCGCCTACCCCTACCGGAGCACCTGGGGCCCGCGCCTGGGCTTCGCCTATGACGTCACGGGCAAGCAGAAGACCGTGCTGCGCGGCGGTTACGGCGTCTTTTACGAGCGCATTGAGGGCAACTTCGTCTTCAGCGCGATCAACAATCAGCCCTTCATCTCGCAGTCGGACATCGCGGACGGCAACATCGAGAACCCGACCGGCGGCACCGCGGCCACCTTCCCGGGGTCTTTCTCCAACTCGCACCAGCTCGACATGAAGGTGCCCCGGCTCATGAACTGGAGCCTCGGCATGCAGCACAAGCTGGGCGCCAATACCACCCTGGACGTTGCCTATGTGGGCTCCAGCGCCGCGAACTTGTCGCGCACCCTCAACCCGAACCAACTTCGGGAAGGAACGCTGACCAGGAATCCCGGCGTCAACGTCAACGCGCTGCGTCCATATCCCGGCTGGGCCAACCTGAACATGTACATCACGGGTTCAAACTCCATGTACAACTCGCTTCAGGTCCAAGGGAAGCGGCAGATCGGAGGCGGCGGGCTGCTGAATCTCGCCTATACCTGGTCCCGCACCATCACCGACGCCAGCGGTTACAGCGAAGGCCCCATGGACAGCTACAACTTCAAACGCGACCGCGGCCTGGCCACTTTCCACCGGCAGCACGTGTTCGTCTTCAGTTACATTTATCCGCTTCCGTTCTGGAGAAGCGGCGCGGAGTGGTACAAGAAGGCGTTGGGCGGCTGGCAGGTTTCCGGCGTCACCACGCTTCAAACCGGCTTGCCGCAGAATCTCGGAACCAGCGGCGACCGCGCCGGCACCGGCGTCGGCGGCCAGCGGCCGGATGTCGTCGGCGACTGGCGCCAGGGCGGAGGCAAGCTCCTGCAATGGTTCAACACCGCGGCCTTCGCGCTGCCCGCCAACGGCGCCTTCGGCAACCTGGGCCGCAACGTGGTCATCGGCCCCGGCATGAACAACTGGGACCTCTCGCTCCAGAAGAACTTCTCCATCCGCGAGCGCATCCGGACGCAATTCCGCGCCGAGTTTTACGACGCGCCCAATCACCTGTCCTGGTGGGGCGTGGGCAACACGCTCGGCACTTCCAACTTCGGCCAGATCACCAGCGCCACCGACCCGCGCACCTTGCAGTTCGGTCTGCGGCTGAGTTTCTAAATGGTGGCACGGCCTTCAGGCTGTGGCCTTCACACGTAGAGTCGAGGATGGGCGCGGGTACTGACGCCGGAGGCCGCCCCGTTTCCCATCCCCGCTCATCAAACCGGACGTGCCCATTTCGAGCATCCGGCTTTCCGACCGGCTTCATCGCAGGCTCACGTACGCGCGGCCCGTGGCCCCTGGAGCCGCAAAACGCCCAGGAGGCCATA
>JAUYBU010000121.1 GCA_030693045.1 Bryobacterales bacterium | reverse complement strand
TATGGCCTCCTGGGCGTTTTGCGGCTCCAGGGGCCACGGGCCGCGCGTACGTGAGCCTGCGATGAAGCCGGTCGGAAAGCCGGATGCTCGAAATGGGCACGTCCGGTTTGATGAGCGGGGATGGGAAACGGGGCGGCCTCCTGCGTCAGTACCCGCGCCCATCCTCGACTCTACCCGTGGGACAGCCGCAGGGCACAGCCAGAGCACAGCCTGAAGGCTCAGAGGAAGATCGCGACGATCAGCGCCACCGGCACGTATGCCCAAGCATGAGCCGAGGATCAGCGGCGTGGGGATGTCTTGCAGGATCACGCCCACGTACATGGGATGCCGGACCAGGCGATAGGGCCCGGCGGCGATCACCCGGTGGCCGCGGTCGGTCTCATCGCCCTTACCACGGGCACTGTCGCCAGCAGAAACAGGAACACTCCCGGCCAGACCGTATCGAGAGGCATCGAGGACCAGCCGAACCGCACCGCGTCCAGTCCCGCCACCGACGGGACGACAAAGATCAGCGGCACATGTAGCGCCGTGAAGAGCTTGTCAAAACCCTTCGCATCGGCGCGCAGGCAAACAGCAAAGCCGACCATCCGGCGGTGAAGGCGCATATTTGCAGCATGCGCTTAACGGCCGCCGGGCCGAGCCGCCGCGTTGGTCCATTCATTCCGACAGCGCTCCCGAGTGCTATTTTGACATTTCCGCCAGAGCAATTCCGGGGACAGGCTACGTAACCTCGGAATTAGTTTCGGGGACAGGCTACGAAATCCCGAAATTAATTTCGGGATTTCGTAGCCTGTCCCCGAAATAGGTTGAAATAGGTTTGCGCGAACTATTCCACGGTGACGCTTTTGGCCAGGTTGCGGGGTTGGTCGACGTCGCAGCCGCGGCGGACGGCCATGTGGTAGGCCAGCAATTGCAGCGGCACGATCTCGAGGATCGGCAGCAGCAGTTCGTCCGCTACCGGCACCCATAGGACGTGATCGGCAACCTTGGCGACGCCGGCGTCGCCCTCGCAGGCCACCGCGACGACGGTCCCTCCCCGGGCCTTCACTTCCTGCATGTTCGAGAGGGTCTTCTCGAACCGGACGTTGCTTTCCTCGCTGGCCAGGTCGCGTGTGGCCAGCACCACCACCGGCAGTTTTTCGTCGATGAGCGCGTTGGGCCCGTGCTTCATTTCGCCCGCCGCGTAGGCTTCGGCGTGGATGTAGGAAACCTCTTTGAGCTTGAGAGCGCCCTCCATCGCGATCGGGAAATGGACCCCGCGGCCCAGGAAAAGGAAATCCTCGGCGCGGAATAGCAGTCGCACGAGTTCCGCGTAAACCGCGTCGTTGGAGAGCACGCGCTCGAGCTTTTCCGGAATGCGCAGCAGTTCCCGCGCCAGGTGGCGCGACCCCTCCTGGTCCAGCGTTCCGCGAACCTGGCCCAAATACATGGCCAGGATAAACAGCGCCGTCAGTTGGGAAGTGAAAGCCTTGGTGGACGCGACGGAAATCTCCGGCCCCGCGTGCGTGAGAATGGTGCCCGCGGCTTCGCGCGTGAGCATCGAGCCCATCACGTTGCAGATGGCGAGGGTCTTCGAGCCTTTGCGCTTGGCCTCGCGCTGCGCGGCGATGGTGTCGGCGGCCTCGCCGGATTGGGAGACGACGACGATGAGAGTTTCCGGGCCGACGATCGGGTCGCGATAGCGGAACTCGCTGGCGTAGTCCGCCTCCACCGGGATGCGGGCCAGCTTCTCGATCATGTACTTTCCGGCCGTGGCGGCGTGCCAGCTCGAGCCGCAGGCGACGATCCGCAGCGACTGGAAGCGGCGAAACTCGCCCTCGGTGATGTCCATGTAGTCCAGGCGGATTTGCCCGGTCTCCGGCCGCACGCGCCCCAGGACGGTGTCCCGCACCCCCCGCGGCTGCTCGTAAATCTCCTTGAGCATGAAATGCTTGTAGCCGCCCTTTTCGGCCAGGATGGGGTCCCACAGGATGTGCGAGACCTGGCAGCGGATGGGCCGTCCCTGAAAATCGCTGAGATGCACGCCTTCCGGGGTGAGCACCGCCATGTCGCCGTCGTTGAGGAAGAACATGTCGCGGGTGTGGCTCAGAATCGCCGGCACGTCCGAGGCGACGAAGTACTCGCCTTCGCCGAGCCCGATGACGGCCGGCGGCCCCATGCGCGCCACCACGATCTTGCGGGGGTCTCGCGAGGAGATGACGGCCAGGGCAAAAACTCCAGTCAACTGCGCCACCGCCTGCCGGACGGCGGACTCGAGGTTGCCGTCGAAGTGCTTTTCGATCAGATGGGCGATCGCCTCGGTGTCGGTTTCGGTGCGGAACTGGTGCCCCTGTTGGCTGAGATCGCTCTTGAGCGAGAGGTAGTTCTCGATGATGCCGTTGTGCACCACCGCGATCTCGCCCTTGCAGTCGCGGTGCGGATGGGCGTTCTCTTCGGTCGGGCGGCCATGCGTCGCCCAGCGGGTGTGGCCGATGCCATAGGCGCCGTCCAGCGGACTCAGCCGGATCGCCTCTTCCAGGTTGCGCAGCTTGCCGGGGGCCCGGCGGACGTTGAGCACCGAGTCGTCGTCCACCACGGCCAGGCCGGCGGAATCGTAGCCGCGGTACTCCAGCCGCCGAAGGCTGTCCAGCAGAATGGGGACGGCCTTCCTCTTGCCGATGTAGGCGACGATGCCGGACATGGTGGCGACTCTTCCGGACCGCTCCCTGACGGTCGCGGCTCGGTTACAGCCGCGTCTGTAACCGAGC
>JAUYBU010000105.1 GCA_030693045.1 Bryobacterales bacterium | reverse complement strand
ACGGCACACTTGGAACTGCGGCCCATTCACGTGCGTACCGAAGAGCACACGCGCGGGCACGTACTGGTGGTGATGCTGGCGTACCTGATCCGGCGCCAGTTGAGCCGGGCGTGGGCGGAGTTGAACCTGACGGTGGAAGAGGGGCTGGCGCAGTTGGCCACGCTGTGCTCGATGGAGGTCAAGGTGGAGGGCGGCGGCAGTTGCCTGAGGATCCCGGAGCCGCGTCCCGCCTCGGCGGACCTGCTCAAAGCGGCCTCGGTTCACTTGCCCGAAGTACTACCCCATCTGGCGACTCGTGTAGTCACGCGCCACTCGTTGCCGTCACGACGACAACTCCCTTGATGCCAACGGCTTAGCCCCTGCGAACGGCTGGCCGACAGGGGTAAACATCCGCTACAGCCGGGAGTTTTAGCTGGCGATGGCGTACTCTTTGATCTTGCGGTAGAGAGTGGTGCGTCCGATGCCGAGCAGATTCGCCGCCATCACCCGGTCTCCCCTGGTGTACTCGAGCGTCTGTGCGATGGCGCGCTTCTCCAGTTCGACCAACGGCAGGATCACCGGTGTCTGCCCGTCTCCGCCCGCGGGCACGGGGAACGGACTCTGCGGGGGTATCCGCGGGACGTCGGCCGCGGCGGCGGCCACCAGGTACTGTGATCGCTTCGCCTGGATGTGATTCTGGACCGACGACGGCAGTTCGGCGGTGTGCAGCAACGGCCCGGAATTCATGGCCAGCATGTGCTGCACGCAGTTCTCCAGTTCCCGGACATTGCCCGGCCAGTCATAGGAAAGTATTGCATCCAGCGCCTCCCGCGACAGAACCTGGCGGTTGCCGTAGCGCTCCATGAAGTGCGCGATCAGGGAAGGGATGTCTTCCTTGCGGTCGCGCAACGGCGTGATCCGGAGGTTCACGACGCTGAGGCGATAGTACAGATCGCGGCGGAACGCGCCGCGCTCGACTTCCCGGGCCAGGTCCCGGTTGCTGGCCGCGATGATCCGAAAATCCGAGTGCCGCGGCGTGAGCGAACCGACCGGACGAAACTCCTTCTGCTGCAGGACGCGCAGCAGCTTGGCTTGAAGGTCCAGCGGCAGTTCCCCGATTTCATCGAAGAAGGCGGAACCGCCGTTGGCCATCTCAATCAAGCCCAGTTTGGATTGATAGGCGCCCGTGAATGAACCCTTGACGTGGCCGAACAACTCGCTTTCCATGAGCGGTCCCACCATCGACGAGCAGTCGATGGTCACAAACGGACGCTCGCCCAGGACATTGTGGATGGCGCGGGCGACAACCTCCTTGCCCGTCCCGGTTTCGCCCAACAGAAGAACCGGCCAGCGGCAGCGGCCCAGTTTCTCGACCATGCGAAGCACCTGCCGCATCCTGGCCGACTGGCCGATTATCACCTGCGTCAAATCCATGTCCTGCACCGGCGCGCTTCTCCTTCACGCACATGTCGGCTTCACCCCGTCCGGAGCGGCCCTTCATTTGTATTGTGCGTTGAGTCTCTCAAAACTCTACCGGATACTTCGCGCGGAGAATAGCCCCGCATCTCGTGTTTTCCCGAACTCTTGTGCGAAAACCAGTACCCCCATACGCGGGGAGTCCGGCCGGGCTATTTCGGGGACACTCTCGAAAATCGCAGAGACTTGGGGACACTCCGGGCTACCTTTACGCAAACCACCGCTTCAACCACCCC
>JAUYBU010000601.1 GCA_030693045.1 Bryobacterales bacterium | reverse complement strand
GCTTCTTGATAGCGGAAAGGAGCCGTTTTTCCCCCTCAGCCCACGTCGGCCAGCTTGAACTACGCCCCGCCCCAATACCTCCCCACTTCCGGCCGCGGGGGGCCAAGGGTTCGCGCCCAACGGCATAACCCCCACTCGATCGCGACGCTGCGAATCCAGATCGCCCGATTCCTAGTGCAGCGGCTTCCGTGCTGCCCCTTATGCTGTCGCCTGCGCGTATAGTTTATGACACAGTAGAATTACAGGTGCAGACGGACCCGAAAGGTCTGGCGCCCGGAAAATACTCCGGCACGATCAAAGTCACTGGAGCCGACCCGGCGGGGAACTCCGCGTCCAAGAGCGTGAGTGTGGATCTGACGATCGAAAGCAGCGCTTCCTTCCAGGTCTCGCCCACCGCTTTCGCGTTCCGGACTAAGTCGGGCAACGCGGCGGGAGTCGAACAGCAACTATTTCTGACCAGTGCGGCGCCCGACAACGCCTTCTCGATCCGCGTCGCGACCACCGACGGCGCGCCCTGGCTCAAGTGCAACCCGCTGACCGGAACCATTCCGGCGGTCATTGCGGTGACCGTGGACGCGGGCGGACTGCGCCCCGGCAACTACACCGGCGCCCTGACCGTCACGTCGGCCAAAGCCACGCCTCCGGACCGAACCATTCCGGTCTCTCTGACGGTGGATCCGGCCGAGACGGCGCGGCTTTTCGTCGAGCCGGCCAACTTGACTTTCTCCGGTAAGCGCGGCAGCGGCAAAGTAAGTCAGCAAGTAACCGTGGCGAACCTTGGGAGCGGGTCCTTCACTTACTTAAGTTCGGTTCTGGCGATATCGGGCGGCGACTGGCTGACAGTCAGTCCGGCCCGCGGGACGATTTCCGGCGGCACTCCGGCCATCCTGACCGTGGCGGCGGACTTAGCCAGCTTGCAATCCGGCACTTACCGGGCGGCTGTCAGCCTGCTGGCCGACAACGGGGATGTCGCGGGAATCCGAGTTACCGCCACGATAAGTGAAACCGGACAAACGGTCCTGCTGTCACAGACCGGACTTACTTTCACGGCCGTCGCCGGCGGAGCGCCGGTGCAGCCGCAGACGATCGGAGTGCTCAACCCCGGCGGCGGCGCGATCGGCTGGACCGCGGCCTCCGTCACGCTGGCCGGCCTCCGGGATTGGCTGGCGGTCAGCCCCGGTACCGGGGCCCTCAAAAGCGATGTGCTGGACGTCAACATCATGACCATCGGGGTCCGGCCGGAGGGCCTTCCCGAAGGCGATTACTATGGCCAGGTCTGGATCATCGCGCCGGAGGCCGAGAACTCGCCTCAAACGGTTACGGTCCAGTTGAAAGTTCTGCCGCCCGGAAGCAATCCGGGCCCCGAAGTGAGGCCCACCGGGCTGATCTTCACCGGGACCGCCGATTCCCCCGGCGTGGAACCGCAAAAGGTGCAGATCGCGAATCCATCCGGAATCTCCAGCCCCTATTTCACGGGAAAGACGGATGACGGCACACCCTGGTTCACGCCCGTGCCCGCCCGTGGCGTGGTGGATGCGGCGGCCCAGTTTTCGGTTGAGACCGACTTCCGCCTTCTCGGCTCCGGGATCCGGCGCGGCGCCATCACGCTTCTGTTTGGCGACGGCTCGATTCGAACCGTCAGCCTGCTTTCGGTCGCGGTGTCGCCGGTGACGGGCCTTCCAAACAGCAGCGCCTCCAGCGCCGCCGGCTGCGCGCCCAATTACCTGCTTCCGGAGTTCACCACACTACGGGAGGGCTTCGTGGTCGGGGCGCTGGAGGCGGTGGACCTGCAGGTCAAGGTGGTCGACGATTGCGGCAACCCGCTCGGCAAGGCCGGCGGCGTGGTGGTGGCCCGCTTCGACAATGGCGATCCGGTCCTGAACCTGGTGCCGCTTGGCAACGGGATCTGGAGCGGCACCTGGCAACCGAAATCGATTACCCAGCCGCGGGTGAACATTGTCGTGACGGCTTTGCTGGTGCAGGGCGGCGTGCGCGTGGCCGGACAATCCAAGACCCTGCCCGGGTCCATCCGGCTGGGCGCCACCCGGCCGATGGTCGAGCCGGGCCGGACCGTGAACGCCGCCAGTTTCCAGGCCCAACCGCTGGTTGCGCCCGGCAGCTTGATCTCGGTCTTCGGGCGCAACCTCGCCGCCAGCCGCGACGAGGTGCGCGAGGCTCCTTATCCCACCCGGCTGCGCGACACCGAAGTGCTGCTGGCCGGGCAACCGCTTCCGTTGCTGTATACCAGCGACGGCCAGCTTAATGCGCAGGTGCCCTACAACCTGACCGAGAACACGATTCACCAACTGGTGGTCCGGCGGGGCAACGAAGTATCGATCCCGGAACTGCTGACGGTGGCCCAAACCCAGCCGGCGATCTTCACCAAAGACCAGAGCGGAAAGGGACAGGGCAACATCCTCTGGGTGGACGAAGCCGGGAAGGCCACTTTGGCGGAATCGGGAACGCCGGCGCGGGTCGGGCAGACCATTCTGATCTACTGTTCGGGTCTGGGCGCGGTCAAGACGCCGGTGGAGGCGGGTGTGGCGGTTGCGGAAGCCGTGGCCACGGTGAACGCCGTTTCGGTGTCCATCGGGGATGTCGGCGCGAGTGTGACCTCGGCGGTCCTCAGCCCCGGGCAGCCGGGGCTCTATCAGGTGACCGCCGTCATCCCCAAGGGCGTTCCGCTGGGAAGCCAGGTGCCGATCACCGTGACCGCCGCGGGCCAGACCAGCCCGGCCGTGACGATGGCGATTATTCAGTGAGGCCGGGTGAGGCTGCCAGAGCGGGCCGCGAGCGTTGAGTTCATCCTGATCGCGACGCTGGTTGCGGTCCCATTGGCATTGACGCCGGGCGTCCTGCTGCATTACGACATCGCCCCGAAGGTCGCCATATTGATGCTGGGCGCGGCCATCCTGACGCTCAGGGCGAGCTTGGCTTCGGCATTCGCGGTTCTTTGGCGCAATCCCGCGGGCCGCTTTCTGGCGGCCGGCTTGGCGCTGCAGGCGCTCTCGCTGGCGTTGTCCACGGCCTGTTCCGGCAGCCCGTCGCTGTCCCTTATGGGCGGCGCATGGCGCCGTTTCGGCTTGCTGCCGCAACTGGCGCTGCTGCTGGCGCTGCTGATCCTGGCAGCGGAACTGCTGACCAATCCGGGAAGCCGCCAGCGGTTGTTCGCGGCGCTCTCGATTCCACCCTTCGTGATCGGCGTCATCGCCCTGGATCAGTACTCGGCCGCGTTTCCTCCGGTCCCAAGCTGGAAGGCGATTCGTCCCCCGGGCACGCTGGGGCATGCGGTCTACATGGCGAATTACCTGGTGCCCCTGCTATTCACTTCCTTCGCGGTCGCGCGCACGGGAAGAACCCGGTTCGTGAGAATCGCGGGAGCGGTGGGGTGCTGGTCCTCGGTGGCCGGGATTCTGCTCAGCGGCACCCGCGCGGCGATGCTGGGCGCGGCCGCGGGCGGGCTGACGCTGGCGGTCCTGGAGGGCCGGCGGGTATTCTCCAGGCGCGGCCGGCGCTGGGTGCTGAGCGGCCTTGTGCTGACCGCTCTGGTGGCCTCGTGGGCGGCGACCCCCAGCGGCGCGGGGGTGAGGAATCGAATCCAGGAATGGGTCCGCGACGCCGGCGGCGGCCAGCGCCTGTGGCTGTGGCGCGACTGCTTTCGGATGTTCGAGGAGCGCCCGCTGCTGGGGTTCGGCCCGGACACCTTTGCGCGGGAGTATCCCCGGTTCCAGTCCGTGGACATCGCTACCGCTTATCCGGGGGTCTATCGCGAGTCGCCCCACAACCTGCTTCTGGACGTGTTGCTTTCCCAGGGACTGCTGGGCCTGGTTCCGTTGGCCGCGCTGGCGTGCGCCTGGGTTTGCGCGTTCCGGCGCTGGGGCGAGCCGGAGCGGCTGTGGAGGGCGGGCCTGGTGTCGGCGCTGACCGCCGGCCTGGTGGCCAACCAGTTCGCCAGTTTTTCGGCGCCCACGGCGCTGTGCTTCTGTGTCGTCGCGGTGGCGCTGGTGTGTAGCGAGGACGGCCAGCCCCGCCCGGCGCCGCCGCCGGTTTCCAAAGCCCGGATCGCGGTCTCCCTGTTGCTGGCCCTGATTGCCATCCAATACCTGTTTGCCGAGCGCGGGCTGCGCAAGGTGGAGGCCAGCCTGGAAGCGGGCCGCCTGGAGCAGGCCATCACCGAGTTCGCCGCCGCGCGGCAATGGCAGCCCTGGGGCATCAACTCCGATCTGTGGTACTCGCGAGCGCTGCTGACCTCCGGCCTGCGCGTGGGCCGTCTGAACGACGTCTTCGACGAGGCGCTGGCCGCGGCGGAACGGGCGGCCGGTTGGGGCGGCGAACCGCTGGAGAGCGCCTACCACCTGGCCGTCATCCACACCTCCAATCAGAACCTGCCGCTGGCCGAGCGGAGCCTGGTTCGAGCGCGCCAGTTGTCGCCGAACTCCTACAAGCCGTACTGGCTGCTGGGGGAGATCTACCGCGCCACCGGCCGGCTGGAGGAAGCGCTGGAGGCATCCACGAAAGCGGCGGCCCTCAGCGGAGGGAAGGTGCCCGAAGTGGACCAGTCGCATGCGCTGATCCGCAAGCAACTAGCCGCTCCGACCGCTCCCTGACGGTCGCGGCTCGGAAACGCCTGTTGAGTCGCGGCTCGGAAATTTGTTCTGAGCCGCGCGCGTCAGCAAGCGGCACTTGCCGCCTTGACCAGCCCTAAGTGCGGTAAGATGACGGCCTTGGCCCGGCCGCGGGCGGGGACTCGGAGCGCATGAAGGTTTTGCTGGAAATCGTGGCCGGCTGTCAGGCCGGGCGTGGGATCGTCCTGGACGAGATGGACGTGGTGCGGGTGGGGAGATCGGCGCCCGCCGAGATGCAGGTCCCGGGCGACCCGACACTGGCGCCGCAACATTTCTCCATCGCCTGCCTGATGGGGGAGTGCCGGCTTCAGGCGCTGGATGCGGCCCACGCGGTGCTGGTCAACGGCGATGCGGCGCGGGAGGCGGAACTGTCGAGCGGCGACCAGGTGCTGGCGGGTTCGACGTTGTTCCGCGTGCTGGCCATTCCGTCGTCGCTCGAAGCTCACCTGGCCGGGCTGGCGAGCCGCGTGAAGAAGGGGCGCAGCTTGCGGCTGCTGTCGTTGATCGCCACCCAGCCGCTGAACGTGTATGCGCTGCTGGACGGCGCCAGGAGCCCTCGCGTGCTGGAGTTGCTGCGCGCTTCCGGCGAGCGGTTCGAGCGTCTGGACGAGGGGCGCGCTCCGTACCTGGCGGCCATTCCGCCCCGCTCGCCCTTGCTCGACAGCCTGGTGGCGGAAGGCTGGGGAGCGGGCTGGGGCCTGTTTCTGACCAGCCGCCGGCCGTTCGGCGAGACCTGCCACCACTTTCGCCAGATCCTGGTGGCGGTCACCGACGACGGGCGCCAACTCGACTTCCGGTTTTACGATCCGCGCGTGCTGCGCGCCTTTCTACCCACCTGCGACGTGGAGCAGGCGGCGGTCTTGTTCGGCCCGGTGTCGAGTTTTTTCGCGGAAGATGAAAACCCGGACCGGGTTCTGCGTTTCACCTGGCAGGCCGACGGCGCGCGCTGCAACATTCTGCCGCTGAGAGCGCAAGCGGCGGAGGCCAGCTAGATGAGAAAAATGCGTCAGCCTGGTATGGCCCCTTTAGTTCGGGACAGACAGGTGTGTGCGGGGACAGGCCGGTGTGTCCACAAGGGACACACTGGCCAGTCCCCAGGGACACACTAGCCAGTCCCCAGGGACACACTGGTCTGTCCCAAAAAAGGGGCCATACCAGGCTGACGCATTTTTCGGGGCGGAGGCGGGGTGATTCGGATTAGCGGCGGCCAATTCGCGTTGCTGGGGCGGCTGGCCCGCGCCGACGGGTTGGCCGAACGGTTGGGGAACCTGGGCTGGAAGGTGTCCCGCGATCCGGCGTCCGGCGACGTGGTGGTCTGCGACTCGCTGGGCGGCGAGACCCGCTGCGGGCTGGATGCGAATGGATTCCTGGCCCGCGTCGCGCTGCCCAGCGGGCGCGCCTGGCGGGTGGAGCACGACCGGGACGGCCGCGTTCAATCGCTCACCACCCCGGCGGGGCTGCGCCTGGATGTCGAGCGCGTTGAGGACGCCGCCCGGCTGGGCAATCAACACAAGTTGGACTGGAACGCGCAAGGAAAACTGAGCGCCGTGACGGATGCGGGCGGCAGCCGCACCGAGTTCCGCTACCGGTCCGGCGACCGGCCCTACCTGGCGCGGACGGCCGACGGCAGCGTCGAGATGTACGAGTACGACGAGAAGGGCGAACCGCGCGAGATTTCCGACCGCGCCGGCGCGGTCGTCCGGATTCGGAGGGATGAGCGGGCGCGCCCGGTGGAACTGGCCTACCGGGATGGCGAGGTGCGCCGCTTCGAGTACGACCAGAGCGGAGGAGTGCGCAGCGCCGCGACCGCCGCGACTTCGTCGCGCTACGAATACGACGAGAGCGGGCGCGTGAAGACGGAAGACCAGGACGGCAGCCCGACCGGGTATGAATACGACGCCGATGGCAGGTTATGGGCGATGGCCTATCCTTCCGGCGGGCGGGTGGAATTCTCATACGACGGCGACGGGCGGGTGCGGGAACTCAAGGATTGGAACGGCGGAACCACGCGCGTGTCTTACCTGCCGGACGACCGGGGCGAGGTCTGGGAGTATCCCAACGGGGCGGTCGCCTCGATCGCCCTGAATAATTCCGGATTGCCGCTCAACATGAATGTGCGATGCGGCGCAACGGAGTTGTTCAGTTTCCGCTACGACTACGACGGCGACGGGCGGGTGCGCGCGTTCTGGGACTCCGACTTCGGAAAGCGGGAGTACAGCTACGACGCCGAAGGCCAGTTGTTGGGCGTTAGCGCCTCGCTGTCGGCGCGCAACGAGACGTTCGCCTACGACCGCGGCGGGAACCGGGTCCTGTGGAACCAGCAGCCGTCGGAATTGGACCCCGCCAACAAGGCGCGCACGCAAGGCCATTTGCGGTTCTCCTACGACGGACGCGGCAACCTCACCGGGCGTCTTTCCAAGAACCGGCAGCGGCGGTTCGCCTACAACGCCCAGGACCAACTGGCGAGGGCCGACGATTCCTACGGCGGCTGGGCCGAGTTCGGTTACGACGCCTTCGGACGCCGGGTCTGGAAACGCAGCGACAAAGCCGAGGTCCGCTATGTGTGGGCCGGCGAGCAACTGATTGGCGAGCGGACCACGGACCTAGCCACGGGGAAGCCGGAGGAGCGCGAATACCTCTATTGGCCCGGCACGGGGAGGCCGGTGGCGGTGCGGATCGACGGCATGGCGTACTATTTTCACACCGGCTGGCAAGGCGCTCCGCGGCGCATCACGGGGATTGGGGGCGAGGTGGTCTGGTCGGCGGACTATCTGGGCTTTGGGCAGGCGATCGTGCAGCGGCAGAAGATCGTCAACCCGCTGCGCCTGGCGGGCCAGTACCACGACGAGGAGACCGGGTTTCATTACCACCGGTCGCGCTACTACTGTCCCGGCTCGGGACGCTACATCACGCGCGCTCCAACCGGCTTGCTGGCGGGCTTCAACCTGTACGCGTATGCCGGCAACGATCCGATCAACCGGGCCGGGCCGGAGGGAGGGTGGAGTTGGACAGTGGCCACGCAGGCGGCGGTTGCGCCGGTGGCGGTGGGGGCCGGGCTGGTACTGTTGGCGCCGTCGGCGAGGCAGGCCGCGCTGGTCTGGGAGGCTCTGAAATGGGCGCTCGAGGGTGAGAGTTTCGGTGCCAAGTGCGCTCTGGCGCGCGCGGTGACGCCGGGTTGGGGCGAACTGGCTGGAGGCCCACAGATTTGACTTGCGCCGGGAGGCTGAAACGAGTAGTCTGGAATTCAATCGTCGGGAGGGTTAATTGCATGTCTGGAAGATGGGGAATTACTGCCGTTATCCTTCTGTCCTGCCTGTTCTCTCTGCCGGGAATCGCCCGCGGGGCGCAGGTGGAGGCATTTATCATCACCGACGCGCCGCCCTCCTGTCTTTACAATGCGGGCAGCCCCAGGGCGGTCACGATTTACCGCCTCACCGACCCCCAGGTCTTCGCGTGGTTCAGGCTCACCGAGGTCCTGGCGGGGGATGCCCCGAGGATCGAGTGGGTCGATCCGGCGGGGCAAGTGCGCAGGACCGATCAATGGAGGCAGGTCCCTGAGAACGGGACCTACTGCTACACCTCGGGGGCGTTTAAGATTGCGGAAGCGGTTCCGCCGTTGACGCGCGGGACGTGGAGCGTAAAAGCCTACATTGGCGCTACCCTGCTCGCTACCCGGACGTTCACGATTCTGAGACCCTGCGGGTGTTCGGTCTCGCCGGCCAGTTTCTCGTTCGAGAAGGCGGCTGGCACCGGATCGGTGGCGGTGACGGCGGACCCCGAATGCCGACGGACGGCAACCACCACCTCGAGTTGGATCTTCCTCACCTCGGGGATGGCCGGCGTCGGCAACGGGACGGTGAGATTCAGCGTTGGGATGAACACCGGGAGCCCGCGCACGGGAACGATCGTCATCCTGGACCAGACTGTCACGGTGACCCAGAGCGGCATCGCGACTGCGGCGCAGGTGGTGCACTCCCGGATGGTCCGGTCGAAGCCGGCTTCTTGCAGCTTCGCGAACCCTCCGGAGAACGTAACGACGTTCCTGACCACGGATGTGGAAGCCTACCTTTGGATGGCGATCGACAACGTAAGTGTCGGCGACGTACTGTCCCGCGAGGCATTCACTCCCGCCGGGACCAAGTACGCGGCGTGGAGCAGCGCGTGGTCGCCCACGACTCTTTCCGGCGGCGTTTGTTTCACCAGTTCGGCCCTGAAGATTGCGGGCGCCGAGCCTGCCTCGCTGCCGGGCGCCTGGGTCGCGAAGATGACCATGAACGGGTACCCCCTGCTCGATGTCACTTTTGCGATCCGGTCGCCGGTTGTGGACCCGGTCTGCACTGCCTCGCTGAATCCGGGCTCTCAATCGGCCCCGGCCGAAGGCGGCAACTTCAACGTAGGCGTCAGTACCGGGACGGCGTGCTCGTGGACGGCGGCCTCCAACGCCGACTGGATCTCGATTCAGTCCGGCAGTTCCGGCCGCGGCGTGGGAACGGTGGCCTACAGGGTCGCGGCCAATGCCTCCCCGACTCCGCGCGCCGGGACGCTCACCATCGCCGGCCAGAGCTTCACGGTAACGCAGAGCGCGGCCACCGTTTGCACGTACACGATCGAGCCGGCCAGCGTTGCCGTGCAGGCCTCGGGCGGGACGGGCAGCGTCAGCGTGAAGACCGGCAGCCAGTGCCGTTGGACGGCGGTGTCGAATTCGAATTGGCTAAGCGTCACCGGCGGCGCCAGCGGTACGGGCAACGGCAGCGTGAGTTTTTCGGCGGCGGCCAACACGGGAGCGGCTCCCCGCACGGGAACGCTGACCATCGGTGGGCAGACGTTCGCGGTGCAGCAGGCGGGGCCGACTGTGTTCGCGCAGGCCCTGCTGAGCACCGTCGCGGGCGCCGACTGGATCTTCCCCAGGGGCGACCGGGATGCGCTCGACTCTCCTCTGGGTCCGTTGGAGGGCGTTGCCGCCGACGCTTCCGGGAATCTGTATGTCGCCGACTCTGCCAACTGCATGATCTTCCGGATCACGCCGGACGGCGTGCTGAGCGCGGTGGCCGGGAACGGCATGTGCGCATACTCGGGCGATGGAGGCCGGGCGACCAGCGCCTCCATCTCATACCCGTCGGACGTTCAGGTGGATGGGGACGGCAACCTGTACATTGCCGATTTAGACAACCATCGGATTCGAAAAGTCACTCCGGATGGGATCATCTCGACATTGGCCGGAACCGGAGCGAGCGCGACGTCGGGCGACGAAGGCCCGGCCCGGCAGGCTGCCTTGCGCACTCCTCATCGACTGGCGTGGGACGCCGCGGGCAACCTCTACGTCACAGCCGACCGGCGGGTGCGCCGCATTTCCCGCGAGGGCATCATCACCACAGTGGCCGGCAACGGCGAGACCAGGTTCGCCGGTGACGGCGGACATGCGACCGACGCCTCTTTCAGTTCGCCGGAGGGAATTGCCGTCGATGCAGCCGGAAACATTTACGTTTCCGACTGGAACGACAACCGGATCCGCAGAATCACGACCGACGGCATCATCAATACATTTGCCGGAGACGGCGAGTACCGTTTTGCGGGTGACGGAGGCCCGGCCTCGAAGGCGTCGCTAAAGAGTCCGGCCGGACTGGCCTTCGACCTATCGGGCAACCTGTTCGTCGCCGACGTGAACAATCGCCGCGTTCGGAGGATCGGCTCGGATGGAACCATCTCGACGGTGGCGGGCGATGGGAACCTT
>JAUYBU010000526.1 GCA_030693045.1 Bryobacterales bacterium | reverse complement strand
GCACGTAACCGGCGTGAGCGATGGAACTGTAGGCCAGCAGGCGTTTGAGATTGGTCTGCGCCAGCGCGGCGAAGTTGCCAACGACCATGGTCGCCAGGGCCACCCCCCAAACCACCGGGACCCAGCGGTCCGCCGCCGGCTCGAACGCGGTCATGAATACGCGCAGGAAGGTGGCGAAGGCCGCGGCTTTCGGGCCGGCGGACATGAAGGCGGTGACCGGCGCGGGCGCGCCCTGGTAAACGTCCGGTGTCCAGACATGGAAGGGCGCCGCCGACACCTTGAAGGCGAAACCCACCAGCATCAGCGCGGCCGCGGCGCCGACGGCGATACCCGCGGGCGCGATCTCGGGCGTGGTCAGAACGCGGCGGATGTCCGACAGGTTGGTGGCGCCGGTGGAGCCGTAGATCCAGGCGATGCCATAAAGCAGAAACGCCGTGGCGAACGATCCCAGCAGGAAGTACTTGAGGGCGCTTTCGTTGTTGCGCTTGTCGTCGCGCAGGTAGCCGGCCAGCACGTAAGTGGCGATCGAGGAGATCTCCAGGCCGAGGAAGATCAGGATCAGCTCGTTGGCCGCCACCATCAGGCACTGGCCGGACACCGAGTAGAGAATCAGCGCGTAGTATTCGCCCGATTCGGCGCGCTCGCGCTTCAGGTACTCGAACGAGCTGAGCGTCGCCAGGATTCCGACGCCGATCACCAGCACGCGGAAAAAGGTCGCGAAGCCGTCGATCACCAGCATGCCCTGGAACGCCGTCCCGGGGCTGGAATGCGCGACCACCGCCGCCCACAGCGCCGCCAGCAGTCCGCCCAGCGCGATCTTGCCGAGGCGGCTCTTGGCGCAGGGGGGCGTGAGCGGTTCCAGCACCATCAGCAGAGTCCCGAACGCCACCAGAAGGATCTCGGGCAGCAGCCGGAGCAGTTCGGCCGGAGATGGGACGAAGCTAGCGGGCATCCGGCGGCTCCTTCGCGGGGCGTGCTTCAGCTTGCCCGGCCTGCCCGGCAACCAGCGGCGTTCGCGCCTTCACCTGGAACTCGACATTCACATTGCTGCGCTCGAGCGTGCGCGCGTTGGAAGCGCTGATCGCGGGCAGGAAGGTTTGCGTCAGCGTGCCCATCCAGACCATCAGCACCAGCAGCGGGAGGATGGCGGCCCACTCGCGGCGGCTAAGATCGTACACGTGATGGCGGACGGGTTCGCCCGCCTCGCCGAAGAAAACGCGCTGGTAAAGCCACAGCATGTAGACCGCCGAGAGGATTACGCCGATGGCGGCGAACACGGTCCAGCGGAAGTTCACTTGCGCGGAGCCCTGCAACACCAGAAATTCGCCCACGAAGTTGTTGAGCGTCGGCAGTCCGATGCTGGCCAGCGTGGTGATCAGAAAGACGGTGGAAAGCCACGGCGCGGGCGTTGCGACGCCGCCGTAATCGGCGATTTCGAGCGAATGCCGCCGCTCGTAGAGATAGCCCACCAGCATGAACAATGCGCCCGTCGAGATGCCGTGATTCAGCATCTGGTAGACCGCGCCGTCCAGCCCGGCCTGGGTGAACGAGAAGACGCCGAGCACGACGAAGCCCAGGTGGCTCACCGAAGAGTAGGCCACCAGCTTCTTCATGTTCGGCTGCACCATCGCCACCAGCGCGCCGTAGATAATGCCGATGATGGCCAGGGTGACAATCCACCCGGCCGCGTGGCGCGCCGAGTTCGGGAACAGCGGCAGGCAGAAGCGCACCAATCCGTAAGTCCCCATTTTCAACATCACCGAGGCCAGCATGACGGAGCCGGCCGTGGGCGCCTCGACGTGCGCGTCGGGCAGCCATGTGTGCAACGGGAACAGCGGAACTTTGATGGCGAAGGCGACGAAGAAGGCCAGGAACAGCAGCATCTGTTCGCCGCTTTCGACGTGCCAGCGCCCGCTTGCCAGCATGGTCAGCAGGGTTGGGTAGTCGAAGGTGCCGGTGACGCCGTATATGTACAGCATGGCCGCCAGCATCAGCACCGAACCGGTCATGGTGAACAGGAAAAATTTCACCGCCGCGTAGATGCGCCGCTGGTGACCCCAGATGCCGATCAGGAAATACATCGGGACCAGCGAGACTTCCCAGAACACGTAAAACAGGAACAGGTCGAGCGCGACGAACACGCCCACCAGCCCAAACTCGAGCAGCAGCAGGAACGCGTAGAACTCCTTGACGCGCCGGTCGATATGGTTCCAGGAAATCAGGATTCCGATCGGCGTCAGGAGCGTGGAAAGCAGCACCAGCCACAGGCTCAGCCCGTCCAGACCGGTATGGAAGCGGATCGCCGGCGACTGGATCCACGGTGCGTTGGTCTCGAACCAGTAGCCTTGGGCCGCGGGCGCCTGGGGCAACGCCAGGCCGATCGAAAGCACGAAGACCGCCAGCGAAACGACCAGGACGAAGCCGCGAACCAGGCCCGGCCTGTCCCTGGGCACAAGCAGCGCGGCGAGGAATCCGGCCAGCGGGAGAAACAGAACCAGGGTCAGGAGATTCATCGGCCACCTCCCGCCAGGGCCACCGTAACCAGCATCAGCACCGCGCCGGCCAGCACCCAGACCGCGTAGCTGCGGATGTAGCCCGACTGCAGTTTTCGCAGCACGCCGCCGATTCCCTGCGCCCGATTGCCGGCGCCGTTCACCGCGCCGTCGATGAGACCAACGTCCATACCGCGCCAGAGCAGCACGCGAGACACCCTTTCGATGGGCCGCACCACCAGCGCGTCGTAGATCTCGTCGAGGAAATACTTGCCGTAGAGCAGCCTGTACAGGAAACCTGTACGTTCCGCGAGCGCGCCCGCCAGCGCCGGCCGAACCACGTACAGCAACCAGGCCAGAGCGATGCCGGCGAAGCCCGCCCCAACCGAGATCGCGACCAGCGCGGGGCTATGGTGCGCCTCGCCGCGCGGGAACACCGGCTCCAGTATCCGCGGAACGTCGATCTTTCCGCCGGCCAGCGACAGCGCGGCCAGCGCCATCAACGGCGCGGTCATCACCAGCGGCGATTCGTGCGCATGCGCCCGCCCGCGATAGGAGCCGAAAAAGGCCATAAACATGGCCCGGAAGACGTAGAACGCGGTCATGCCCGCCGTTATCACGCCGACCCAGTACATCCACGGCGCATGATGGTGCGCGGCCAGCAGAATCTCGTCCTTGCTGTAGAAACCGGAAAACGGCGGTACGCCGGCAATGGCCACGGCGGCGCAGAGCATGGTCCAGAAGGTCACCGGGATCTTCGAGCGCAGCCCGCCCATCTGGCGCAGGTCCTGCTCGCCCGAAAGCGCGTGAATGACGCTGCCCGCGCCCAGGAACAGCAGCGCCTTGAAGAAGGCGTGGGTCACCAGGTGAAAGATGCCGGCCGAAAACGCGCCCGCGCCCAGGCCCAGGAACATGTAGCCCAACTGCGAGACGGTCGAGTAGGCGAAGACCTTCTTAATGTCGTTCTGCACCAGGCCGATGGAGGCCGCCAGCACCGCCGTGAACAAACCGATCAAGGCCACCACGTCCAGCGCCAGCGGCGCGCGGGTGAATAGCGTCGCCGAGCGCGCCACCATGTAGACGCCCGCGGTCACCATGGTCGCGGCATGGATCAACGCCGAAACCGGCGTCGGGCCTTCCATCGCGTCGGGCAGCCAGACATACAGCGGGACCTGCGCCGACTTGCCCGCCGCGCCCAGCATCAGCAGCAGGCAAACCGCCGTGAGAAGGCCCGCCGTGTGCTCCACCGGCAGCGATGCCGCCTTGGCGAACACCTGGCCGAAATCGAGCGTGCCGAAGGCGACGAAGATCAGGAACACGGCCAGCGAGAAGCCGAAGTCGCCGATGCGGTTGACGATGAACGCCTTCTTTCCCGCGTCGGCGGCGCTCTTGCGCAGGAAGTAAAAGCCGATGAGCAGATAGCTGCACAACCCGACGCCTTCCCAGCCGACGAACAGCAGCAGGTAGTTGGCCGCCAGCACCAGCACCAGCATGAAAAACATGAACAGGTTGAGGAAGGCGAAGAAGCGGTAGTAGCCGCCCTCGTGCGCCATGTAGCCGGCGGCGTAGATGTGAATCAGCAGGCCCACGCCGGTGACCACCATCAGCATCACCGCGGACAGGCGGTCGACGGCGAAGTCGAAGCCGATCCGCAGATCGCCGCTGGCAATCCATGTGAAGTAGCGCTCGATGTGCGGCGTCTCCAGCGGCGCCAGGGCGAACAGGGTCTTCACGGTCCACAAAAAGGCGAGGAACACGCTGCCGATGGCGACCGCGTTGACAAAGGTCTTCGACGCGCGGCGGCCCGCCAGGCCGTTCACCAGGAAACCGGCCAGCGGGAGTGTCGGAATCAGCCAAAGGTGTTGCATCGGTTCAGTTCTTCAGGTCGCTCACTTCGTCGATTTCCAGCGTCGCGCGATTCTTGAACACCGTCAGGATGATCGCCAGCCCGACCGCGGCCTCGGCCGCCGCCACCACCATCACAAAGAAGGTGTAGATATGGCCATCCGTCTGCCGCAACTGATAAGAGAAGGCGACAAAGCTCAGGTTGACCGCGTTCAGCATCAGCTCGATCGACATGAACACGGTGATGATGTTGCGGCGGAATACGAAGCCGGCCACGCCCAACCCGAACAAAATGGCGCTGAGGATCAGATACCACGACAGCGGAACGGCGGTCGTCACTCGATCTCCTTTCGCGCCAGCACCACCGCGCCCAGGATGGCGATCAGCACCAGCACCGAGGTCGCTTCAAACGGCAGCAGGTATTGGGTGAACAGCAGGCGGCCGACATCGCGCGGAGTCCCTCCGGTGAACTGGCCGAAGCTCACTCCCGGGCCGGCCGGAACGGAGCGCTGGACGATGTAGCTCAGCAGGCCGATAAAGATTGTGAACAGCGGAATGCCGAGCCAGCGCACCATCTGCGAGCGCCCGGCGCTCTTCGCTTCGCCGCCCGCGTTGAGGAGCATGATGACGAAGACGAACAGCACCATAATGGCGCCGGCATAGACCACGATCTGCGCGGCGGCGATGAATTCGGCGCCCAGCAGCAGGTACAGAACCGCGAGCGCCCCCATCACGCCCACCAGCGAAAGGGCGCTGGTGATGGGGTGGGTCTGCACCACCACGTTGACGGCGCAAAACACCGCGATGGAGGCGAAGAGTATGAACAGAAAGATGTCCATGGCTACCTGGAGACCAACGCCACCACTAAAGCGGTGGCAAGCAGATTCAGCATCGCCACGGGGAACAGAAAGCCCCAGGCAAACCGCATCAACTGGTCGTATCGAAACCGCGGCAGCGTGCCGCGCACCCAGATGAATACGAACAGCAAAAACCCGGTCTTACTGGCAAACCAGAAAACCGGAATCAGAAACGGCCGAAGCGGCGGCAGCAGAAACACGCCCGCAATCAGCAGGAAAACGACGCCCGCGGCGGGCAGCGTGTAACGGTCCTTCGGACGCGCCGGGTGCAGGCCGTGGTAAATCATCACCGCCGCGGCGCCCGCGAAAAGCAGCGAAGGCACGTAGCTCGAGCCAAGCGCCGCCGGCCACAGCGGCTGCCACCCGCCCAAAAACAGCACCGTCGCCATCGAGCAGATGGTGATCATGTTGGCGTACTCGGCCATGAAGAAACTGGCGAACTTCATGCTGCTGTATTCGGTGTGGAACCCGGCCACCAGCTCGTTTTCGGCTTCCGGAAGATCGAACGGAATGCGGTTGGTCTCGGCAAACCCGGCAATCAGAAAAACGATCAGGCTCACCACTTGCGGGAACGGCATCTGGAACACGTGCCAGCGCGGCACAACGCCCAGAAACGCGCCGCCCTGTTTTTCCACCAGTTCGCCCAGGCTGAGCGTGTTCGCCAGAAGCAGCGGCGCCACGATGGCCAGCGCCATCGGCAACTCGTAGCTGATCATCTGCGCCGAGCTGCGCAAACCGCCCAGCAGCGCGTACTTGTTGTTCGACGACCAGCCGGCCAGCACAATCCCGTAAACGCCCACCGAGGAGATCCCCAGGATGAACAGCACGCCGATGTTCAGGTCGGCCAACTGCATCCTGGTGCGGACGCCGAAGATCTCGATCTCGGGGCCGAACGGGATGACGGCGATCGAGGTGAGCGCCAGCGTGATGGCCAGGAATGGAGCGAACATGTAGAAGAATTTGTTGACGTAGGGCGGGATGAGGTCTTCCTTGGTGAGCAACTTGATGATGTCGGCCACCGGTTGCAGCAGACCGTGGGGACCGACGCGCGAAGGGCCCATCCGGATCTGGATGTGAGCGATGACTTTCCGCTCCACCCACTGCAGGTAGGCCAGGGTGAACAGCAACGCCCCCGCCACCACCGCCGCCTTCAGCAAACTGAGCAGGAAGAAATTCATCGATAGAGCCCGCCCGGCGCTTCTTCGACCGAGTTGAGAGCCTTGGAATAGCGTCCCAGCGTCCCGGACGTGAACAGCGTGTTGCGCGCCGATTCAGCCAAATCCGCCCGCCCCGCGGCCGCGACCGGCGCCTCGGGCGCGAGCGCCTGCGCCGCGCCCCCCGCCGCAATCACAGGCAAAGGAACATTATACCCGCGCACCGTTTGGCGGATTTCCTCGAACACCGCCTCCGGCATCGCGACGCCCAAATCGATCCCCATCTCGCGCGCGATCAAACCGAAGATTTCAAGATCCGGCTTGGCGCCCATCACCTTCAACGCCGCTCGTAAGGCCTGGACCTCGCCGGTCGCACTGGTCACCGTTCCCGACTTTTCGTAGGCCGAAGCGGCCGGCAACACGACATCAGCGCGGCGTGCCGTTTCGGTCAGGAACAGGTCCTGCACCACCACGAACGCGCCATCGGCAGCCAGTTCCCCATTCTTGAGCGGGTTGGCGCCCACCACCCACAACACGTCCAGATCCCAGGCCGCCAGCATTTCGGGTAGCGTCAGACCGCCGCCGGGCTCCGGCGTCAGGCCCATGTCGGCGGCGCCGCGCGAATTCGAATAGTCAAGCAGGCAAACGTACTTGACCGGGATGCCGAGCGAATCGCCGAAAGCCACCAGCTTGCGCACCGCTTCGCCCTGGATCGCGTCGCCGAACAAAATCACCAGTTCCGGCTCGGCCTTCAATTGCTCGCGAAGCCGCTCGACGCCGGCCAGTTCCTCGCCGCGCTGGACGCGCGCGCGCCCGGCCGAATATTGGTCCTCGCGCACCGGCCCTTCGGTCACCGTGTAGACGCGGGCCTGATGATGTCGCCAATTGGCGCGCAACTGGAACGCATACAGAGGATGCTGCTGCGCCAGGTCGGAGCCCACCACCAGCGCCGCTTTCGTACTGTACAGGTCGGCCACGGTGGCCAGCGAGCGGGTACACCCAAGCAGCGTCGCGACATCGCCCGTGCGCTGGTGATCGATGTTACCGGTGCCCAGCGCCTGGCGCGCGAACTTCTGCAGGAAGTAGTTCTCCTCGTTGGTGGTGTGGTTCGAACCGATGACGCCGAACTTGCCTCCGCGCGCCTTCACCTCGGTGAACTTTTCGGCCACCGCGGCCAGCGCGCGCGACCACGACACCGGCTGCAATTCGCCATTCACGCGCAGCAGCGGCGTTTGCAGCCGTTCCTCGCTATGCACGAAATCGAAGGCGTAACGGCCCTTGATGCACAGGAATTCGCCGTTGATCCCCGACCGGTCGCGGTTGTTGCCGCGAATGATCCTGTGGTTCCGGACCCCCAGGGTGGTCTTGCAGCCATTCGCGCAAAACGTGCAAATGGTCCCCACGTGCTGCATTTCCCAGGGCCGCGTCTGGTAGCGGTAGATGCCGCTGGTGAGCGCGCCGACCGGGCAGATGTCGATGCAGGCGCCGCACTCGTCGCACTCCAGGCGATCGCCCCGGTTGGGTCCGATTTCCGACGCCACGCCGCGGTTGACGATGCCCAGAGCTCTGACGCCAAGCCCCTCGTTGCAGATGCGCACGCAACGGTAACAGAGCACGCAGCGCGGCGCGTCGAAGAAGACGATGGGGGAGAATCGCTTCTCCTCGACGTGCTGTTTGACCTCGCTGAACCGGCTTTCGCCCGCGCCGTAGCGGAAAACCATGTCCTGCAACTCGCACTCGCCGCCCTTGTCGCAAACCGGGCAGTCAAGCGGGTGATTGGTCAGCAGGAACTCGATCATCGACCGGCGCGCCTGCTTGACGGCGGGCGTGTCGGTGCGCACCACCATGTTCTCGGCCACCGGCAGAGTGCACGAGGCGAGCAGTTTGGGCGCCCTCTCGACCTCCACCAGGCACATGCGGCAGGCGGCCTGCAAGGACAGGCCCGGGTAGTAGCAGAACGCCGGAATTTCAACGCCGATGCACCTGGCGGCCTCGATGACCAGCGTGCCGGCCGGCGCCTCCACCGGCTTTCCGTCGATCGTCAATCGCACCAGGTCAGCCATCGATGGTCACCCGGCCCAGAGGGCCCCCCGGCGTCCGGTTCAGGTACTCTTCAAACTCGCCGCGGAACTTCTCGACATAGGAAATCATCGGCATCGCGGCGGCGTCGCCCAGCGGGCAGAAGGTGCGGCCGAGCATGTTCCGGGCCAGGTCGCCCATCAGATCGATGTCCGCCAGCGTGCCGTGACCCGCGTGGAACCGCTCCAGCAACTTGCGCAACCAAGTGGTGCCCTCGCGGCACGGGACGCACCATCCGCAACTTTCGTGCTGGTAGAAGCGCATCACGCGCGTAGCCAGAGAAACGATCGAGGTGTCTTCGTCCAGAACCACCACCCCGCCCGACCCCAGCATGCTCCTGGCCTTGGCCACAGTGTCGAAATCCATCGCCAGATCGCACTCGCTGGCTTTGAGAATCGGGCAGGAGGAGCCGCCCGGAATCACGGCTTTGAGTTTCTTGCCTTTCCACACGCCGCCGCCGACTTCGTCGATCATCCGCAGCAGGTTGAAGCCCATCGGCAGCTCGTAGACTCCGGGCTTGTTGATATGGCCGGAAAGGCAGAACAGCCGCGTGCCCCCGTTCTTCGGCGTGCCCAGTGCGGCGAACGCCGCGCCGCCATCGCGCAGGATCGCCGGGACCGCGCACAAGGTCTCGACGTTGTTCAACACCGTGGGACATTGGAACGCGCCCGCCACCGCCGGGAACGGCGGCCGGATGCGCGGCACGCCGCGCCGGCCCTCGAGCGATTCCAGCAGCGCCGACTCTTCGCCGCATTCGTAGGAACCCGCGCCCGAGTGCGTGTAAACGTCGAAGCGGAGACCCGAGCCGAGAATGTTCTCGCCCAGGTACCCCTTCCGGTACGCCTCGGCGATGGCCCGGTCCATGATCTCGATCAGACGCCGGTATTCGCCGCGAATGTAAATGTATCCGGCCGCCGCGCCCACCGCCAGCGCGGCGATCAGCATTCCCTCGATCAACTGGTGCGGGTCGTTCTCGATGAGCAGGCGGTCCTTGCAGGTGCCCGGCTCGCCTTCGTCGCCGTTGACCACGATGTACTTGGGTTTGGACGACGCGCGCGGCACGAAACTCCACTTCATCCCCGCCGGAAAGCCCGCGCCGCCGCGACCGCGCAGGTTCGACGCCATCACCTCGCCGATGATCTCCTCGGGCTTCATTTCCAGCGCGCGCCGGAAGCCCTGGAAGCCCTCGGTCGCCAGGTAGGTATCCAGCGACTGCGAATCCGGCAGGCCGAACCGCCTGGTCAGAACCTTCACTTCGAGCGGGCTGGGTTGGTTGTACAGCATCGCGTCAGTGCTTTTTCTCCAGGCTGTCGATCAGCCGGTCGAGCTTTTCCGGCGTCATGTCTTGATGGTAATCGTAGTTGACCAGCATTGCCGGCGCCCAGGAACAGGCGCCCAGGCACTCCGCCTCTTCCAGGGAAAATTCTCCGTCGGCGGTGACCTCATGGTTCCGGATGCCGAGGCGTTTACAGGCATGGCCGTACAGTTCCTGCCCGCCGCGCAGCATGCAACTGACATTCGTGCAGATCTGGAGATGATGCCGGCCCGCGGGCCGGCGGCGCAGCATGCTGTAGTAGCTGATGACTTCGTCGGCCTGCAGCGGCGTGATCCCCAGCCGCCGGGCGACCTCTTCGACCACTTCGGAAGTCAGCGCGCCGGTCTCGTCCTGCGCGTACAGCAGCATGGGGATGAGCGCCGAAGCTTCGCGCCCCGGCGGGCAACTGCGCATCAGCGTTTCGAGCCTGGTTTCGAGTTCCGGGGAGAAGGTCATAAGGGGCGGCCTACCGGTCCACGTCTCCCAGCACGAAATCCAAACTGCCCATGGCGGCGATGGTGTCCGCCAGCAGCCGCCCTTCGATCATCGCCGGCAAACCCTGAAGATTGCCGAAACTGGGGGTGCGCATGTGTACGCGAAATGGGCGCGCCGTGCCGTCGCTGACCACGTAATAGCCCAACTCGCCCCGCGGCGACTCCACCGTCTGATACACCTCGCCCTGGGGAACCAGGAAGCCTTCGGTCACGATCTTGAAGTGATAAATCAGGGCCTCCATCTGCGTTTTCATCTTCTCCCGATCCGGAAGCACGACATGCGGCGCATCCGCCTGCCACGGCCCTTCGGGCATTCCCTCCAGCGCCTGCTTCACAATCCGCGCGCTCTGGCGCATCTCCTCGACCCGCACCTGGTAACGCGCGTAAACGTCGCCTTCGGCCGCCACCGGCACCTCGAAATCGAACTTGTCGTAGCTGGAATAGGGCTCGCTCTTGCGGATATCCCACCCGATGCCGGCCGCGCGAATGCACGGGCCGGTGACGCCCAGGTCGAGCAGATCCGCGACCGGAACGACGGCCACGCCGCGGGTGCGCTCGAGCCAGATCGGATTGCGGGTCAGCAGGCTCTCGTACTCATCGACCTTCGACGGGAATGCGTCGATGAAGCGGCGGACCGCCTGGTCCCAGCCGCGCGGCGGCTCCAGCGCCAGCCCGCCGATGCGGATGTAGCTGGTCATCAGACGCTGGCCGGAAAAGGCTTCGAAGATGCGCAGGATATCTTCGCGCTCGCGCATGCAGTACAGGAAGACGCTCATCGCGCCGACGTCCAGCGCGTGCGTGCCCAGCCATACCAGGTGGCTGTTCAGACGCGTCAACTCGACCAGCATCACGCGCATCCATTGCGCCTTGGGCGGGATCTCCAGTTCGAGCAGTTTCTCGATCGCCAGCGCGTAGCACAGGTTGTTCGAGAGGCACGCCAGGTAGTCGACGCGATCGGTGAGGGGCACCCCCTGCTGCCAGGTCTTGACCTCGAACTCCTTTTCAATGCCCGTGTGGAGGAAGCCGATGTCCAGGCGCGCCGTGTGGATCGTCTCGCCTTCCAGTTCCAACATAACGCGCAGCACGCCGTGCGTGGAAGGATGCTGCGGCCCCATGTTGAGCGTCATCCGGCGCGCGGAGCCGCCCTCCCCCGCGGGCGCTTCCCGCAGGGCGGCGGTGACGGTCTCGCTAAGATGTTCGGGGTCGCTCATCCCGCTCCCTCTTCGTCCTTGTAGCTGTAACGGTGACCGTGCACCGGGTAGTCCTTGCGAAGCGGGTGCCCGTCCCAGTCGTCGGGCAGCATGATCCGCCGAAGGTCCGGATGAGCGCGGAACGAGATGCCGAACAGGTCGAATACTTCGCGCTCGTACCAATTTGCGGAGCGCCACACCGAGACCACCGAATCGATCTCGGCCGGCGTCGAGGGAATCCGGCATTTCAGCCGGCGGCGCTGGTTGTGCTCAATGGAATGGATATGATAGACGACCTCGAAGCGCGGCTCGGCGGGATGCCGGTCCACCGCGGTCACGCTCGCCAGACGCTCAAACCCCTGGTCCTTGAGCGACTGGCAGAATTCCACGATCCTGGCTGCATCGACGATTTCCGTGTCCTGAATCATGCGGTCTCGCTTATCGCTCTTCCGGCGGCCGCTCCTGTTGCGACCAGTCCAGCGCCCCCTTCTTCCAGATGTAGAAAAAACCGCACAGGATCAAGACGATGAAGATGAACATCTCGACGAAGGCAAACAGCTTCAGTTCGCGATAGACGACCGCCCAGGGATACAGGAAAACCGCCTCTATATCGAACAAGATAAACAACATCGCGACAAGGTAGAACTTGACGCTGAAGCGTCCGCGGGCGGAGCCGGTAGGCGTGATGCCGCATTCGTACGGGGTGTCCTTGATGCGGTTCTTAACCTTCCTGCCCAGCAGGTAGGAACCGCCGATCATGCCGCCTGCCACCGCCATGGCAATCAGCACCTGAAGAAACACGGGAAAGTACAACTCGACGTAAGACTCAGGCATTCATCCTCGGAACAGGGCCTAAAAACCCCAAGACTTGACTATAATAAGGGGCGGCGGGGAGTGTCAAACCGGTGGCGCGCGCCAGGGTGCGTGCGCGCCGCGGCTGAGCATGGAAACGATCCGGATTGTCGTCAACGGCGAGGAGCGCGCGGTCCCCACGGGTCTGTCGCTGGTGGGCCTCATCCAATTGCTGAACCTGGAGCCTTCCCGGGTGGCGGTGGAGCTGAACCGCGAGATCGTCCGCCGCGAAGCCTGGACCACAACCGTGGTCGCCGGCGGCGCCCGCCTGGAGATCGTCCAGTTTGTGGGGGGCGGGTGACCCGCTTTTGGCCCTATTGACATGCCCCGCGACTCAGGTACAATTGATAGGCCGACTCTCAACAGGAAACGGAAACGGTGTCTCATGTTCAAAACAAAACGAAGCCGTCCTGATCCCGCTCCGACGGGGCGGAGCTACACGTCCAGCGAGGTCTCCGGGGTTGCCG
>JAUYBU010000484.1 GCA_030693045.1 Bryobacterales bacterium | reverse complement strand
CTCGAAACTTTCCAAGCGCCGCCACGGTCCGGTGGTCAGCGTCGCCACCTACCGCGACGCGGGTTTTCTGCCCGAAGCCTACATCAACTTCCTGTGCCTGTTGGGCTGGTCGCCCAAAGACGACCGCGAGAAAATGTCGCGCCAGGAACTGACTGACGTCTTCTCGTTCGAAGGCATCAACCGTTCGAACGCCGTAGTGAATTTCACCGCCGACGACCCCATCGATCCCAAGGCGCTGTGGCTCAATTCGCAGCACCTGTACGCGATGACGGTGGAAGATCTGACCGATCGGTTGCTGCCTTATGTTAGCGTGGAGCGAGGCAAACTGCTGCGCATCGCGCCGTTGATCCAGGAGCGCATCAAGACGTTGCGCGATGTGGTTACGGCGGCCGATTTCTTCCTGGCCGATGAACTCGCTCCCTATGACCGCGCCGAACTCATCCCCCAGAAAGGGGACGCGCCCATGGCGCTGGCCGCGTTGCAGCGTGCCCGGCAGGTGCTGGCGACAGTTGAGTTCGAGCACCAGGCTTTGGATGCGGCGCTGCGGGCCGAGGCGGCCGGCTTGGGAATCAAAGCCGGCCAAATGTTTCAGCCCATTCGAGTGGCCGTGTGCGGCCGCAAGAACGCGCCGCCCTTGTTTGAAACCCTGGAAGTACTGGGCCGGGAAACCTGCCTCAAGCGGATCGGCCAGGCTATCCGAAAGCTCGAATAAGTCACACCGAGGAAAATCACTATGACTCCGCCAAACCCTGGCCCTACCGATGGCAGATCTAATTTTGTCCGCGACATCGTTATCCAGGACTTACAGACCAACAAGTATGGCGGGCGCGTGCATACGCGCTTTCCACCCGAGCCCAACGGTTACCTGCACATCGGCCATGCCAAGTCCATCTGTCTCAACTTCGGCCTGGCGGCGGAGTTCGGCGGAAAGTGTAACTTGCGGTTTGACGACACCAATCCCTGCAAGGAAGAGACCGAGTACGTCGACTCGATCATCGAAGATGTCCGCTGGCTCGGATTCGATTGGGAAGACCGGCTCTTCTACGCCTCCGACTATTTCGATCAACTTTACCAGTGGGCCGTTCAACTGATTAAGTCGGGTCATGCCTACGTCTGCGATTTGACCGCGGAGGAAGTTCGCGAGCACCGTGGCACTCTGACCGAACCCGGCAAGGAAAGCCCCTATCGCAACCGCGGCGTTGAAGAGAACCTGGACCTGTTCGAGCGAATGCGGGCGGGCGAGTTTCCGGACGGCTCCCGAACCCTGCGGGCCAGGATCGACATGGCCTCGCCGAACCTGAACCTGCGGGATCCGGTCATGTACCGCATCCTTCACGCCGAGCACCACCGCACGGGCGGTAAGTGGTGCATCTACCCGATGTACGATTACACTCACGGCGAGTCGGACTCCATCGAGGGAATTACTCACTCCATCTGCACGCTCGAATTCGAGGATCACCGGCCGCTGTACGACTGGTATGTCGAGGCGTTGGGCATCTATCATCCCCAGCAAATCGAGTTTGACCGGCTCAACCTGACTTACACACTACTAAGTAAGCGCAAGCTACTCACTCTGGTTCAGAACGGGCACGTGAGCGGGTGGGACGATCCCCGCATGCCGACTCTATGCGGCATCCGGCGGCGCGGTTACACGCCCGAGGGGATCCGCGCGTTCTGCAGCCGGGTGGGCGTGTCCAAGACCAACGGTACGATCGAGATCGGAATGCTCGAACACGCCGTCCGGGAGGATCTGAACAAGCGCGCGCAGCGAGTCATGGCCGTGCTGCGGCCGCTGCGGGTGGTCATCGATAACTACCCGGAGGGCCTGGTCGAAGAGGTGGAGGCGGTCAACAATCCGGAAGACGCCGGCATGGGCACTCGCAAAGTACCTTTCTCCCGGGTGCTGTACATCGAGCGGGACGATTTTCGGGAAGACCCGCCCAAGCAGTATTACCGGCTGGCTCCCGGCCGCGAAGTCCGGCTGCGCTATGGTTACTTCATTACTTGCACCGGCGTGGTGAAGGATGACAAGACCGGGAAAGTAAGTGAGATCCATTGCACTTACGATCCGGCGACCCGGGGAGGCAATGCGCCGGACGGGCGCAAAGTAAAGTCGACCATTCATTGGGTTTCGGCCGCCCATGCGGTGGACGCCGAAGTGAGGTTGTACGATCACCTGTTCTCCCGGGAGAATCCGGGAGACGACAGTGAAGGTCTGGATTTCACCGCTTATCTGAATCCGGCATCGCTGGAGGTAGTGACTGGCTGCAAGCTCGAGCCCAGCCTGGCCGGCGCGCCGCCGGGCAGCCGCTACCAGTTCGAGCGGCTGGGCTATTTCTGCGTCGACAAGGACTCGACAGGGAATGACCGTTCCACACGGCAGGTACCGCTTGCTGACGCGCGCGGCTCAGCAAGAGTTTCCGAGCCGCGACCGTCAGGGAGCGGTCATAGAGACTCGGCCGCGGAGAGACTGATATTCAACCGGACGGTGGCATTGCGCGACACCTGGGCCAAGATCGAAAAGGCATTGGCAAAATGATTATTCTGGGCATCGGCGGCATGCTGGACGAGGCCGCCTGCGCGATTCTGAACGACGGCGAGCTGGTCGCCGCCGTGGAGGAGAAGAAGCTGGCGCGCCGGCAGCGGGCGGGCGAGTTGCCCGCCGAGGCCATGGCGGCGTGTCTGGAGATGGCCCGCGTGAATGAAGCCGCGGTGGATTGCGTCGCCGTGGCGCGGCCCTTCGCCGCCGGGCCGGCCGGCGGCCTGCACCTGGGGATCCGTCAGAAGTACCCCAACGCGCGGATCGTGCTGGTGGGCCACCACATGGCGCACGCCGCGTCGGCGTATTACGTTTCGCCGTTCGAGGAGGCCACGGTTCTGACCCTCGACCGCGGCTCGGACTTCCGCAGCGGCGCGCGCTGGCACGCTTCCGGAAACGCGATCCAACTCGAGCAGGACATCTACTACCCGGATTCGTTCGGCGACCTGTACGGCCGGGTCACCGAGCTGCTCGGTTTCGAGCCGCGCGCCGACGAACACAAGGTCCAGTGGCTGTCGGCTTCCGGCGATGATCGCTTCGCCTCGCTGTTCCTCGATATTCTCTCGATGGGCGGGGAGCGCGTCCCGCGTTTCGACCGCTCCTATTTCGACGGCGACCGGCTGAGCCACGGCGGGTTCAGCGCCCGCTTCTACCAACGGCTGGGCATCGAGGACGGCGCCGCCGTTCCCGAAAAACTCAAGCCGGCGGTGGCCGCGGGACTCCAGCGCGCCGTCGAACAGGCGGTGGTCGCAATGGCCGGCAGCGGCGAGAACCTGTGCCTGGCCGGAGGCGTCGCGATGAATGCCCTGCTGGTTGCGGCGATCGAGCGATCCGGAGCGTTCCGGAACGTGTTCGTGCAACCGGCGGCTGGGAACGCGGGCGCGGCGGTGGGCGCCGTGCTCTACGCCTGGCACACCGTTCACCGCCAGACGCGCCGGGCCAGCATGGGCAACCTCTGCCTGGGTCCCGAGTTCACGCCCGAACAGATCAAGCAGGTGCTGGAGAACTGCAAGCTGCGCTTCCGCTACCTGCTGACCGGCGATGAGCTGGTGGATGCGGCCGTCGCGGAGATCACCGGCGAGAAGATCGTGGCCTGGATGCACGGCCGAATGGAGTTTGGACCGCGAGCGCTGGGCAATCGCAGCATTCTGGCGTCGCCGCTGAACCCCTATTCCACCGAGAACCTGAATATTTACATCAAGCACCGCGAGCCGTTCCGCAAGTTCGCCGCCTCGGTCCCGGCCGAGTGCGCGGCGGAGTACTTCGAGGTGGGCGGGAACGCCCGTTTTCTGGCCACCGTCGGACAGGTGCGGCCGGAGCATAGCAAGACCTTCGCGAGCGCGCTTCTGGGCCGGGACCTGGTGCGCGTGCATCTGGTCTCGCGCGACGACAACCCGGTCTACTGGCGGCTGCTCCACGCCTTCGGCAAGGCGACCGGGCTGCCGGTGCTTTACAACACGTCCTTCAACCTCTTCGGCGACCCGCTGGTGTGCACTCCGCGCGACGCCGTGCGCAGCTTCTATTCCTCGGGCATCGAGTCGATGTTCGTGGGCCACTTCCTGCTGCAGAAGTAGGCGAGGAAACCGCTCCCCGCCCAGAGGGCCGCGTTCTTTCAAATCGGAGACGCACATGAGAATCCTCGTTTCGCTGTTCCTTATCGCCTTGATCCCACCGCCGGCGCCGGCAGCCAGCCTGGATGTGTACGTGATTGACGTCGAGGGCGGCAACGCCAAGCTGGTTGTCTCTCCCTCGGGAGAGTCCATGCTCCTGGATGCGGGGTGGCCGGGTTTCGACGGCCGTGACACGGACCGCATCGTCGAGGCAGCCAAGGCCGCCGGGCTGAAGCGGATTGACTACCTCGTCGTCACTCACCTGGACGTGGACCACGTGGGAGACCTGGCGCTGCTGTCGTCCAGGCTCCCGGTAGGGCGCATCGTGGATAACGGGCCGCTACAGACTACGGGCAAGGGCGTCGAGAAGCGCTACGCGGTCTATTCGGCGATCCGCGACAAGTTGCCCCACACCACCGTCAGGCCGGGTGACAGGATTCCGATCAAAGGTGTGGATGTGCAGGTGGTGTCGGCGGGGATGAAGCTCATCGGCAAGCCCGTGAAGGGCGCTGGACAGGCCAATCCGGCTTGCGGCACGGCGCCCCGGCCCGACGAGATCGCCTCCGACCGGGAAGATAACATGTCGGTCGGGCTGCTGTTCACATGGGGGCGATTCCGGATGCTCGACCTGTCGGACCTGGAGGGGCACTACAGCTACGGGTTAGGGTGTCCCGGCAATCTGGCCGACAAAGTGGATGTCTACTTTGTCAGCGTACACGGCCAGGCCAAAGGATCCTCGCCGGCCCTGGAGAATGCCATCCAAGCCCGTGTCGCAATCATGAACAACGGAGCCAGGAAGGGTGGCGACCCTCAGACCTGGCCAGTGCTGCGCGGCGCGCCCGGTCTGGAGGACATCTGGCAGCTCCACTTCTCGGTTGCCGGGGGAAAGGAGAACAATCCACCCGACAACTTCATCGCCAACCCGGAGCCCGCCAACTGCCAGGGCAAGTGGATCAAGCTGTCGGCCGGGCGCGACGGCGCGTTCACCGTGACCAACAGCCGCAACGGCTTCAGCAAGACCTACCGGCCCCGCACTGGCCCGGCGGCACCGCGTTTGTGGAAGAATTGACGGTATGTGACCCGGCTCTTCCGCGGGCCGATGAAAAATTAGTCACGTTATCGAGAGGGAGGCGTTTGTGTCAAAGCTCAGTGTGAACCGCCGGGATTTCCTCACAGGTGTCGGTTCGGCGCCCCTCATCGGCACGGCCATGGCGGGACCGTACCAGGCTACAAAGGTCGCCGCGAATAAGGGCTCCGCAAAATCCGTCATCATTCCCACGCACGAGTTCTTCGGCAACCTGGATGAGCGGTTGGATTTTCCCGCCGGCTGGGAAATCAACGTCATGAACATGAAGGGATACGGCGCCCCGGTCCTGAGCGCCCGGCAGTTGGCGCAAGGGATGAGCAAGCCGATCGGCACGGCGCCGTTGCGCGAGATCGCCGCCGGCAGGAAGACGGTGGCAATCACCTTCGACGATCTTACGCGAGCAACCCCGACCTACGTGATGGTTCCGTGGGTACTCCAGGAGTTGAAGGCCGCGGGAATTAAGGATGAAGACATCCTGTTCATGGGCTCCTTTGCGACGCACCGGCCCATGACTCATACCGAGGTCGAGAAGAAGATCGGAAAGGAACCAGCCAATAAGTACGCCTGGCTCAACCACACCTGCTTTTACGGCTGCAAGGAAATCGGCACTACCAGTTACAAAACCAATGTGCAGGTAAATCAGACTTTCCTGGATGCCGATCTCAAGATCACCCTCAGCGGCATCAAAGTCCACTATGACGCCGGCTACGGCGGGGGCGCGAAGGCCATTCTGCCTGGGCTGTCCCATATCGACACGGTGGAACACAACCACAACGTGATTCTGCGGCAGATCAAGACGTCCGGGCCGGTCCGGATCTTCAAGAACGAGATGCGGCTGGACATTATCGAGGCGGCGCGCATGGCCAAGGTGGATTTCAGCGTGCAGCTCATGTACGACCAGAAGCTGAGGCCCATCCAGGTCCGTTCTGGCGACATTGTGGACGCGCATCATTCCATCGTCCGGGAAGCCGCCAAGACGTACTGCACACCCACTTTCAGGGACGCCGACATCGTGGTGACCAACGGCTATCCGCAGAACGCGCAGGCGGGCCACTCGCAGCGTTGGATCAACCTATCCATCAAGGAGGGAGGTACGGGCGTGCTCATCATCCAGCATCCGCTGGCGCTCGACCCGATTCACTTCCTCAACAACCGCACCATGAGCCGCAGGGGCATGAGTTACTACCAGATCACGGCCACACGCGTGAGCCGGCCCCTGACCCGGAACACAGGTCTGATCGTCTACTCCCAGTACATGACCCGGAGCTTGATGAATAACTACCCTCCAGCGGCGCGGTTCGCAACCACGTGGGAAGAGGTGATCAAGATCCTTCAGGAGCGGCACAAAGGCGACAGCGTCCGGGTGGCGGTGTACCCATACGGCGGCATGCAGCACCAGGAGATCGAGCTGGACGGCTAATGGCCGCCCGGCCAACGCTACAACCAGTGGAGGTTCCTCATGCGCAAGTTCTTGTTGGCCTTACTCATGCTGCCGCTGTCGATATCCGCGCAGCGGCCCGCGGACTCCGATGGACGAAAAGCGGTGAGCCTGTCCAACGACAAGATCGACCTCACCGTTCTCCTGAACGGCGGAACGCTGGCGAGGCTGGTTCTGTCCGGCGACCCGGAGAGAATCAGCCCGCTTGCGACGCTGGGCCACTTCCTCTGCCTCGACGGTTTCGGGGCGCCGTCCAGCGAAGAGATGGCGGCCGGCATGCCGTTCCACGGCGAGGCCTCCAAGCAGCTCTGGAAGGTGACTTCCTCTCCATCCTCCGGCAAACTGCGTTCGCTCAGGATTAGTGCATTGTTACCGCTGGCGCAGGAGAACATCTCCCGGACGTTCGAAATCGTCGACGGTGAGAATGTCATCTACGTGGAGAGCGAACTCGAAAACCTCGTCGCAGTCGACCGCCCCGTGTCTTGGGCCGAGCACGCCACTATCGGGCCTCCGTTCCTCGAGCCGGGAAAGCTGGTCGTGGACATGCCGGGCGCGCGGTGCCGCGTTCGAGCGGAGAAGCCGCACGCGCTCCCGAACAGGTTGGTCTTCTTGCGGGATTTCACCTGGCCGATGGCTCCGGCCGTCGACGGCGGCCAGGCGGACCTGCGTTTCGTCCCCGAACAGAACTACCTCGACCTGGCCAGTTGCCAGATGGACCCGAAACGAACGTTGGGCTTCGTCACCGCTCTTCATCTCGGCAAGCATCTGTTGTTCGGCTACGTTTTCCGCCGTGCGGAGTATCCCTGGGTGATGAGTTGGATGAATTACACCGGCAACGCGCGGGCCGCGCGCGGGATGGAGTTCTCGACTCAGCCGTTCGACGTATCACGCCGTGAAACGGTGGAGGCGAACCCCATGTTCGGGACGCCCACGTTCCGCTGGCTGCCGGCTAAGTCCAAAATTCGGTCGCGCTTCTTGCTCTTCTATGCGCCGGCGCCCGAAGGGCTTACGAAGGTGGACGACATCACACTGGCCGGCGGCGTCCTCACCATCGAAGACCGCACCGCCGGAAAGCGCATCACCCTGCCCGTCTCGCTCCCCCTATGAACTGGGAGTCTCAGGGAGTGGCCGCCTTTTCGGCCAGGCGCGCGGCGAATCGCGCTACGTTTACGACGAAGCGCTGGTGCGTGCCTTCGGCGACCTTTTCCTTTTCGTCGTAGGCCTGGACGCGGAAATTCACCCGCCGCTCCTCGACCGAGAGGATTTCGGCCACAAACGTGATCGCCATGCCCACTGGCGTGGCCGCCAGGTGCTTCAGGTCGATATGCGTTCCGACGGTGTCATAGCCGTCGTCGAGCATTGGTTTCACCAGGTTGCGGCAGGTATACTCAAGATGACCGACCAGGTAGGGGGTGGCGAGCACTCGCGCACTCTCCAGACCTAGGAAATCGATGGCCTCTTCGCTGGTCACCAGCAACCGCTCCTCGCGTCTTGCGCCTACCTGGATCTGGGGCATACGCGCTATGGTACCCGATCTTGCCGCTGGAAGGGGAAACTTTGTGGTTGCGCCGAGCATCGTAACCTAGTAGAGTCTATAATGGTTGTATGCGCAGCCGACCGGAGGGCGGAGTGTACTCCAAAAGTCTTCGTGCTCGGCCTGCGGCGGCCGGAACGAGCTGCTTTGAGGTAATTTGTTGAAATTCCCGATCCTAGCGTTCGTCGTTTCGCTGGCGGTGGCGCCGGTTCTGCTGGCGGACCCCGGCCCTCCTTCGGCGCGGGTCACCGAAATCGTTGACCAGTACGTGAATGCCACGCAGGCGCAACAAGAGGGTCTGCGCGGTCTGTCGATGGAAGTCGAGATCGACGCCAGCCTCCCTAAATTGAAGAAGCAGGGGAGGTTGCACGCGCTGCGTTATATTTCCCGCCTGGGCGAAATCACCTACCGCGCGATCCGGTTTGACGGCGACAACACGATAAAAAAGGACGTGATCGCCCGCTACCTGACCGCCGAAACCGCGGCGCGCGAGGGCGGCAAGACCATGGGCATCACACCGGAGAACTACCGCTTCAAGTACAAAGCATCGCTCGAACGGGATGGAAACAAGGTCCACATTCTTTCGGTGAGTCCCAAGAAGAAGCGGGTCGGGCTGTTCAAGGGCGAAATCTGGGTGGACGCCGCGACGTACCTTCCGGTTCGCGAGTCGGGCACCTTCGTCAGGAATCCGTCGGTGTTCCTGAAAAAGGTCGAGTTCGTTCGAGTGTATGAGATCCAGGACGGCCTCTCCTTGCTCAAGCACGTGGAAAGTCGCATCGAAACGCGCCTGGTTGGCCGCGCCGAGATGAACATCAACTTCTCCAATTTCACCAAGAAGACCGCCGAGCAGGCGCAGGTTTCAACGGCGGTTGAAGTTCAGTAAACGCTCAGCCGCCGCCGGTTGTGCGAACCCCTTCCACTGCCTTAAGCTCAAAGAAGCCCCCAATGCGTACGCTATTTCTGAATCCACCGTCGTTTGAAGGGTTCGACGGCGGCGCGGGTTCCCGCTGGCCGGCCTCGCGAGAAATCGAGTCGTACTGGTATCCGGTCTGGCTGTGCTACCCGGCCGGGATGCTGGAAGACTCGAAGGTGGTCGACGCGCCGCCTCACAAGATCTCCATCAACCAGACGGTGGCGATGGCGAACGACTTCGAGCTGCTGGTGCTGTTCACCTCGACGCCCGGATTTCACGTCGACGTGAAGATCGCCGAAAGGATGAAGGACTCGAATCCGCGCCTGAAAGTCGCCTTCGTGGGGCCGCCGGCGACCATCGAGCCGGAGAAGTGCCTGCGGGCCTCGGCGGCGATCGATTTCGTGGTCCGTCGCGAATTCGACCATCAGATCGCCGCGTTCGCCAAGGGCGCGCCGCTGGCCGGACTGGCTGGGGTCAGCTACCGCGCGAATGGGAGCTTTCACCACAACCCGGACGGCGGGGCGGTCGAGAACCTGGACCAGTTGCCCTGGGTTACCAAAGTCTACAAGCGCGATCTCGACTTCCGGCGTTACAACGTGCCGTTCCTGCTGCATCCATTCATCGCTTTCTACACCTCGCGCGGGTGCCCGGCCATGTGCACGTTTTGCCTGTGGCCGCAGACGCATTCGGGCCACCGCTGGCGGCAGCGCTCGGCCGGCGACGTGGCGAATGAGGCGCGCTGGGCGATGGAGAACTTCCCCGGCCTCAAAGAGATCTTCTTCGACGACGACACCTTCAACTACCAGAAGGCCCGCACGCTGGAGGTCTGCAAGCAGCTCAAGCCGCTCAACCTCACCTGGTCCTGCACCTCGCGCGTCACCACCGACTACGAGACGCTCAAGGCCATGAAAGAGGCCGGCTGCCGGCTCATGATTGTGGGCTATGAGACGGGCGATCCTCAGATTCTGAAGAACATCAAGAAGGGCGCCACCATCGACATGGCGCTCCGCTACACTCAAAACGCCCGCAAACTGGGCCTGTTGATCCACGGGGACTTCATCGTCGGCCTGCCGGGCGAAACGCGCGAGAGCCTTCGCCGCACCGTCGATTTCGCTAAGCGGCTGGACGTGGACACGGTTCAGGTCTCGATCGCGCACCCGTATCCGGGCACCGAGTTTTACGACTACGTCAAGCAAAACGGCCTGATCACGCTGGACTCGATGACCGACGAGACCGGCCACCAGTTGCCCAACATCGTCTACCCGGGGCTGGATCGCGCCGAGCTGGTCGACTGGGTCGAGCGCTTCTACGGCGAGTACTACTTTCGCCCCCGGGCCGCCTGGCGCGTGGTGCGCAAGGCGATCTTCGACGGGGACGAACGCAGGCGCCTGTACAAAGAAGCGCGCGAATACCTGGCGCTGCGCTCCAAGCGCAAGCGGTTCGTCAAGTCCGAGAAGCGCAAGCGGCCCGGCGCAGCCTGCGCCGACGCCGGGCCGGGAGACTGAGCCGCACGATGAGCGCCGAGGGTTCCCGGCTGGTTCGCAAGACGTCGATCGCCGCCGCGGTGGTGGTTCTGAGCAACGTGGCCGGCAATGCGTCGCTGAGCCGCGGGCTGCGCGGCCACGGACCGGCGCCGGGCGCGGGGCCGCTGGCTTATGTGGCGGCGTTTCTCGATCCATGGGTGGCGGCCGGCGTGTGCCTGCTGATTCTGTGGATGCTCTCGCGCATGGCGCTGCTCAGTTGGGCCGATCTGAGCTACGTTCTGCCGGTGACCGCCTCGGGCTACGTCCTCACCGCGATTGCCGGGCACTTTCTGCTGGGTGAACATCTATCGGCCACGCGCTGGGCCGGCACGGTCTTGATCGTGGCGGGAGTGGCGCTGGTGGGCGTCACAGACCCGCTTACGAAGGAGCGCAAGCCGTGACCTGGCCGCTGGTGGCGACCATTGTCGGGGCGACGATCGCCGCCGACGTGCTGCAAAGCGTCGAAATGAAGCGCCACGGCGAGATCCGCGATTTCCGCCCCGGCACGCTCGGGCGGGCGGTGGTTGCGCTGGCGCGGCGCTGGCCCCTGATTCTGGCGGTCTTCTTCATGGCGGTCTCGTTTTTCGCCTTCATGACCCTGCTCTCGGTGGCCGATCTGACATTCGCGGTTCCGGCTACCGCCGCAACCTACGTGTTCGAGACCATCCTGGCCCGCTGCTATCTCAAAGAGCGAGTCACCTGGAAACGCTGGGCCGGCGCCGCGCTGGTGGCCGGCGGCGTGGCGATGCTGGCACTGTGACTATCCTGATGGCTGTCGCCGCGGCCCTGGCGGGCCTGTATCAACTGGTGTCGCTGATTGCCGCGCTGCGGCAGATGGCCCGGCGCGAACCCGCCGGCAGCTTCACGCCCCCGGTCTCGATCCTGAAACCGGTTCACGGGCGCGATCCGCGCTTCTATGAGGCCATCCGCTCGCACGCCACCCAGGATTACCCCGAGTTCGAGATTCTTTTCGGTGTAAGCGATCCGCTCGACCCGGCCATCCAGGACATTGAGCGGCTCCAGGCGGAGTTTCCGGATCGGGCCATCCGGCTGATCACCGGCGGCCTTGAGTACCCCAATCGCAAGGTGGGAGTGCTGGCGGAGCTGGCGCACCAGGCGCGCTACCCGGTGCTGCTCGTGGACGATAGCGACATTCTGGTGGAACCCGGCTACCTGGGCCGCGCTGTCCGGCCGCTGGCGGGCGAGAAAATCGGCATATCGACTTGCCTTTATCGCGCCAGCGCCGAGAGCCTGCCGGGCCGCTGGGAAGCGCTCGGGATTGCCACCGATTTCGCGCCCAGCGTGTTGGTGGCGCCGCTGGTGGGAGTGCGCGAGTTCGGTCTGGGCGCAACGCTGGTTTTCCGCGCCGCCGACCTGGACCGCATCGGCGGTTTCGCGGCCCTGGCCGATTATCTGGCCGACGATTATCAACTGGCGCGCCACATCACCGGGCTCGGCAAGCGCGCCGTCCTGGCCCGGCCCGTGGTCGAGACGGTTCTCGGCGATCAGACCTGGGCCAGCGTCTGGCGTCACCAGGTGCGCTGGGCGCGCACCATTCGCGTCTCGCGCGGCGGCGGCTATCTCGGGCTGCCCATCACCCACGCCGGCCTGTGGATCGCGCTGTGCCTGGCCGCC